>CP013703.1:318700-637401 GCA_001563305.1 methanogenic archaeon mixed culture ISO4-G1
CTCCCTTTCTCCATCGTTCCCCCGATTATAGGGGGACCGATGCTCAATCTAACTTTCGTTGAGTGAATTTTATATAATAGCGGTACAACATCCGCCATATCTTTTAATATAACGATATGATCGCTTGGCTCAGTAAAGGTGGCTATAATGGCAAGAAACCAGGCAGCACGTAAGGTCAAGGACAAGTGGAAGGCGAAGGAGTGGTACAAGATCCACGCCCCCAAGATGTTCAACGAGGCAGAGATTGGAGAGACCCCCTCAGCGGATCCCGAGTTCGTCATCGGACGTACCGTAGAGGTCACAGTGCAGGACCTCACCGGAGACTTCTCCAAGATGCACATCAAACTAAAGTTCAAGGTCAACGCGACCGAGGGAACGGACGCCAAGACCGTCTTCGTCGGACACGATCTCACCAGCGACTACGTCAGGAGGCTGACCCGCCGCAGAAAGACCAAGACCGACCACGTCGTGGACTTCTACACCAAGGACGGCTTCAAGTACAGGATCAAGACGATGTCCATCGCCGACAGGCGTATCCAGTCCTCCCAGGAGGAGGGAATGAGGGCCATCATCTCCGAGACACTCACCAACATGGGTAAGGAGATGACACTCTCCGAGATCGTCAAAGCGATCATCTCCGGCAACCTCTCCAGGGATCTGGCAAAGGCTTGCCACGTCATCATCCCGATCAAGAGGATCGAGGTCCGCAAGTCCGAGGTCCTTGAGTTCGGTGAGGGCGAGCCCGAGGCGGTCTTCGCTCCCGAAGAGATGGTCTCCGCTCAGGAGGAAGCTGCACCCGCAGCCGAGCCTGCAGAGGAAGAGGCCGCTGAGGAAGCTCCCGCAGAGGAAGCCTCCGAGTGAATCTCAAAAGTCCCGGTTAGCCGGGACATCAAACATCAAAACAATGACCGAGCCTGATCGGCTCGGTCTATGGTCTTTTTTCACCTTTCCAGTTCTTCGCGGACCTTTTCGGAGACCTGGATCCTGAAGTCTTCTGGGACGTTGGCAAGGTCGATTGCATCTCCAAGGGGGATTTCGAGTCTTGACATCAACCCTAGGACGGTCTTAACTAGGTTCTCGATCCATGAGGTTTGGATCTCACTACGGCCTTTCTTCAGACCTTCTTCCAGTCCCTTATTATGGCCTTCCTTCAGACCTTCCTTCAGACCTTCATTGCGACCTTCATCAAGTCCTTCGTTGTATCCCTCATCGAGCCCCTTGTCAAAGCCCTCGTCGTAGCCCTTGCTGAAACCGTCTTTGTATCCAGTCCTGATTTGGTAATCCCTAATCTCATCTCCCAAACTCATGCCGATATCCCCAGGCTTCTCAGTGTATCATCATCGATTGTGATTTTATATTTGTCCGCGAGCCGTTTCTTGTATAGTTCGCCCCTGTCTTTTGCCGCGAAGATCTCATTGAAGACTGTCATGGTCTCATCAGTGCCGTTGTGACAGCGAAGATAGAAACGCTTATAATGAACAAGCCAATCTCCTCATCAACGTCGGGGTGGCTCAGCCTGGTGGAGCGTCGGACTCATAGGGTTCTGGTCAAATAGGACCTCTTCCAGGGAAATCCGAAGGTCAAGGGTTCGAACCCCTTTCCCGACACCATCTTTTTCCTCTCTTTTTGAAAAATTCGTTATATCTCGGAGTATATCCAGAGTCTGCGTAAGGACGGTGTTCCATGAGGCTGATAATCTACACGGGAAAGGGAGGGGTCGGAAAGACCTCGGTATCCGCATCCACGGCATACATGCTGTCGAAGATGGGCTATCGTACGATCCTCATGAGCACGGATTCGGCCCATTCGCTGGGCGATTCCCTGGACATGAAGCTGGGTAACGAGATCTACCACGTTGCCGAGAACTTCGATGCTCTGGAGATCGACATAATCCACGAGATGAAGACCAAGTGGGCGGACATTCAGGCGTACATCACTGAGTTCATGGTGTCGCAGGGGATGGGCGCAATATCCGCGGAGGAGATGGCCATATTCCCGGGGATGGAGATGATCTCCGCACTGTTCTACGTGAACCAGTTCTACATGAGCGGGGAGTACGACGTGATCGTCATGGACACCGCACCCACGGGGGAGACGCTGAGGCTGCTCAGCCTCCCGGAGGCAGCGAACTGGTACGTGATGAGGTTCTACAGCACGTTCAAGAAGCTCATGGCACTGGCCCGTGCCACCGTGGGTAAGGTCTCGTCGGTCCCCCTGCCGTCGTCCAAGGTGATGGATTCCATCGACATACTGAAGGACACGATGCAGAACGTCAGCACGATCCTGGACGACCCGGATTGCACCACCGTGAGGCTGGTCCTGAACCCGGAGCAGATGGTGATCAGGGAGACCATGCGCGCGTACACGTACCTGAGCCTGTACAACAGGAACGTGGACATGCTGGTGGTCAACAAGGTCCTGAGCGACGAGATCCTCAAGAACGAGTACTTCCGCAGAAAGGCCGAGGAACAGAAGGAGAACATGCAGAGGATCCACGACGCGTTCGACCCGATGGAGATCAAATACTGCAACCTGAGGGATACGGAGCTGAGGGGATTGCCTATGCTCGAGATGATGTCCAAGGACATCTACGGGGATCAGGATCCCACCATGACCTATTCGTCGGAGAGCCCGATGAGCTTCCGCTCCGAAGGCGACGTAGACATGCTGGTCATGAAGATGCCCTTCGTGGAGGCTGCGGACGTGGAGCTGTTCCGCGTGGACTCGTCCTCGCTGATGGTCCATGTGGGCAGCCAGAAGCGCAACATCCATCTCCCGGACTCTCTGCTGTCGGCGAAGGTCATGGGCGCAGATTTCATAGACAATGAACTCATTATCAAATTCAAGAGGGAATGACATGGTCACAGACGAGGAGATCAGCAAATTCGTAGGTGAGAACAGGGAGCTCATCGAGAGGATCATGAAGATCCAGCAGGAAAGTGCCAGGGAGACCGCCCGCCTCGCCAAGGAGATGGCTGAGGGCGCCGTGGATTCCACCAAGGTCGCGGCGGAGAGGGCCGCCAAGAAGAGCGAGGAGTTCTTCAAGGCCACGTTCGAGACGATCACCAACCCTGTCGTCCAGGAGCATTTCTTGACCGCGGGTCTCGAATTGATCGCCGGCCTTTCCGCAATGGCCGAGATCGCACCGATCCCGGATTTCATGAAGGAGGCCGCAGGGGATTTCGAGAAGGAGGCCAGGAAGGCCGCCTGCAATGCCAACAAGGACTGCCCCGCCAAGACCAAGAAGGTCAAGGTGAAGGATCCGGATTCCAAGTGCGCTGAGTGACATGGACATAGAGACAGTCCTGATGGGCAGGGCGTACGTCGGCGGCGAGCTGAAGTACACCGAGATAGGCATCAACGAGGGGAAGATCGTAGCCGTAGGCAGCTACGTCAGCGGCGGCGAGAACAGGATAGAGCTGGGAACGAGCATGACCGTGCTCCCCGGCTTCGTAGACCCCCATGTGCACCTCAGGGACCCTGGTATGACCCAGAAGGAGGATTTCTCCACCGGGACTCTCGCGGCGGTACATGCCGGCGTGACCACCGTTCTGGATATGCCGAACACCAAACCCGCGGCTTACAACCTCGACACCCTCATGGAGAAGAAGGCGCACATCAGGGGCAGGTCGCACGTGGATTACGGTCTCTTCGCGGCCATAACGCCCGAGACCAACTCCGCCATGATGGCGAAGTACGTCCCCGGATTCAAGCTGTTCATGGGCTCCACCACTGGGAACATCCTGCTGAACGACGACCAGGAGCTGATCCCGGCGGTATCCGACGCGCTGTCCACCGGCAAGAGGGTCAGCGTCCACGCGGAGGACGACAGCATGATCCTCCGCGAACCCGAGAAGTGCACCAGGGACCACCTGAGGAATCGCCCCGCATCCGCGGAGCACAACGCCATCAGGAGGCTGGCCAAGAACTTCCGCGGGAAGAAGATCAACATCTGCCACATCACCACGTCAGAGGGGCTGGACCTCGCCAGGGATGCGGGGTTCACCACCGAGGTCACCATGCACCACATGATGTTCGAGGTCGACCGCAACACCGACCAGTATTTCAAGGTCAATCCTCCGATCAGGGACATGGCGTCCCGCGATGCCCTGTACAAGAGGTTCCTCGCGGGGGATATAACGATGATAGGCACGGACCATGCCCCGCATACCGTCGCCGAAAAGAGCCAGGACTTCGATTCCGCACCCGGCGGGATGCCCGGGGTGGAGACGACCATGCCCATCCTGATGAACATGGTCCGCAAGCAGATCATACCGCTCTCGCAGGCGGTGAGGATGGGTTCGGAGGCACCGTCTGACGCATTCTCCCTGCCGAAGGGTGGTATCGCTGTCGGCAAGGACGCGGACCTCGCCATATTCGACATGAGGAAGGTCACCAAGATAGACGTACACAGCCTCCACAGCAAATGCGGCCATACCCAGTACGGCGGCATGGAGGCGATATTCCCGGACACGGTCATGGTAAGGGGAGATGTTCAAATAGAGGGCGGGGAATTCTGCGGCGACCGTATCGGAGAGGATATGTTTGCCTGATTACGAAGTGGATTATTCCGAGATCGCCGGAAGGCGCGTCAGCTGCCCCGAGCAGTGCGGCATGTGCTGCCTCTGCCAGCCGGAGGTTCTGCCGGAGGAGCGTCCGTTCTTCAAGAAGAACTATCCTCAGTTCCTGGTCAGGACCAAGGGTCCCCAGCCTTACAGTGCGCTGGCACTGAAGAAGGGATGCGGTTCGTGCGTGTTCCTGGAGGGGAGGCGCTGCAAGGTCTACGACCACCGTACGGCGTACTGCAGGCAGTTCCCTTACCACATCTACGCCAGCGACAGGATCAAGGTCGAACTGGACCTGTCCTGCAGGGGCGCATGGGACAACACGGGCTCCGACGCACTGACTGAAGCGAAGGCGCTGGTCAAGGCCGCGGACCAGAGGATCGAGCAGGCCCTGGCCGAGTCCAAGGAGGTCTACAGGGAGTTCTTTGCCAACTGCAAGGAGGCGGGGGTCTACCAGGATCCGTCCATGCTCCGCATGACCGTCGCCGAGAACGTCTCGATGTTTACCGATTTGGGATACCTCAGCCGCATAATGGATATGAGCCAGATAGAGCCGATCATGGCCCTTGCCGGGACGCATCCGGAGACGCAGCTCGACATGGAATCGCTCCAGGAGGCGGGGATGGACCTCGCCATGGACTCGATGTCATCATCAGATCCGCTCAACGTCCCGGTGTACTGCGACCCGCAGTGGAACTGGAACATGTTCATGGCATCGGGAGGGAAGGTCGACTGGAATGTCATGGACGATGCGGGGGACCTCATCCGCAAGGGATCCGTCGAGGCCAAGGACATCAAGTTGAAGGTCCCCGACGAGGAGGGCAGGAAGGTCCTCACAGACTACATCAACACGCTGAACCAGAGGGACAGTTTCATGGGCAGCGTGTTCTCGATGATGGACATGAACGGTTACGAGGACGACATGACCAACGCCTACTTCGGCAGCATGGCCGTGACCGTGATGGACCTCCTGTGGAGGATGTCCATGCTGGACAGCTTCATGCACATCGGGACGGGTGCGGAGGGTGTGAAGGAGGCCATAATATTCTACGACATGGACCGCCTGGACGCACCCGCCATAGGTGCCTTCGTGTGACGCCCGGGCACGATACCTTAAAATATATTTTGTTTATAGGTGTCGAAAGGTAGCATACACGGTATACCGTGAGATGCGATTGTCCGCGGGGACAATACGATTACAATCCACAAAGGAGAGATAGAAAATGTCAGGAGCAGGAACACCCGCACAGGGAAGACACAACAAGTTCAAGACACACATCCCCTGCCGCAGGTGCGGAAAGCGCGCATACCACGTAAGGAAGGGAGTATGCGCTTCTTGCGGCTACGGAAAGACCGCAAAGATGAGAACATACGCTTGGGCAAAACTCCGCGAGTGATGCCTTATGGCCGGTCCGAATCACAGCTGTGGCGTAGTAGCGATCTCGGCTGATTACGACGTAGCGTCGGATTTGTACACGGCCCTAATGATCATCCAACACCGCGGACAGGAAAGCGCGGGGATCTCGGTATACAACGGAGCGGCGATCAGGACCGTCAAGGGTCAGGGTCTCGTTAACGTTGCGATACCTTCCGATTCCCTTTCCAAGCTTCCCGGGCACTCCGGGATAGGCCATGTGAGATATGCGACGCTGGGCGCAAACGGTTACGAGAATGCCCAGCCGCTCAACGTGGCCACCAACTTCGGCGAGATCGCTATCGCACACAACGGCGAGCTCACCAATTATTCTGAACTCAAGGACAAGTACATGAAGGAGGGCTGGGTGTTCTTCACCAGCTCCGACAGCGAGCTCATCCTGAAGCTGCTGGGAATGTACCTTGTCGACAACAACCCCATCCAGGCGGTCCACAAGCTGATGGACGAGCTGGACGGAGCCTACTCAGTGGTCTTCACGATCAACGGAAGGACCTTCGGATTCAGGGACAGGTACGGATTCAGGCCCCTGATCCTCGGAAAGCTCGACGGAGGGTACATCCTCGTCTCGGAGAGCTCCGCCATCGACGCCCTCAAGGGAGAGATCATCAGGGATGTCCAGCCCGGAGAGGTCTGCGAGATCACCACCAACGGCTACAAGTTCACACCGGCGGAGAAGGAGCACTCCCGTGCGCACTGCATGTTCGAGTGGGTCTACTTCGCAAGGCCGGATTCCGTCATCGACGGCAGGACCGTCTACGACGTCCGCAGGGACATCGGAAGGATCCTGGCCAAGGAATGCCCCGCAGACGCGGACTTCGTCATGCCCATCCCGGACTCGGGACGTGCGCACGCGATCGGATATGCTATCGAAGCGGGCATCCCCTACGAGGAGGGATTCATGAAGAACCGTGCCGCAGGCAGGACCTTCATCCTTCCGGAGCAGAAGCTCAGGGAAACAGCTGTTTCAATGAAGATGATCCCCATCAAGTCCGTCGTCAACGGAAAGAAGGTAGTGATCATCGACGACAGCATCGTCAGGGGAACCACCCTGAAGATCCTCATCGGCATGCTGAAGGACGCCGGGGCCAAGGAGGTCCACGTCCGTATCGGATGCCCTCCTGTCATCGCGCCCTGTTTCTACGGCGTCGATATGAAGACCAGGGATCAGTTCATCGCGAACAAGCACACGGTCGAGGAGATCCGCGAGATCATCGGAGCGGACAGCCTCGGATACATCAGCCTCCCCGGACTCATCGAGGCTATTGGATTCAAGGAGGACGACCTGTGCCTGGCCTGTGTCAACAACAAGTACCCCACCAAGATCAAGGGCGAGGTCTACAGGTTCGAGCAATCCACAGTCACTAATCCAAACCTTTAATTATGCCAAGTCTATGTGCGATTATCCTCTGGGCAGGTAGATCAGTTGGAAGATCGTTACATTGGCATTGTAGAGGTCGCGAGTTCGAATCTCGCCCTGTCCACCATTCTTTTCTAAACCATCACACTGTTGGGAACACTTTCGAGGTCTGGCTATCAGTCAGAATGAACTGTTTTACCATGATTGCAGACTCATTCTCTGGAATCCTTGCTGGTTATCTAATCTGTGTAGTTCTTCGGTCAATAGCAATAGATATTTAGGTACTATTATTAGTTTAATACCTAAATAATCTATGAATCATCTAATTATTTAGGTAGAATTTCATAAATAGTACCTAAATAATTATTTCATTTATGCACAGATTCGATTATTCCGAGATATTGGGGGACCTGCCGCAGGACATCGTCAGGATGCTTTCGGAGATCTCCAGGATTCGCGCCATGGACGGCATAAGGCGCAAAGAGTACTCCAAGGACTATGTCAGGATGGAAGAGGTCGCAAAGCTGGCCTCTGTCAAGTACTCGAACGAGATCGAAGGGATAATCACCACCGACGAGCGCATAAGGGAGATTGTTCTCAGGGGAGGTACTCCTCTGAACTATTCCGAGGAGGAGATTGCCGGATACAGTGATGCGTATGACTGGATCCATACGGGGCATGAAGACATCGGATTCGACCGCAAGACCATCATAGGGCTCCACACAGCACTCCGCACCAAAGAGTCGGACAGGGAGGCCTATAAGGAAAGGGATAATGTCATCATCGGCATCAGGCCCGACGGTAGGAGGTACATCGTGTACGAGCCCGTCCCAGCATCCGAGACCGAGGATCACATGGAACAGCTGTGCATCGCATATCAGAAGCTGACCATCCAAAGATACGAACCGCTGCTGTACATACCGTGCGTCATTGTGGACTACCTGTGCATACACCCATTCATCGACGGCAACGGGAGGACGTCCAGGCTCCTGACGATGCTGATGCTGTACAGAGAGGGGATCGATGTGTGCAGGTACATATCCATGGATGAGCACATATCGATGACGAAGCAGGCGTACTATGATGCTCTGGGGGATTCGTCCGAGGGATGGAGGGAGAACCGCTGGACGTACATTCCGTTCATCAGATACTTCCTGAGGACGCTGCTGGAATGCTACATCGATCTGGATACCAGGTTCGTGCTGGTGGACGGGAAGAGGATAGGTCGCACGGAGACCGTAGAGGGGATATTGGCCAAGGCGATAGTGCCGATGTCCATGGCCCAGATAAGGGCGGTGATCCCGAATGTCAGTGTATATACCATCCAGAAAGCGGTGAAGAGGCTGATGGCTGAGGGGAAGGTCGAGAGGCTGGGGAACACTAAGTCCGCAAGATACCGGTACAAGGGCGGTATGCGGAATCGAAGTCATAGCACTGTGGATGCCGCCGAGATCGTGTTTTCCTTGGCAACTCAATCCACAAGACCCATCCTACTCGGGATATGAAAATCTAATACGATTGCATCAGCCATCCGGAGGCAGTGAAATGGGCATCTTCGCGAAGGTCGATCCGAAGGAAGAGACCGCGATAATGCTCGGCGAACCGAGGAAGGCCATATTCCACATGGTCATCCCGTTCATGATCTCCATAATGGTGGCGCAGGTCAATATGCTCGCCGACATGGCGTGGTGCTCCGGCCTGGGATCTGAGTCCATCAGTGCCATACAGGCGGTGAATCCGCTGTACTGGGTCATCTTCGATGTCGGCATCGGGATGGGACTCGGATGCAACGTCATGATCTCCAGGCACATAGGTGCCGGGAACTTGGATGGGGCGAGGAACACCGTTTCTCAGGGTGTAGTCCTGTCGATAGTCTCCGCCGTGATCCTGGCGCCTTTCGTGTTCCTGCTGATCGACCCGATGATGGCATGGATGGGGGCCGAGGAGGTCGCTGACCTCGGGGCATCGTATCTCACACCGATCCTAATCTGCAACATCGCCCAGGTGATGACGCCGACCCTCGCGGGGTTCCTGAGAGGGGAGGGTGCGGCCAGGAGATCCAATCACGTGATGATGTCGGGAACGATGGCCAACATCATACTGGATCCGATCCTGATCTATGCCATGAACATGGGCGTCGCCGGTGCCGGTATCGCCACGGCGATGGCCAACGTGATCTCCACGGTCCTGATGCTCTACCTGTACTTCTCCAAGAGGACCACGGTGCCCATGTCATTCAAGGGGTATCGCTTCGACCCTGGTTGCGTGAAGGACATCATGCACATCGGCGCGCCGAAGCTGACGGAGATGTTCCTGATGGATGTACTGGATGCGATAAACCGCCTGTTCGTCATACAGTGCGCCGGCATCGACGGCGTGGTGCTGTTCTCGCTGCCTTTCCGCATGGCTATGTTCGCCGTGATAATCCATAACTCCTTCGCCATGTCGCTGACGCCCGTGGCATCCGCGAATCTCGGCGCCAAGAGGCCCGAGAAGAGCATCGAGGCGTACAAGCTGTGCATCAGGGTCGCCATCACCGCATCGGTGGTCGTGATGGCCGTGTTCCTGCTGTTCGCGCAGTGGATCGTCATACCGTTCAGCGTATCGGAGACCATGATCCCGCTGAGGGAGGAGTTGGCCACGATACTGCGTGTGAACGCGTTCATGATCCCCGCGGTCGGGATGGTGTTCGTCAGCAATGCCATGCTTCAGGCCATGAGGCTGCCGATGTACTCCTTGCTGATCTCGTTCACTCGCACGGGGCTGACATCGCTGATGCTGGGCCTGTTGTGTGATACATCGATAGAGATCATGTGCGCGGGGATGGTCTTCGCATGTTTCGTCGCCGCGGTTCTCGCCTTCGGTATCACGAGATCGAAAATCAGGCAACTGAGGAAATCGTATGAGTGCATATCATGATGGGTGCATGTGCCAGCATTATTATTACACCATTCAGTCATTAGTGACGAGGTAGGTCAGCTTTTAAATACAGAGATTACAGATGATTAAACATCCTGATAAGACCCGTATGGTGGTCGCGAAAGCGGCCCAAAGCCCAGCGGGCGAAGGCCATCTTCCCTTCTATTGTAACCTGAAAGATTCTATAAACCAACAATCCGCTTTTCATTCTGGCGATGAGATGCTGGGCAATTTCATCTTTCAAAACCCGACCAAGCTCTATTTCGGTGAGGATGCGCTCGATTATCTGGACCAGGAACTCCCCAACTACGGGAAGAACGTCCAACTGATCTACGGCGGGGGCTCCATCAAGAAGAACGGGATCTACGACCTCGTCATGGAGAAGCTCAGGAAGAGCGGGAAGAACGTGATCGAGGATCCCGGCGTGATGCCCAACCCCACTTTGGAGAAGCTCTACGAGGGCATCCGCATAGCGAGGGAGAACAAGGTTGACTTTCTCTTAGCCGTGGGCGGGGGATCTTGCGTGGATTATGCGAAGATACTTGCCGCATCTGTGATGTGCCAGGATGATCCCTGGGAGAAGTATTACATACGTCAGGAGACACAGGACTGCGAGCTCATCCCCATAGGTGTGGTGCTCACGATGGCGGGTACGGGATCGGAGATGGACGGCGGCGCGGTGCTCACAAATTCGGAGAAGAGACTGAAGTACGAGCATGTGTTCGGACCGGAGAACTATCCGAGGTTCGCGATACTGAATCCCAGGTTCACTATGACCGTCCCGAGGAAGCAGATGGTTGCCGGGATATACGACATCTTCAGCCATGTCTGCGAGCAGTACTTCTCCGACGAGGACGACAACACCACCGATTACCTCTCGGAGGGTCTGATGAAATCCGTGGTCCACAGCTCGCTGATCGCGGTCGAGGATCCGGAGGATTACGAGGCCAGGTCCAACATAATGTGGTCCGCCACGATCGCCCTGTGCAAGCTATTCTCCAGAGGCAAGAGGACGGACTGGATGGTCCACCAGATCGGCCATTCCATAGGCGCGCACACGGATGCCACCCACGGGATGACACTGTCTGCAATCTCACTACCATACTACAGGAAGGTCCTTCCGTACGGATTGCCCAAGTTCGTCAGGTTCGCCGAGAACGTCTGGGGCGTGGATCCGGAGGGGAAGACCGACGAGGAGATTGCGGATGAGGGTTTGAGAGCGACGGAGTCCTGGATGAGGAAGCTGGGCGTCAGCATGGACCTGAAGGAGCTCGGGGTCACCGAGGACATGTTCGACGACATCCTCGACGGAACGGTCATGCTGGACAGCGGTTTCGTGAAGCTATCCCGCGAGGACATCCGCCAGATCCTGAAGGAGAGCCTCTGATCAGTTCAGCTTGTCGCAGAATCCCTTCGCCCAATCCTTTGTGGACAAGGCGTGCTGGTGCATGTATGTGCCTAATGAATTCCTTGCCACGAGGCCGTCCTTGGAGTCCATGATCCCTGCGCCCCTCTTGAGGTCGTAACCGTAGACCTCGTCCTTGCTGGCACATATCTCTGAATAATGGTATTCGTGTGCTCTCACCGAGCCCGTGAACAGAGGGTTGTTCCTGTTCGCATCGGCCATTACGTAGGTGGGTCCGTGGCGCTTGTTCACGAACACCGAATCGCATCCGAATAATCCGATCATGTCGTGCCTCTTGCCCCGGGGATCGACCATGCCCGAGCACATGCTCATAAGTCCGCCGCACTCTCCCAGGACCGGCGCGCCTTCCAGCGACATGTTCCTGACTCCCTCGAGGAAGTCCTTGTTCGATGAGATCTCATCGGCATGGAGCTCCGGATACCCTCCGCCTAGGTAGACCGCATCCGCGTCAGGGAGATTGTCTCCGGCGACAGGGCTGAACCTCTCCACCTTGAATCCGGATGACTCGAGGCATTCCAGGTTCTCACGGTAGTAGAAGCAGTAGCCGTCGTCGAACGGGACTGCGATCTTGGCATTGGCCTTCCTTTCGACATAAGGGGATTTTGTCGGAAGATCGGAATCGGTGGTTTCCGCGATGCCCATGAGGACGTCCATGTCCAGAGTGTCCACCAGTCTCTCGAGGCAATCCAATCCGCTCCTCTCGGGGTCCACAATCGTGTTGAGGCCCAGATGTCTCTGTCCAAGGGTGTTCTCTCTATCCTTGCGGATCTTCCCGACGACCTTGACGTCGCTGCAGTACGTGGACATTGCCACATCCAGCTTGTACGAGTGCTGTGATCCCGAGACCTTGTTGAGGATGACCCCCGCTATGTTTACGCTGGGGTCGAACGCCTTGAACCCGTTCAGTATCGCGGCCGTGCTGCGCGTCAGAGAACCGGCATCGATCACGAGTATCACGGGAAGCTTCAGGAGTTTCGCGATGTACGCGGTGGAACCGATGTCGGAATCCCCCGTGAAACCCTCGTAGAGGCCGCGGACCCCTTCAACGACGCACACGTCGGAACCTTTCGAGGCGTATCCGACAAGATTGCGGATCGTGCCGTCGTCCATCATGAACGAGTCCAGGTTCCTGCACGGACGGCCGGTGGCTGCCGAATGGTACATTGGATCGATGAAATCGGGCCCGACCTTGAACCCCTGGACCTTGTACTTCTTGGACAGTAACGACATGATGCCGGTCGTGACGGACGTCTTTCCGACACCGCTTCCCGTCCCGGCGATAATGAATCCCTTCATTCCGTCAGCTCCCTCAGGGTCTGCGCGGTCTCCAGTGTGATGATGCCGTTCGCGCCCATTACGAGACCGTGGCTCCCGACCTCCCCGACCGCCGACAATCCCTGCTCGAGATAGTTGGCCAGCTCGCGGGGCTGGTCGGTGACAAGTATACAGTTCTCGTCGAGTCCTGGGTATGCGTGGCAAATTCCGAGGATTACGGTGAGGTCCGGTTTGAAACCGTCGACTATCGTTCTCATCTCATCGCCGATGACTGCGTATTCGTCAAGTCCGCCGACGATGCTATCGATCTTCACATCTTTGGATTCCAGGTCCTTCAGGATGTCGTCGCAGTAGCCCCTGATCCTTGGAAGGCCCTTCTCCCTGTCCAGGTTGGCCACGAAGAGGGTGCTCCCCCCCAGTGCCTTGCGGGCTTCGTCGACGGCCGGGAACATGTCCGCGAAGCGGTATGCGAGTTCCTTCTTGGCCACCATCACCACGGCGACCTTCCCGTTGTTCCTTAGTGTCTCTGCGATCCTCTTGCATACCGAGAGTTTCGTGAGACTCTCCGCAGGCTTGAGATAGGATTTGCCTGCCATCCCCTTGTTCTTCTCCAAGGCGGTGGCGGCCTTTAGCAGTGCGGCCTGACGGTCGGATTCCTCCTTAGGGATTATACCCGCCTTGGCGCCTGCCTTGAGTGCGCGGATGGCACCTTCCGTGTTGTTATCCATGCATCCGTGGCAATCGATAGGGAAGCATACCGTGTCCCCGAGATCCACCCTGCCGATGACGGCCCCGATATCGTCCCCGATGATGGTGCTAGCACATGTGCCTATGACCGCCATGGTCCTAGGGTTGAACCTTTCCTTCGCGTCCTTGATGGCCCTTTCCAGGGGAGCCGCTCCCCCGAAGATAAGGTCGTTGTCCTTCATAGATGAGGTGACGACGCGCACCCCTGCGTTTTCCAGCGGTCTGGATGCCATGAAGGAGCATCCCGCCGGACCGTGCATGACGATCACGTCGATGTTCATGTCCCTGGCGGTGTACATCGCAGCGACGATCGGATTGGGACGGGGGTGGAAGACGTTGCTCATTGGTAGCCTTCCTTGGTCATTCTCACTACGGTTTTTGCATGCTCCGGGATGTCCGGTTCGGTACCGTCCCCCGGTGTGACTATGAGTTCCGCCCCGTATTCCCTCACGACCTCCTCTATCAGGTCGCGGTCGAGCTTGTCGCACACCTTCTTGGAGACGGGATCGATGATGATCACGGCGTCCTTCAGGGAATCCATGGTCCTTAGCGTCTCCAGGGTGCGCCTCACCGACATGTGAGAGATCCCCGGATTGCGCTCCACTACGTATTTGACATCGCCCCTGTAATGGACCTCTCCCCTTCCCGGAACGCCCCTGAACGATGAGATGGCATCGATGACCGCATCAACGGGGATGTCCATCGCATCGCAGACCTCGAGGGCCATGTCCATGGCCTCCAGATACTGCAGTGCCAGATAACTTCCGTCAAGGGATACCTTGTGGAGTCCTCTGTAATCCACGGTGACCTCCAGGGGTTCTCCGAACACCGGCCTCTGCGATACCGTGACCTTCTTTTTGGACAGTCTCAATGGTTTGCCGTACTTCGACCAGATGTCCTTCTCCGATTCCAGTACGATGTTGACCTTGTCCGTGAGGATGTCCTTCTTGGCCTCCTCGGCGCGTCTTGTATTCTTAGCTATGCCGTAGTCCTCGAGGAGGTTGGTTATGCAAGCGATGTCGGCCTTGCCGGATCCACCGAGGGAGATCTCGCAGATCATGACGTCGTAGTCACCCTCGGGCAGGTCCAAGAGGTACGGGGGTGCGATGCTCTTCAGGGCATCTATCCTGTGACCCTCCCTGGTGTACGGGCCGGCCCCCCTGGAGCAGCCCAGATAGACCTTCTTCCCCGCATTGGCGAGGATATGTGCCAGCATGTAGCAGGTGCTGGTCTTTCCCTTGACCCCGGTGACCTCGATCCTGAATCTTTTGTCGTTCATAAAGCGGTTGACGGCCTGAGAATACCAGATGCGCTGGTCATAGGTGCAGCCCTCCAGGAATATGTCGGGGCAGTGGCATGGCATGGATACCAGGTCGTAATGTCTCGGTGTGGGCATTCCCACGCAGACCTCCGCACCGATGTCCCTGAGCGAATCCAGCATGGATTCGGGGGCAATCTTGTACACGTCACAGACGGTGACGTCGTACCCCTCATCCTTGAACAGGGGTGCGAGAACCTGACCGCCGTGGGTCATATCCAGCAGAAGTACCTTCATCTCACTCGCCCAGATAATGTCTGACCTTACTGTCCATGTTGTCCACCAGGCGGGGGTCGTCCTCGACCGGGCGGGTGTAGCAGAGCTGTATCTTCCTTCCGTTCACGGTTATCTCCCCGCCGCCGCTGTATGCTGGGATCCCGAGCTGCTCGGGGATCTCCTCTCCGAGGTGGAGACCCATGGCGATGAACAGGGGAATCGCGATGATCTTCTTCACACCCTGTTTCTCCAGGGCGTCCAGCGTATCCTTGATGCTGGGCTCACAGAACTCGTTGAACGAATAGAGAGCATGGGAATAACCGAGACCCTGGAGCCTCTCCATGTTGGTCTTGACGACATTCCTGTTGGAGAGCGCCCTGTATCTTGTCCCGTGCCCGAGCACGAGGATTCCGCAGTCCCTGTCGCCTCCGGCGTCCGCGATCCTGTCAAGTATGATGTTAGTGAGGGAGTAGCTGAGTCCGAAGGCGGGCGCGATATGGATGATGACGTTCTTTCCGTCGACGTCTATCTCCCCGTCCTCGCATTCGATACCGACCTTCTCGGGGATCAGTTCCTTGGTGAGGGTCCCTTCTGCGATGTAGTAGGGGATCATGACGATCTCGTCGACACCCTTCCTGGCCATCTCGTCGATCGCGTCGGGGATGGTGGGGGTGCTGACCCTGAAGTAGGCGATACCCACGTTCTCCCATCCTCTGCATCTGAGCCTCCGGGCCTGTATCTGGAGGACCTCCTCCAGGTTGCCCTTTCTTGTTCCGTATCCTACTATGATTATCCCTTTACTCACAATCCTCACACTCCTTGCAATCATCCAGTCTCAGTCCGCCCTTGATGTCCTCGGAGCGCTCGTAGATCGTCCTCGCAAGTCCGCGGTAGAGTCTGGCCATGTCCGAATCCGGTTCACCGGAGACGACGGTCGTATCCCTCTTCTCGCATTCCTGCACCGTCTGGGACCTGGGGAGTCTGAATATGACCTCGGTCCCGAGTTTCTTGGCAGTAGCATCTATGATGCCGTCCTCGTCCTCCACGCCTCTGGAGTTCTGTATCAGTTCGCCGAAGCGGGCGTATCCGTCGCGGCGGAACTCGTTGACCGCCGTGGCTATGTTGTTTGCTGCGTAGAGCGACATCCTCTCGCCGGATGTCACGACGAACACATCCCTGGCGTATCCGTTGCGTATAGGCATCGCGAAACCGCCGCACACAACATCGCCCAGGACGTCGTATATGATCACGTCCGGTCTGTAGACGTCCATGGCGTCGAGCCTGTCCAGTTCCTGGAACGCGGCGATGATGCCTCTTCCGGCACAGCCCGTGCCGGGACGCGGGCCCCCGCATTCAACGCAGAGGACGCCGTTGGATCCCTTGAACACCATGTCATCCAGGGTACGGTCAGGATTGTCCCTCATGGTCTCCAGGACCGTCGGTATGCTCCTGCCCGTGAGGAGACTTGTCGAATCCGCTTTGGGATCGCATCCTATCTGCATCACCGTGAGTCCGGATTCCGCCAAGGCGTCAGATATGTTCGAAGAAGTGGTGGATTTCCCAATTCCGCCCTTGCCGTAGATTGCGATTCTCCTCATAGCAAGTGGTATGGCGGGTTCATTAATAATATTTCTCAAATTCGTGTTACTGTATGGGTGCGGTAGGGTCGCGTGGTAACATTTAGACTCTCTTTTCAGTGGGAAAGCAGTGCTTTGCTCCCGTTGTAGATGGCGTCCGTCGGTCCTAGGTTGGCCCAGCCGGGCTCGGCAACCTTGACCTTGAGACCGGTCCTCTCCGCGACCGATTTGGTATCCTTCTCGAAGTTTTCCCTCTCTCCGATGCCCGTATCGATGGTCAGGATATACTTGTAGTCCCCCTGGGCCAGCAGCCATCTGAGGTATCCGTCGGGACCTTTCTCGATGCCCAGGACCTCCCTCATCTCGTCGGTGAGGCTTTCCTCCAATGCCGCCGTATCCGCCGCGTCTGCCTTCATGAACTCGTCGAAGTTGTTGGCCATGGCCGGGAACAGGTAGAAGTGTCCGGTGTACTTCTTCTGGAGCTCTGTGTACCTCGGACCGCCGGAGATGTTCACGCCCACGCAGTCGTGGCATAGGCACCCGTTCTCGTCGGTGAACATGAGGCTGGGCTTGAATCCCTTCTCCTTGCACCATTTGGGGATGTTCCAGTCGAAGTTCCCGCAGGTGCCCAGGTAGAAGGCGATCGCGTCCACGAAGGGCTGAAGGTCTATCGTCAGATCCTCCACGGTGCTCTTGAGGACCTCAGGTTTGGCATGGAGTCCCAGGTTGATGGTGCAGATGAGTATGCTGAACCCTTTCGCGGGTTCGAAGATCCGTCCGACGACATCGTCCCATGACACCATGGAGTACGGGATGCCGTTATGGTCGAGCTTCCTCTTGATCGACGATGTGCTGTCGCTTTCCACGATGTATATGTTCTTCTCTTCCGGGTCCTTCTTCACGCTGTATACGAAGTTGTCGTCGAGCATGGGACAAAGGATGACACCCAGGATGCCTTCGGTCATGCGGACGGAATCCGCGTGTTGGGTATTTGTTTCTTTCATTCCCGGATGACGGACCGCCGGGTCGGTCATCAGACGGGCCATCTGCAGTAACGGTCTCCCTCGGATCCGTGAGGAACGCCTTCCTGTCGGCGCCCCTTCCCAGCTCGAACGCCCTTCCGTCGTCCTCGAGCACCGCCATGACCTTCTTCAGGGTGAATATGGACAGCATCAGATCGGTCGATATCCTCTCCATGGTGGATCCCGGACGTTCCCTCAGATAGCAGACCACCCTTTCCGTGCAATCAGGATGTTTCAGCGGATGCTCCACCGAGGGCAGGCGGATGCAGAAGCTATCGTCCTTCACCGTGACGGCGGGGACCATGCCCGTGTTCAGGTAGCACCTCCTGATTCTGGCCAATCCCTTGCCGCGAAGTGTGGCGTACTTGATCGAGGACAGGAACTCTGCCATCCTGCGGTTCCTCGGTGAGGCGAGCGTCATGTCGTTCTGTCCCTCTGATGACGCCATGCCTCCGGGGGACACGACCTCCATGACGCTGTCGGAGACCGATACGTGGATCGTCCTCCCCTCCCTCGCATCGAAATGGATCACGGCGTTCACCAGGGACTCCAGAATGGCTGGGGTGGGGAAGCGGCGGTAGAGTCCGGCGCTGGCGATTCTGTTAAGGTACGGGCACAGGTCCCTGATGAAGGAATAGCAGCATTCGAGCTGCACCGGGAGAGGACCTATGAAGGACATCTGGCACTCATCAGCCTCGAGGACTATGTGCCAGGGGCACTGATCCGACATGAAGCAGGCATAGTTGTCGTATATGCCCCGATCCGTGATGAACCCGGAGATGTGGGCCCCTACCCTGAGTTTCTCGCCGACGAACCTGTCGATCGATTCGAATGTCAGCTCTTGTATTGCGGAGGGTTCGTCCTCGAAGGATTCATACATCGGATGGTTTACTCTCAGCCTGATTTAAGTAAATTCATTGGGGGTGAAGAATTGAGATAGGTGAAAGCAATTCATTCCCAGATTCGTCGCCAATCGTCGAAGGCTGGCTCATTACCTATAAATAGTATCCAAATAAATCCATTCATCCGGTGGTACAAATGGTAGCCATACCGAAAGATATCATGGAACTCATAGCAGCTAAAGAGACCGTGAAGATCCTCGTGACATCGTCCTCCGAGGGTCAGCCCCACGCCATCGTATGCGGGAGCATCTTCGCGACACCCGACGGAAAGGCAGGGGTCGGGGAGATCCTCATGAAGAGGGCATCTAAGAACCTGAAGGACACAGGCAAGGCGGCGATCGCCATAGCTGCGGGACCCAAGGCATACGAGATCATCCTCAAGAACCCCGTACGCTCGGACAGCGGACCTGTGTTCGATGACATGAAGGCCAAGATGGCCGCCGTGAACCTCCCGTGCTTCGCAGTGTGGACGTTCGACGTCGCAGAGATCTGGGACGAGAGCGCTGGACCCACCGCAGGCACCAAGGTCTGCTGATACAATATGCCCCGTAAGGGGCATCCCTTTATTTTTGAGAAGCCGATATACCGACTATGTCATTATTGGAAGAGTACCTGCCGGACTGGTTCTTCACGTACCTGTCCCCTATCATTCTTCTGCTCGGTGGATTGATGGCCATCATCATCGTGGTCTTCTATCTCAAGGACAAGGAGTCCACCAAGTACAAGCTCTTCGTCGCGTTGGGTGCCGTGCTGGGAGTGCTCATAGTTGTCCTGGCGGTCACGGAAGGATTCCACGCCCAGAGCTACACGCTGCTCCTGATCGCACTGGCGGCGTTCACGCTGATAATCAGGCCCATCCGTGAGGTCCACATCGCCGTGGTCGTCGGTATCCTCGTTATGGCCTTGGTGTATCTGGCACTTGCGAATCTCAACGGTGTCGAGGTCGCAGGGGTCGACCTGTCGTTCCTTGCTTCCGGATGGCCGAGGATCATCGTCGCATTCATCGCCGGAGCCATCGTATACGGTCTCCTGAACTTCGCCGAGGCCATCGTCAAGGTGTTCGGAACGATCCTGAACTGCTGGCCCATCCTGTTCATCCTCGGTGTCCTCTGCATCGCGGAGGCGTTCTGCCAGTACATGGGATACGGGTCGATCTTCGACTACATCAACAACATCCCTTGGAGCAACTATATCCCCTCTTCGTGAGGATGCTCCGATCAAACCTTTCCAGGGGGTCAGCCAGACCCCCTTTCACAACGTGTTTTGAGGCCCCTTTCCATTAACAAACCTTTAAATTATAGTAGCCGATGGAGGGGAAGAGTGGGCTCGTGGCTTAGCCAGGATATAGCGCTGGCCTTCTAAGCCAGACGCCTCGGGTTCGAATCCCGACGGGCCCGCCTGGATGCATCGCCATAACGATGACAAATCCAAGGAAGGATCAAGATGAAGAGAGGCTCACGCGCCTGGAAGAAACGCGGTAACCAGCGTTGGAAATGGCGCAAGAAGAAAATGAGAAGAAGAAAGAAAGAAGCGAAGATGCGTAAGCAGTGATTTACCATCACTCTCCAGGGGGTATAGGCTAACCTGGCAGACTGGCGGGCTCCAGTTATTGAGCGTGATTGTAAATGGGTTTGCTGACAGTTGATGATTAACTGGAGCGATGACTCATTGATTCCGCGGGAGGTAGCTCCTCCCGTAGTGGAAACCCGCTGACGGGGGTTCAAATCCCTCTGCCCCCACTCACGCATCTTCGATGCTTCTTCTTTGGCACCTTCGGGTGCCAAACAACCTTCTTCCCGGTTTCGGTTTTTATTATCCATCGGCTTCTGGCCGGCGATTTGTTATTAACATATGGCTAAGGTTTTAATAACATCTTGACAACAGGGCATTCATGGAAGCGATAATCACATTCCTGTTGTTCGCCGCATTGCTCGTGGTGTTCTCGGTCTTCGGGGCGTATCTCCCGAGATCCAGAACGATGGATGAAGAACGCATACACGCGTTGATAGCGGTGAGTGCAGGACTGTTCCTGGGGCTCCTGTTGCTGATACTGATCCCGGAAGGGATGGAGGAGAGCGAAGAGGCAGGCATTTCCGGTCATTATGCCATGATTGTTCTGGCGGCCGCATTCCTGCTGATCATGGCCGTGGAGTCGTACATCACCCACAACAGCAGGTCCAAGGAGGAGCTCAACCATAACGTCGGAACATTGGGACTCTACGTAGGTCTTGGAATACATGCGATATGCGACGGACTGATCCTCGCCGCACTCTTCATGGCCGGGGAGACCGTCGGACTGATGGCCGCCATAGGTCTCTGCATCCACAAGTTCGCGGACATGTTCTCGCTGTCATCGGTGACGCTCATGGACGGAGGAGATAACAGCAGGATGATGAAGGAACTCATCGCATTCGCGCTCATCACGCCCATCGCCGGAATCGTGTTCTTCTTCCTGTTCGGAGACATGGAACTGGAAGGCACATTGGGGCTCCCCCTGATGTTCGCATCGGGAACGATGCTGTACGTCACCACTTGCGACATCCTGCCCGAGGCGTTCCACGAGGGCAAGGAGCTGAAATCCGTTGGACTGGTGTCCCTCGGTGTGATCCTCATGATCCTGTTATTCGTGATCTTCCCGCACTTCCACTGAGAAATCGATAAGAGCGGTTGCTCCGAGGGCGCGAAATGCGCCTCGGAGCATATGTGTCAGTGTTTTAAAATCAGTTCTTGAAACTGTGGATCGGAGCGGGGATCCTTCCGCCGCGGTTCACGAAGTCCGCGCAGCCGAATCTGTTGACAGGCATGATCTTCGCCTCACCGAGGAGTCCACCGAACTGGGCGAACTCGCCGACATCCTTTCCGATGACCGGTATTAGCCTCACGGCGGTGGTCTTCTGGTTCACCATGCCGATGGCCATCTCGTCCGCGATTATCCCTGCGATGGTGGTCGCGGGCGTGCTGCCGGGGACGGCGATCATGTCCAATCCCACGGAACAGACACATGTCATAGCTTCGAGCTTCTCTAATGTCAGAGCACCGACCTCGGCCGCCTCGGCCATGGACCTGTCCTCCGTTACGGGGATGAACGCTCCTGACAGTCCTCCGACGTACGATGACGCCATCACACCGCCCTTCTTCACCTGGTCGTTCAGGATCGCCAGCGCGGCCGTGGTCCCGGGCGCACCGGCATACTCCATCCCCATCTCGTGGATGATATCGGCGATACTGTCGCCCACGGCGGGTGTCGGGGCCAGGGACAGGTCGACGATTCCGAAGGGCACGCCGAGCCTCTTGGAGGCCTCCTTGGCGAAGAGCTGACCGACCCTGGTGACCTTGAACGCGGTCCTCTTGATGGTCTCGCAGAGGACCTCGAAGTCCTCTCCCCTGATCTTCTCCAGCTCGTGCTTGACGACACCGGGTCCGCTGACACCGACGTTGATGACTCTGTCGGTCTCGGTGACTCCGTGGAACGCACCGGCCATGAACGGATTGTCGTCCGGCGGGTTGCAGAATACGACCAGCTTGGCGCATCCGAGGGAGTCGTTCTCCTTGGTGGCCTCGGCGGTCTGCACGATGATGTCCCCCATGAGCCTCACGGCATCCATGTTGATACCCGTCTTGGTGGATCCCAGACCGATGGATGAACAGACCCTCTCGGTGCTGGCGAGTGCCTTGGGTATCGATTCAATGAGCATTCTGTCCGCCTGGGTCATTCCCTTCTGGACGAGCGCGGAGTATCCTCCGAGGAAGTTGACCCCGACCTCCTTGGCGGCGGAGTCGAGGGTCTTGGCGATCCTCACGAAGTCCTCTGGGCAGTGGCATGCGGCCCCTCCGATGAGGGCGATGGGCGTGACCGAGATCCTCTTGTTGATCACCGGTACACCGTATTCGCTGCCGATCTCGTCGCCTACCCTCACCAGATCCTTGGCGGACTCGGTGATCTTGTCGCGGATCTTCCTGCAAAGTGAATCGAGATCGGGATCGATGCAGTCCAGGAGGCTGATCCCCATGGTGATGGTCCTCACATCGAGGTTCTCGTGGGACACCATGTTGACGGTCTCGAAGACCTCGTTCAGCTCTACCATGTGATCAGATCCTGTGCATCATGTCGAAGATCTCTTCGTGCTGTGCCTTGATGACGCAGCCCACCTTCTCGCCGACCTTCTCCAGGCCCTTGTTGAGGTCCTCGATGGTCCCCTTGTAGAGGGCTGTGTCGACTATCATCATCATGTTGATGAAGCCCTGCGAAGTGGTCTGCTTCAGATCGAGGATGTTGATCTGGTTCTCGGAGAAGAAGTTGCAGACCGTGGCGATGATGCCTATGCGGTCCTTTCCTACCAGTGTGACGATTGTCCTGCTCATTGGTTCACCCTATCATCAGTTTGTATTCGATGGCATCCACGAGGGCGATGAGACTCGCCCCTACGACGTTCTCGGATACCCCTACGGTGGTCCAGCTGCGCTTGCCGTCAGTGGACCTGATCAGTACGCGGACCCCTGCGGCTGTCGCCGATTTCTCGTCGAGGGTACGTACCTTGTAATCTGTGAGCCTCATGTCGTTGATCTCCGGGAAGAACTTCAGGAGGGATTTCCTGAGCGCCTTGTCCAGGGCGTTGACCGGACCGTTGCCGTCGGCAGCGGTCTGCTCCAGCTGACCCTCGGAGTCGAGGACCTTGATGCTCGCCTCGGTGTCCGTGTCGCCGAGACGGTTGTCGATGAGGATCTTGAACCCCTCGACGGTGAATTTGGATTTCAGCTCTCCCCTGAGCCTCTTGACCAGCAGCTCGAAGCTCGCATCGGCGCCTTCGAACTGGTATCCCTTGGACTCCATCTCCTTGATCTTCTCGGTGATGTCAGGGGTGTCGTCGCCGCACTCGAGGCCGAGCTCCCTGAGCTTCTCCACGATGCTGGCGTTGCCCGCCATCTCCGAGACCAGGATCTTTCTGGAGTTCCCGACGCAGGAGGGCTCTATGTGCTCGTATGTGCGGCTGTCCTTGTTGACGGCGGAGATGTGCACCCCGCCCTTGTGCGCGAACGCGCTCACGCCCACGTACGGCATGTCCGGGCGCGGGGGTATGTTGACGGTCTCCCCTATGGACCTGGACAGCTCCGTCAGTCCCTTGGGGTCCATGTCGGATATCTCGTATCCCATCTTGTAGACCAGGTTGGGGATGACCGTGCAGAGGTTCGCGTTCCCGCATCTCTCTCCCAGTCCGTTGATTGTCCCCTGGACCATTGTGCACCCACTGTCCACGGCGGTGAGGGAGCAGGCCGTGGCCATGTCCGAATCGTTGTGGCAGTGGATCCCCAGCGGTACCTCCACTGAGAGGAGCGCATCCTCTACGGCCTCGGAGATCTCCGAGGGGAGTGTGCCGCCGTTGGTGTCGCAGAGGATGAGCCATTCGGCTCCGCCGGTCTGCGCCGCCTTCAGTACATTGAGAGCGTACTTGCTGTTGGATTTGTAACCGTCGAAGAAGTGCTCCGCATCGAACATCACGTGCTTGCCGGACTCCACCAGGAACCTGATGCTGTCCTGGACCATGTCCAGGTTCTCATCCAGCCCTATGCCCAATGCGGTCTGGACCTGGAAATCCCATGCCTTGCCGAAGATGCAGCACCAGTCCGCCTTGCAGGACACCAGGTCCTTCAGGTTCTGGTCCTCCTCCGGTCCGATGCCGGACCTCCTGGTGCTCCCGAAAGCGACCAGCTTGGTGCGCTTGAGATCCAGCGAGGATGCCTTCTCGAAGAACCAGTCGTCGACCGGATTCGTCCCGGGCCATCCGCCTTCCACGAAATCCACGCCGAACTCGTCCAGCGCCTTCAGGATGTCAAGCTTGTCCTCTGCCGAGAAGAGCACGCCCTCTGTCTGCGCCCCGTCGCGGAGCGTGGTATCGTAGATGACGACCCTCTCGCTCAATTCATTCACCGAATCTCTTGTCCAGCACCGCGACCAGGTCGCTGATTATGGCGGATGCGGTCTCCATGCGGCCCGCACCCCTTCCGGATATGAGGATGGGTCCCGCCATCTCGGTGGTGATCTCTGCGGTGTTGAGCGTTCCGGGGAGGCTGAGCGGGTGTCCCTTGGGTATGAGCCTGGGTGCGACCTCCAGCTTGGTGGGGGACACCTCTCCGATGAGCCTTATGACCATTCCGTTGGCCCTTGCGAGGCCGACGGCGTCGGCGTTGATCGAGGTGATTCCGGTGATGTCGACGTCATCGAACGTGACGTTCCTTCCGAACACGGAGTTCGCGAGGATGACGACCTTGCATGCGCTGTCGTATCCCTCGATGTCTGCCGTGGGGTCGGTCTCCGCGTATCCCTGCTGCTGGGCTTCCCTGAGCGCCTGCTCGAAGGGCTGTCCGTTGTCCATCTTGCTGAGGATGTAGTTGCAGGTTCCGTTGAAGATTCCCCTGATGGATTTGATCTTCTCCCCCGCCAGGTCGTCCAGGCAGAGGTCGATGATCGGCATGGCGCCTCCTACGGTGCCTTCGAATCCGATCATGCATCCCTTCTTCTTCGCGAGGTCCATGATCTCCCTGTACTTCAGTGCCAGCGGTCCCTTGTTGACCGTGACCACGTCGATCTCGCGGTTCAGGGCGTATTTGATGTTCTCGAGCCCTACGCCGCCGTCCTCGATGTTGGTGGGCGTGACCTCGATGAGCACGTCGAAGTCGAGCTTGTCCATGACATCGGTCGACTTCGTGTAAGTGTCGGTTCCGACCTTTCCGGTCTTCTTCTTGGTGTCGAGCAGAGCCTGGGGGTCGAGTCCGTCCTGGTCGATGACATATGTCTTGGAATCCATCGCACCGACGATCCTGACCTCCTTGTTGTAGCGCTTCTTGAAGAAGTCCTGCTTCTTCATGATCGCCTCCACGGTCCCCTGGCCGATGGTTCCGAATCCGCATACGAATACCTTCATCTCAGACACCCCTCACGTAAGTGATGTTGTTGGCCTTGCACTCCTTCCTGAGGATCGCATCGATCTTGTCCAGGTTGTTCTCGTAGCGTGCCTTGACGGAGATCAGGCTGGTGTGCGTGGAGTTCTTGACCGACTTGGTCGAGTAGCTGACGTTGACCTCGTCCAGGGTGGTGGCCTCGTTGATCTTCTTCAGGAGCCCTTCCACATACTGGGCGTTGACGTCTCCGATCAGGATGTACTGCATAGCGAACGTCTCGTGGACAGAGCCCAGGCTGGAGATGACAATGTCCTTCGATTTCCACAGGTCCTTTAGCTCGTCGAGGCGCCTGTCGTCGATTTCGAATGTGAGGTTGACGCAGATCCTGTGGTCAATGATCTTGTCACGGTTGTGGACCACTCCGAGTATGTTCCCGTCTACGAGAGAGATGGGTTCGAGGGATCCGATTAGCTGGCCGGGCAGGTCGTTCACGAACAATTCGGCATTAACAATCATCGTCGCACCAATTGAACCTCCAACGCCATCCTATAATTAAAGGATACGCGCGCGCTGGTACGCTGTTTCAGGGGATTTCGAACCCGAACTTGAGGAATTCGTCCCTCGAGTACCTGTGGTACGTGACCTGACCGAGCTCCTCGGTGAGGCAGTAGATGTCGTCGTCGGTCCCCGAGGGGAACATCAGGATCCAGTCGAAATCCGGATACTTCGAACGGACGAACCTCGCTTCCGGATGCCTCTCGAGCAGACCGATCATGAATTCCTCGAACGGAATGTGTTCCTTGGTGAGCTCCACCATGTCCCTGATGGTGTCCCTCACAGGCAGCTTTGATATGCGTCTGGAGTCCTCCTCGGACACTATGATCCTGATCCTCTGGGACAGTTGCTCCACGATCATGTTGGGGAAGTCCTTCGAGGCCTCCCTGAAATCCTCCAGGAGTCCGGAGTAGTCGCCCTCGAACGGGTAGTACAGGGATATGCTTCCGAACATGTCCCCGATCTTGAGGTTCGTCTCCTGGACCGTGGATACGATACGGCCGAACAGCTCATTGCCGTCCATGGCACACTTCCGGGTCGTCGTCGTTGATGTCCTTCTTGGGCTCCTTCAGGCCGTCTATCTTGACCCCGCTCTTCTGGGAGTAGTCCCACAATGCTGCATGGATTGCCTCCTCCGCTAGGAGGGAGCAGTGGATCTTCACGACCGGGAGCCCGTCCAGGGCCTGCATGACCGCCTTGTTGGTGATGGCCATGGCCTCCTGGACCGATTTCCCTTTGACCATCTCCGTGGCCATGCTGCTGCTGGCCACCGCAGCACCGCATCCGAAGGTCTTGAACTTGCAGTCCCTTATGATGCCGTTCTCGTCGATGTCCAGATATATCCTCATTATGTCCCCGCACTTGGCGTTGCCGACTGTACCGACGCCGGACGCGTTCTCTATCTCACCCACATTCCTGGGGTTCGTGAAGTGGTCGATGACCTTGTCGCTGTATTCTCCGTCGTACATGTTCAGGCCTCCTTGTGGGATTTGACGAAATCGTCGTATAGCGGCGACAGCGACCTCATGGTCGCGACGGTGGCCTTGATTGCGTCGACCGCGTAATCGATCTGTTCCAATGTCGTATCTTCCGAGAGCGAGACCCTGACGGAACCGTGGGCGATCTCATGGGGGACGCCGATGGCCATCAGGACATGGGAGGGGTCGAGGGAGCCGGATGCGCAGGCGGAACCGGTGGATATGCATACGCCCTTCATCCCCAGACTCATGAGCAGGGACTCACCCTCGACGAAGTGGAAGCTGAAGTTGGCGTTCCCGGGAAGCCTCTTGGTCCTGTGGCCGTTAAGCTTGCAGTACGGGACCTCCTTCTCGATGCGCTCTATGTAATGGTCCCTGAGTTTCGTCATCTTGGCGATATTCTCCGCCAGATGCTCATGAGCGATCTCCGCCGCTTTCGCCATGCCGACGATCCCGGGGACGTTGGTGGTACCCGCTCTCCTTCCGTTCTCCTGCTCCCCGCCGTGCATGAACGGGGGCAGCCTGATCTTCTTGTTGACGTACAGGAAACCGATCCCCTTGGGGCCGCCGAACTTGTGCCCGCTGACGCTCAGCATGTCGATGTTCATCCTCTGAACGTCGATAGGGATGTGGCAGTAGGCCTGGACGGCATCGGTGTGGAACAGGATCCCGTGGTCATGTGCCAGCTTGCCTATTTTCTCGACGGGCTGTATGGTTCCGATCTCGTTGTTGGCAGTCATTACGGATATGAGGACGGTGTCCGGCCTGATGGCCGATTCCAGCTCATCCATCCTGATGACCCCGTCGGAATCGACGCCGACCTTGGTCACCTCGAAGCCCTGCTTCTTGAGATAGTCCGCCGTCTCCAGGATCGCATGGTGCTCCACGGTGGAGACTATGATGTGCTTGCCCTGCTTCTGCTTCAGCTGTGCGGTGGAGATGAGGGCCCAGTTGTCCGATTCGGTGCCTCCGGAGGTGAAGAAGATCTCCTCGGGTTCGGCGTTCAGTGTCTTCGCTATTGTAGCTCTGGCCTCCTTGACCGCCGCTCTCGGACTCCTGGACATCGAATGGATGCTTGAGGGGTTCGCGAAGTCGTCGATGAAGTACGGCATCATGGCCTCTAGGGCTTCTTTCCTGAGCGGCGTGGTCGCCGCGTTGTCCAGATATACGTTCTCCATTTTCAGGCCTCCTTGTTGAGTTCCCTGAGGTCGTACGGGGTCAGCTGATACACGTAGTAGTTGAGCCAATTGGTGAAGACCAGTGTCGAATAGCTCCTCCACGACAGGATCGGGTCGAACCTGGGGTCGTCGTTAGGATAGTAATTGAGGGGGAACGCGGGCTCGATGCCCCTGTCCACGTCCCTCTGGTACTCGTTGGCGAGCGTGTTGAGGTCGTATTCCATGTGCCCGGTGATGAAGATCATGTTGTCATCGGACACGACGATGCCCACGTCGTTGTCCTCCCCAAGTGCCAGCGTGTGCAGTCTCGGACACCTTTCCACATCCTCGTAGGATACGGTCGCGTATCTGGACTGGGGGATGTTCAGGAACTGGTCGATGCCCCTCATGAGGGGCTCGTCCGAGATGGTGTTCCTGTATCTGAAGATCCCCGCCTTCTTCTTGGGCAGGGCCCTCTTCTGTATCCCGTAGTGATGGTACATCCCTGCCAAGGACGCCCAACATATGTAGACCGAGGTGGTCGCATGGATTTTCGCCCAGTCCATGATCTCACAGAGCTCGTCCCAGTAGTCCACCTGTTCGAACTCTATGTCCTCCAGCGGAGCGCCGGTGAAGATTATGCCGTCGATGTTCTCGTCGCGGATGTCGTCGAATGTCTTGTAGAACCTGTCGAGATAGGCGTGTGAGATGTTCTTTGACTCGTGCGTTGCAGGAACAAGGAGGGTGACGTCAATCTGCAGCGGCGTGTTGCTCAGAAGCCTCATGAGCTGTATCTCTGTCTCTATCTTAGTAGGCATTAGATTCATTATCGCGATCTTAAGGGGCCTGATATCCTGTGACAGGGCGCGCGATTCGCTCATCACGAATATGTTCTCTCTTTCCAATTCATTGATAGCAGGCAGTCCGTTGGGGATTTTGATCGGCATTTGATCTTCACTGTCCCAGTAGAATTAGTGAAATGTATTTAATTCTACCTACCCACTAAGTAGGTAGGTATTAATACCACGGCGATATTGTAGTTGACGGTGAATGAATGACCACACCTAGAAAGTACAAACTCGAGACTTTGCAGGTACACGCGGGTCAGGAGACTCCAGATCCTGCCACTGATTCGCGTGCTGTACCTATCTACATGACTACATCCTATGTGTTCAAGGATTCGGCACAGGCCGCAGGGCGTTTCGCCCTCACGGAGCCCGGGAACATCTACACAAGGCTGATGAACCCCACCTCGGGGGTCCTCGAGGAGAGGATCGCGGCCTTGGAAGGTGGAGTGGCCGCTCTCGCGACCGCTTCCGGATCCGCAGCGATCACCTATGCCATACAGAACATCGCCCTGGCAGGCGACCACATCGTGTCCTCCACCAACCTATACGGCGGAACGACCAATCTGCTCGCCAACACCCTCAGGGAGCAGGGGATCGAGACCACCTTTGTGGACCCCTCCGACCCGGAGAACTTCGCGAAGGCGATCAAGGACAACACCAAGCTGCTGTACACCGAATGCCTTGGCAACCCCAACTCGGATGTGGCCGACATCGAGGCCATCTCGAAGATCGCCCACGACCACGGGATCCCGCTGATCGTGGACAGCACGTTCAGCCCGCCGACGGTCTTCAGGCCGATCGAGCACGGCGCGGACATAGTGGTGCATTCGGCAACCAAGTTCATCGGAGGACACGGTGTCGCGATGGGAGGAATCATCGTCGACAGCGGGAACTTCGACTGGGCACAGAACGACAAGTTCCCTACGCTCTCCAAACCGAACCCGTCATACCACGGGGTCGTGTTCACGGAGGCCGTCGGAAAGGCCGCATTTGTCGTCAAGATAAGGACCACCCTCATGAGGGACCAGGGAGCATGCATCTCGCCCTTCAACTCGTTCCTCCTCCTGCTGGGGACGGAGACGCTGTCGCTTCGTACGGAGCGTCACATCCAGAACGCTCTGAAGGTGGTCGACTACCTCAAGAACCACCCCCAAGTGGAGAAGGTCAACCACCCCTCGCTGGAGACCGGCAAGAAGAAGGAACTGTACGACAGGTACTTCCCGAACGGGGCCGGATCGATCTTCACGTTCGAGATCAAGGGCGGTGCGGAAACCGCGAAGAAGTTCACGGAGTCCCTGCACCTGTTCTCGCTGCTGGCGAACGTCGCCGACGTGAAGTCGCTGGTGATCCACCCCGCATCGACCACCCACTCCCAGCTCGATGAGGCGGAGCTGCTCAGGAGCGGAATCAAACCCAACACGATACGTCTCTCGATAGGAATAGAGAACATCGACGACATCATAGCGGATCTCGAAGAGGGATTCAAAGCGGTAAGGAACTGATAACATGCTTTACAAATCAATAGACGAGACAATCGGCGGAACGCCCCTTGTGGAACTGACGAACATCGAGAAGGAGCTCGGGCTCAAGGCGAAGATCTTCGGAAAGGTGGAGTTCTTCAACCCGGCCGGCTCCGTCAAGGACAGGATCGCGAAGGCGATGATCGACGACCTCGAGAAGCAGGGGAAGATCAACAAGGACACAGTCCTGATCGAGCCCACATCCGGGAACACTGGGATCGCACTGGCGTCCATCGCGACGGCCAGGGGATACAGGATCAAGATCGTCATGCCCGAGACTATGTCCATAGAGCGCAGGAAGCTCATCAAGGCGTACGGCGCGGAACTGGTGCTCACGGAAGGGGCCAAGGGAATGAAGGGAGCGGTCGCCAAGGCCGAGGAGCTCGCCAAGGAGATCCCCAACTCCGTCATCCCGGGACAGTTCGTGAACCCCGCCAACCCCAAGATCCACTACGATACCACAGGTCCGGAGATCTACAAGGACCTGGACGGCAAGGTGGATATCCTGGTCGCAGGCGTCGGTACCGGGGGTACGCTCTCCGGAACGGGGAAGTACCTGAAATCCAAGAACCCGAACGTCAAGGTCGTCGCGGTCGAGCCGAAAGGTTCTCCTCTCCTTTCGGAGGGCAAGACCGGACCCCACAAGATCCAGGGTATCGGAGCGGGATTCGTCCCCGACACATTGGACACCGGCATCTACGACCAGGTCATAGCCGTCGAGGACGCGGATGCGTTCGCGAACGGAAGGCTGATCGGAAAGAAGGAGGGTTTCCTCGTGGGGATATCCGCCGGAGCCGCCCTGACGGCCGCCCTGCAGCTGGCGAAGGACCCCGCGAATGCGGGCAAGAACATCGTCGCGATATTCGCCGACACCGGAGAGAGGTATTTATCCACAGCACTCTTTGAGGAATGACATGAGCTATCTGGTCTCCACCAAGGGAAGGTACGCGCTTCGCGTGATGCTCGAGCTGTCCCGCCATCCGGACACATTGGTGCCGCTGAAGGAGATAGCGGACGGGCAGCAGATATCCCTGAAGTACATGGAGACCATCATGCCGCTCCTCAAGGAGGCCGGCTTCGTGGAGGGCACCCACGGGAAGGGCGGAGGATACAAGCTCTCCAGACCCGCGGACTCGTACACGGTCGGGGAGATCCTCAGGGTCACCGAGGGAACGATCTCCCCCGTGGCCTGCCTGGATAACGGCTTCATATGCGAGCGTGCGGCCGAGTGCCCCACGCTCCCCATATGGAGGAACCTGGATACGCTGATCAAAGGGTACCTGGACACGGTCAAGCTTACCGATCTCGTGGTCAAGGACTCTTCCGACAACTACGTGATCTGACCAACACCGAATCATTGCCTTGCGGACCATGTCCGCCCCTCGTGCCGGGGTCACTGGCACATCTATTCTCATCGAAAATTGATTCGTTATCTCCCTGCAAAAAATAAGGGGTTTATGGAAGGGGTTTGTCATGCGGTCAGTTCGGCCACATTCCGATTCCGACGGCTAGCAGTGCTACGCCCGTTACAACGAACGCGGCGCCGAACCTCCTGCCAGCCCTCATCGAGCGCAGGACGCCCAGGGACTCCACGGTCTCTTCCGCGCAGAACGGCAGGAACGAGAGGGTGACCCCGACTAGGGCTATGGTGAGCCCTGCGAGGATCGCCACATGGCCGAAGATCATCGACAGGAAGAACAGTGCGAACGGAACGCCTGTACCGAGGAGGAAGTTTGTTTTGTTTTTTGTTGCGAAATCGGTGTACTCGTCGTACAGATGTCTGCAATCGTCGCAACAGAACTCCGAGGAGCTCTTCCCTCCGCAATACTTGCATTCCATATGCTGGCCTCTTGCCACTTACGCTCTTTCCCCTTCGGACGAGAGTCCAGTGGCGAGGAGTTACTCTGTTTGTCAGTATATAAACTAGGCCTACGACAGACGACGTTGCTGGATAAGATGTTTAGACCTGTCCGCGACTGCGTCCCATCGTGCTTTTTTCGACTCGTTCCTCCCTTCCTAAGGGCCGTCATAATCAGATGAAAAAGAAGAATGGCGCCGAGAGGGAGATTTGAACTCCCGAGGGCAAAGGCGCCCACGAGCTTTCCAGGCTCGCGCCTTACCGGGCTGGGCCATCTCGGCTTGATATGAGGGGGAACTTATGACGATATAAAAGGGTAACGTGACATACCGGCCTTATCCCATGCACCCTCCGTCTGGGATGGTAAAAGGAGTTATATCACATTCAGTCGATTCCATTACGATGTCCGAATGCAAGATACCCAACATAACCTCCGATGATGTCAACGACCTCAAGGGGTTCATCAGGAACACGGTCGAGAAGGCCAACGCTAAGGGAGTGGTCATAGGGCTCAGCGGCGGGATAGATTCCGCGGTGGTCACCAAGCTCTGCGCGGACGCGCTGGGATCTGACAGGGTCCTGAACGTGTTCATGCCCTCCAGGGTCACCCCCGCGGAGGACTACAAGACCACGTCGGAGCTCTCATCGATGTGGGGGACGGAGTTCAGGGTAGTGGACATCCAGCCGGCGGTCGATGCGCTGGCGGCAGTTCTTCTCTCGGATGCGGAGACACCTCTGGAGAGGGGAAACATCTCCGCGCGCTGCAGGATGGTGGTGCTCTACAATCTCGCGAAGAAGAGACAGTATCTCGTCATGGGTACATCCAACCAGAGCGAGATCATGATGGGATACTTCACCAAGTTCGGCGACGGGGCATGCGACGCCACGCCCCTGGCGAACATGTACAAGACCGAGGTCAGGCAGATAGCCGCACTCATCGGCGTGCCCCAGGAGATCATCGCGAAGCCCCCGTCCGCGGGACTGTGGGAGGGCCAGACCGACGAGTCCGAGATGGGCATAAGGTACGAGGACCTGGATTCCATCCTGTACGAGATGGAGCAGGACAAATCGGATTCGCAGATAGCCGAGGACACGGGGCTCCCGAAGGACAAGGTGTCGGAGATCCGCAGGCAGGTGGCCGTCATGGAGCACAAGAGGCTCCAGCCGGTGCGCCCTTCAGAGTACTGATCCCATGGATGCAACCGTCAACGGAGCCCTCCGTCTGACGATCCCGGATTCGTTCTCCGTGATGAGCAGGGAGGACCTTAGGCAGGCGTATCTCGACGACAGCCCGGACAGATGGGGCGCATGGGACAAGGAGTCCCATATGGTATTCTCCGTGTTCTGGCACATATCGAACGGACTGCTCGTGAAGCTTGCCGAACCCAATTCCGTGGCGAAGAACACCGAGAAGAGGTTATCCAAGGGAATGAAGGACCACGGCTACGTCTTAAAGGGCTTCTCGGAGACCACGGTGGCAGGAAGGAAGGCACCCGTCTTCGCATACGAGTATTCCCTGGAGGGTCACGTATACGTCTCCGACGTTACGGTGATCATGGAAGGGAAGACCTGCTACACTATCTACAGGTATTCCAGGAAGGATTGCATGGAAGCGAACATGCCCGTACTGGATGCGATAAGGGATTCCGTAAGTCTTTGACGGATTCAGTCCCGGCTGGCGTTAGCAAGGTTTATCTACTACCTATCTATGTTCTCGAATGTTGCTCCTGTGGTGTAGCGGCCAATCATGAAGCCCTCTCGAGGCTTCAACACGGGTTCAAATCCCGTCGGGAGCACTATTTTTTCCTCACCCAGATTCGAAAGTAGTACTCCCCCCAGGTTGCACTACTCTTCCGAGCCCGTACTTCCGAAAAGGGGGTAATTTTGTTGGTGTTTTGGCGTGTTTCAGATCTCGGTTACCGACTCCATCACCACTTCCCTTTGACATTCTTGATGCTCTTAGTTATGCGTCTTCTGCAATAGTAGGTGTTGGTGGTCTTCGTGGACGCGTGGCCCATGAGGTTCGACACATCCTGCTCCTCGGCGTCGTTGTCGAGGTAATGCTGTCCGAAGGCTCTCCTGCAGTCGCGGAGCTCGAACTTCTGTCCGATGTCCCTCTCGACGTAGGTCTTGAGCTTCCTGATGGTGTTGCTCGACATCGCGCCGTGGTCGCCGTTCATGCTACAGAACAGCGCCGTCACGGTGGACGGGTGGACGCCGTGGGCGATGAGGAAGTCCTCCCTCGCCTTGAGGTAGTCCTTGACCACGGGGATGATCTCGTCGGGTATGGGAACGGGCCTCGGGTCGCCGTAGCTGTCCTCGCCCTTCACATGCTTGAACCAGATCACCCACTCTTCCTGGTCGAGGTCATTCATCTCCGCGAGACGGAGCTCCTTGTTCCTCGCTCCGGTGCCACAGTACAGCAGGACCAGGACGTAAGGCCTGATGGCCCTGAAGTCCTTGTGGTCCATGGTGTTGTACCTGTGGAGGATCAGCTTGTACGTGGCATCGGGAAGCGGCGGGAGCCTGCACTCCTTCTTGTCCACCGGCTTGAGGCCGGGGTACTTCGCGAGGCACTTCTGCACGCAGGTGTTGTCGCACATGGTGCAGAGCTGCCCCATCACCGCTATGTCGTGGTTGACATCCGATGCGGACACTTTCTTGCCCTTGCGGTACACTACGAGCTCCTTGATGTCCTCGGGGAGCATCTTGGCGGGGGACATGGTCGTGACCCTGCCCTCCTCCTTGAGCCTGAGCATATCGCGTTCGATCCTCCTGAGCCTGGCCTTGGTCGTCTTGTATGTCTTTTCCGCTATGCAGCCGCGTTTCGCTTCCATCAGCTCAGCGGCCCTATCTCCAAACGGATTCGCAACCATTGTTTTTCCTCCAACTCAGTAGTCAACATACTCGCATCGGTCCGTGAAGCCCGGTGCTTTCTATTGCTACTTTGGCATAAGACCTTGGGATATATAATACCTTTGCTGATTTGGCATAAGACGAGAGGGAAACCGACGCTGGACCAGGTCGGGAGTCACACCCCTCCTTTTAATATTGAATATGCTATTATATTATCAAAAGTTGCAATTGTAACTTCAGCAAGGTGAATCGCCATGGATAGGAACCAGATCCTTGGCTTGCTCGAAAGGAAATCGGCATTGTATGTGCTCCTCGAAGTGAAGGGGCATCCGGGTGCGAGCAAGTCCGATATAACGGATAAGGAGAAGATCAACAGGAGAACGAAGTTCGTCAGGATCCAGGAGCTGGTGGAGGCCGGACTTATCGTTGAGAACAGGGACCCTCGCCAGCATGCCATCGTCAAACTGTATCTCAGTCCCGAGGGGCAGGAGATCGCAGACCATATTCTGAAGATAGTCGAGTCCGCGAAGACGCTGCCGGAACTCAAAGAGGAACCAGAGGAATGAGACTCAGCCTTGGCTTTACTTCCACCCTTGTCCCCAATCTTGACCGTCGAAATTGTTCTTTTCACATTCTGTTGAAAATAACATAATCGCCGGTCTTCGGGCAGGTCCTTCGGGTTTCAGTAAGCCCAGGACTGAGTCGAATGATCTATGAAAAGAAAGATCTGGACACCAAGATAAACGCCTTAGGAAACGACTTCTCAAACGACTTAAGGATTTTGAAAGGAGAAGTGAACGTCGACAGGCTCCACGTCGAGGACATCGTCGAGATCCTCGAATACGGATGGGACCACTGGGATCTCCAGAGGATGCTGGACGAACACGATTACAAAGGAGTCGGGTTCCTCGCTGCATGGATTCGCGAATGCGGGAACGGACACCTCGGCTTCATGGTCGAGGACGACGAGCCTTACAGCTATCCGCTGGATGAGGACGGGAACTACATCGAGGGCGCATTCGGGAGGTGCTGCTGATGCAGGACTGGCAGATTGCTGTCCTCAACAGCGAGAACATCAGGATCGACCAGGACCAGTACACCGGATACAGGCTGGTCATCAGGAAGACTGACGAGAAGAACAGGATGACGATCCCCACCATCGTGGCGACCGTGAGGAAGTCGAAGAGGAAACCGGTCATCATGTGCCCGAACGAACCGTTCAGGGGGATGTTCGCTGACAGGAAGGAAGTGCTGGACATCCTCATGTCCACTCCCGAGTACGAGGAATACACCATCTGGATGGCAGAGGCCAAGATGAACGGGGTGATCTGATGGGGAACAGAGCTGTCATCACCACCGAAGAGAGCTTCGAGAAGAATTCAGGACTCGGAGTGTACCTCCACTGGAACGGTGGAAGGGATTCTGTCCAGGGATTCCTCGAGTATTGCAGACTGAGGTCCTTCAGGAAGCCTGAGAGCGACGACTACGGATGGGCAAGGCTCTGCCAGGTCGCGGCGAACTTCCTTGGAGCAGACGGATGTTCCATTGGAGTCGACGACATCTCCAGACTGGACATGGACAACGGCGACAACGGGGTGTACCTGATCAAGGACTGGAAGATCGTCGGAAGGAGATTCTTCGACGGTGAAGAACAGGACTGTTACTCGCTACACGACTTCCTCCACGCATTGGATGAAAGCCAGCCGGAACAGCAGCAGCTGGGGAACGACATGATCGACTGCCTCCTGTACCATGACAAGGTAATCTCCGACATCTCTTGGAACTACCAGTACGAGATCAACAAGAGGGCCGAGGAGGGAAGGAACGTGGAAGGATTCCATGTTGGAAGATATTACGCCTGCAATGAGAAGGATCCGAAGACCTTCGTGAAGATCACGGACAAGACCAGGATGGAACTTATCCTGGAGATCGAGGGAGAGGAGAAGAAACTTCCGAGGTTCATATGGAAGGACGGTTCCGAGTCCACCATACTCGAGGACGAGTACGGAAGGGCGAGGACACTCGACTCATCGAAGGAGGTGATCGCATGAGCCTCTTCGAGACCGGACCTGTGGTGACCACGCCCGGGATCAGGAACATGATGGGTCTCGGACCACAGGCGATAGACACCATCCAGAAGTGCCTTGACAGACACTGCCAGGGCGACTGGGGAGACCTATGCGACGACGACAAACAGCTCAACCAGGACTCCCTGGATGAGGAGAAGGAGAAGGGATTCACCTACGATAGTCTCTTCAGCTCGTACGAGACCGACTTCGGGAAGATCTATATCATAACCGAGTGCGACAGGTCGGTGACCACCATCCTGACACCGGAGGAGTATTGAACTCCGGAGGGGCCGAAAGGCCCCATTTTTGTGGTGATAACATGAACGCTGCAAAGCAATTGACACTGTTCGCATTCGACGATGTTCCTGTATCGAACAAACCGAAATGGCTGGAGGACTACGACGGCACTCACAAAGGGATCTACAAGATGGATGCCGAGGCTCTGGTGGAGGATCTGAACAGGATGCCCTCAGGAAAGGGCTCATGGCTGAGATGCCTGGAGGTCGACCATTCCCGTTCCTACGAATCCAGATTCAAGGACTGGGACGCCTGCATATGGATGCAGAGAGGGATCGGTATAAAGAAGATGGTCAAGTCCACAGGAGAGGTGATGGACTGCATCGATCCGCATCCGTACAAATGGCATTACCTCGATGGGAAGCAGATACGCGAATGGATCTACGAGCCACTGAAAGAAGTATGGATGGACGGCGATACACTGCACATCGGGCTCGATTCGGGAGAGTATCTCGCCGAAATACGTCCCAATGAGGAGATCGACAGGTACGACCTCCAACCTTACAACCCAACGATGGATTTAGAGCACTTCGCGATCGAATGCTACAGGCACCATCTTCCGAGAGAGATGATGGCTTGGAGATAGGAGTATGTCTATGGAACGCCGGCGCTGAGGCCGTTCTCCAGGAATATATCCGTGGAAGATGCGAAGAAGATCAGCCTGAAAGGGGATATCCCCAACGGGATGGTGCCAAACGAGCAGTTCAACCAGATATGCGAATGTGCAGAGAAGATTGGCATCCAATTGCAGCTGTCTTACGATGTCCCTGCACTGAAGAACCTAGCAATGTATCCAGTGGAAGAGAGCTGCAAGACATGTATGAGGAAGAAATCTCACAACAAGGACAAAGATTCCGAATGCTGGAAGAACAACGGACAGGTGTGTTGTAACAATTACATGTGGGATAGAAAAAATAAAACAAAAACCTCAAATCATCTATGTCAAAAAATGTAAAATGGACTATGATACGAAGAATACTGAATACAGGGGCAATTCCTCTTATCTATAATCATACCGATCGGATTCTGGATCACGGGTTTGATAATCCTCGATGGCACCAGCATTCTTTAAGGCATCAAGCATGCTGAGACCGACGTTATAAACGACGTTGATAGCTACTGAATTACCAAAAAGACGATAGGCGGAGGTATCGGAAACGTTCGCATCAAAATCCCTTGGGAAGCCCTGCATTCTGGAAAATTCCCTCGGAGTCAATCTGCGGATGTCCTCGGAATTAATGGGCGTATGGATTCCTGTCGTGGGCGTGCGATCACCAACGAGTTTCTGATAAACCAGATTCCTCTCACGACCCATGCCACCTGTCATAAGGGTGTTCCCAGGTCCCGAGGTGTCTAGAATAGCATAACTGTAACCTCTGCCCTTCTTCTTTTGTTCGACCTTATGATTCTTGAGGCAATCCAGATAACCCTGTGATAGATAGTACCTGTTATCCACATGTTTTTCCAGAATGTAATCTATAGTACTGTGCTCGTCCCTATCCAATGGTTTGGGATAATCAAATGAACATATCCCCAAATCATCACGGAAACCAACTATGTAGACCCTCTCCCTCCTTTGAGGGACATTGAAGTCATAAGCGTTGAGAACCTTAGGTTCGGGTACGAAGTAGTGGGCTTTCCTCAGACGGTCGAGAATATAATTCATGGTCTCTCCGCCCTTATGGGAACAGAGACCTTTAACATTCTCCAACAGAAATGCCTTGGGCTTGGTTTCCTCGATGATATCGGCAAGATAGTCAAACAGCTTGCCACGATCGTCATCAAATCCCAATCTGTTTCCAGCCATGGAGAAGGCCTGACATGGGAATCCGGCAAGAAGAATGTCATAGGGCTCTGGCAGGACCTCATCACATTTTATGGTGGTAATATCACCGAGTGGATCATCTCCAAAATAATCCATATAGACCTTAGAGGCGACGGGGTCTTTCTCACAGGAATAGATGCATTCGCCCCCCAAGTCCTCGAATGCGATACGCATACCGCCAACACCGGCGAAAAGGTCAATAAACTGGAAACAAGACACTGGTTTACCTCATGTGGTGCTATTATATGATGATACCGGCGGAATGGAAACAGGGTGCATGCTCGACAAATTAATCGAATAACTGATTTTCTCAATGCATTCTGGTTTAACACCGTCTTTGAAATAATCTAGGATATTGGGAAAATTCTCGTCAATCCTATAATCCAAAACCTCTAAGAGATGATACGACTTTGTTCTCAAACTCGTGTCCCTAATGTTCAACTTCCTGAGGTTCCGGTCGAGAATCTTGGGGTCAAATCCTTTGTTGATCAACTCCGAACATATGGAATCGATGGAATGGGGGCCAGAAGGATCCTCTTCAAATCTACAAAAGCAGAGATAATCCGCCTTATTCGCCTGGAACTCCTCTGACATCGTGACTGTAGAACTATTGCGAGCGATAGTGGATTTGACCTCGAAATAGAGGCCTGATTTCTTGGAAGAAATGTCACAAACACTAGAATTGGGGCCATCCCAACTCGGATCATAACCAAGGTCAATCAATCTACCGAGAGTATGGAGTTCCGCAATTACTTGATACGTGGAGGGGGAAACAGTAGCATTACCCATCATTTCCTTCCACTTATCAAACCATTGTGAGGGATCACGACCAAGTTCATCACGATCGGTTTCCAACAATTTGATACAAATAGCAGTAAACTCCGAGGTGCAGTTCGGCACAGAACATGATAGAACGAAACCATTGGAGAATCCCGTTTTTGTTAGGACGGTTCTCGACTCTAGAACCATACCGGAACATGATTCCCTAAAGGGCTGTGAGAAGTCGGAACGGACGAAAATGCCGTAATCAACATCTGATTTATAGTACAGATAATCTCCAGGGTATCCATCTATCGGAGCAGATGGGCCGACCTGATCCTTGCCGAAGATATCGAAATAATCAATGATTTTATCGAAACAATCCACCATCATTCCACCTCATCAAACAAATGTAAAACATAGGTGTCCAGACCCTCGCTGTTCAATTCGGGTTCTAAGGTCTCCATCCGGACAAGGTTTAGGGCAAGTGCACGACTAAGAAGATTGCCCGGTTTCCTGCCGTCCATCAAACGATTGTGATATTCGAGCATAATTGCTCTGTAAATCTCGATGGGATAGCCATCGCTACCTGCACGCTCAACCAATTGTGAAATGTCATCAGATTGATTCTTGGACAGTATGTCCTTGGTATGGGCTATTGGATTTATGCCATCATCCTGAAGGGAGATGAAGAAGTACCACCATAGCATGGCTGGATAAATCCTACGGGAATTAGCAAAGAATCTATCATCATGTGGGAGATCAAAACCACCTTTACTGAACCTTTCTATGATAATGTCTGGAATCACATTCATACTCAAAAACACCCAGAATTCATCATCCGACGCATCTCTGGAGGTGAAACCGTATTGAGAGAGAGTGACGAAAATGGCTTCAGCCATATCGAGATCGACACCATATTCCCAAGAAACTGTGGTATATGACTTGGATTCCTTCTTTGCCATACAATCCCTGAATGTTGAAACAAGGCGCTCACGAATTGCCATATATTCGTTGGGCGGGGAGGGATTGCGAAATCTAGGGATCATTTCCCTGAAGAAATCCCTATCGGATCTCATCCTGCCCAGTAGCGCCTGGGCATCCATCTTACTCATTGTTTCCCATTGCATTCAAACACCACCCAATAAACGACGAAGATTATACGCAATATCAGTCGGGTCCATGAGCGGGTCCTCCAACTTTTTTTCCAGGATATAGAGAATGTAGTCACAGACGCTTCCATCTGAGATTCCATCAATGTTCCCATTGACCATATCTGACCAGATCTCACCATCGCTACGAAGACGAAGGATTACCTGTGCGATGGCAGAACTGTAGATTTCGACCTTCAGAGATTGCTTCGCACGTTCTTTGGAATTAGTGCCCCAAACCTCCTTGAATCCCGGATAAGCCGAATTGATGCTAATGTGTACAGTTTCTAAGAAGCTATCGGAACGAGGGTCCTTCCAAGAGGTTTCAAGACGCCACAAGGGATCCGATGGGGATCTCCTTACGACAACGGTGGGGAATTCTGGAGAGCGATCATCGATGTAGACCTTGAATTCGAACAGTGAACCAAAAACGAAACCCTCGTTATTGGTGAAATATGGTATTTGCGGAGATAAGCTCCTTTCCTTCAGATAGAGGATGCATCTGATAGAGAACGAACCGCGATAGACACCACGAGGCAAATTAATCGAGAAAACGAAGGACTCGGCCCTACTGGATTGAGTCAATGATATAGGGGAAGGATGTACCGTTCTGGTGTTGGACTCCTTGGAAGCGATGACTATGGCCACACCGATGGAGGAATCTGGATTGGCGAGACCCTTATCCAGATCAAAAAGGCGAGATATATTGTCAAGAGAGAACCTAACCCCGATAATCAGGTCATGCGCACCCGGATCCCAATCCGAGCCCTTTCCTGGCAATTCGATGACTTCGTTATCCACATCATTTTTCCGGGGGATTCCGATAGGCTTGCCATCAAAACCTGAGTAGTGAAAAGTGAGCAATGGCTTCCCATCAAAAATCTGTTCCAGAAGCTCATTGGTCAGAGTATTGAAGAATGGAAATGTGATGTTACTCAGACTACAACCCCCTTGTAGCTGACGGTCAGTACAGGCAAGACCATCTCTGAAATTGGACGGTCGACTACGATTGAGATCTCCACCTCTGTGTTGAACCTGCCAGAACTGATGTTGATCTGAGATTCGGATACCCAACTCAGAGAGAAACGCTCACCGTTGCTGGAACCCGACCTTGAAAGTGTTATCTCACAAGGTTTTTTCGTCCCATCCTCCTCAGTGAAGGAAAGGATGGTCAACGACCTGAACTTGATGGGGAACGCGGTCCCGATCTTCTCCCTCCACTGATCCGAATAAAGTATGGTGGAACCGGCTGAGGCCCCCAACGACAATGTAGCCATTTTCGAATTTCTGAATATCATTTTTCCAGTATGGATCACACCATCCGTAGTCTGAGAGCTCGAGCTGGGTTCAAAGAATACTCCCGCCCTCGGACGCTTCGGCCCTGGTCTTGGAGGTTTGGGGCCATCGCCACCGCCAGAACGCTTCGTGGAAACATAGGATCCGCCCTCGGGAAAGAGTCTCTCCGCAACAAAGCGACCTTCGGTAGAACGAAGTCCTGCTACCCGGTCATTATCGGGGGATCTCAATTGGGATTGCAGCTTCTCTCTGATTTGCCTCTTAATGTTTTTAACCGGATTGATGGAGGTGGCCATCGTATCCTCCCAACCGCCATGGTTGGAAAGCTCGGTGGAGCGGACGTACTTTTCCAAGGACATCTCCGAACCGTCCTTCATGGAAACCAGGGTATCTGCATCGGGATTCAGTCTGAATACGGCCAGGAGATAACGGTCGGAATTGATCTCTTGTATCCTCTCGAACTCTGGATCATTGAAGTTGAGAAACATACCAGGGCTGCGCGTATAGGTTACGATGGGTCTGTTGCCATCCTTTGAGTTGTTCTCGACATTGCACAAGACGTAGGGATCGTTGAAAAAGATGCCATCTTTGAAATCGTCGTAGGAATAGATGCCCCAAGCAAGCCAACCATAGAAATTGTTCTGATTGCCCTTGGGGATCGGTAGGACATTCTTGTTGGAAACGTCGAACGAATCATTGTAGAGATTCCTGAAGAGCCTGAAGAGGTTGTAATCCAGAGAGACCTTACTCGAATCGACGGTACATGTCAATCTTGGTTTACTGGAGACATCGTTGTCTAGTCTCGGGGAGAACCATTTCTGTACGAAGAAGTCAATGCATTTTGGAACGGAGGCCAACCAAGGCTTGTTCGGATCCAATTTGGAGGTCTCCCTCACATCCATGAGCAATGACTGTAAATCGACAGAGGGCATGATTATGAGGGTGCCGGTCTCCTCATTACCGAAAGGCAGCAGGTTGAAGCAATCCAGAATCGATACGATAGTCGATTCATCGTAGATCGGACCAATCTCATCCTCATCTAAGAAATCGCCGCCCCACATACTGAAACCAGACCATCTGGTGATACCGACGTCGATCTCGTAGCCCCTGTGATTGACAAATATGGCATTCATTCTTGATTCAAAACCAGAGGGGGTATGAACACGGGAATAGAAGATGACGAAACCTGAGCCTTGACGATAGAAAACGCTCTTGCCCTTGCCCCACATACCGCCCTGTGAACTGCTGTTCTTACCGGAACGACTGAACTCGGTAAGGAGGCCTCTATAATTGGCATTCTCATCACGTACGTCACCATTGAGACCAACAGTACCGGAATCGCGGATTGAAATGAAATTAGAAGGGTTGTCATTGAACACCTGGGATAGCTCTGGAAAGATGGTGGAGATGGCAGGGATGTCTAACTGTCCGACGACGAAATCCATCTGAACAGATGAGGATCCAGGTTTGGCAGCATCGAGGCTGTTCTGAACGGACTCACGAACAAGGGCCTCCAGCCTGGGAGTCTTCTTGTCCTCCTGTGCATTAATGATGCCTTCTGTGGATCCGTCTAGGAATCTCTTACGTGCATGAATGACATTGATCATATTGACCTCATGTGAACATAGGGACTTCTTTCGAAATCATAATCTGATTTGACATCTCTGGGTAGGAATATGGTGGGGGACACAATGTCCTCAACGTAACCGTTCTTTCCATCCCGGCCGATAGTGGTAATGACCAGGGTTGCAGTTCTTTGCATATCCAACTGTTTGCGGATTCTGCAACGTTCATCCGGGCTGCCCTTGAGAAGGGATTCTAAACGTGCAGGTTCATCCTTAAGGATCTCTTTACACCTTTCAATATCCAGATCGAGGAGGAGGCTCTTCTTGTCCCTTACGGTTTTGAAGGTTAGGATATCTGCATTCATGTCAATGTAATCCCTCTGGACCATATTGATGTTGTATTTCCCACAATATGTATGTGTGGCCTCGATTAAATCCGCGGATTTCCTCTCGGTTCCATATAGAACGATGTTGCAATCGACGAGTGTGGAATCATCATATTTGGATAGCCAATCGAGGAAGGAACCGAAGGAGTTTATGTTGCTCTCCTCCCCGTCCTTGGGGCGATCCAATGAATTGAGATATTCGGCTACGAGTTTGAAATCGACATTACGGAAGATTAAGCTACTGCCAACGGGGGAAAGCTCAGGAGACTTGCCGCATGATTCTAATAGTTCTTCCGTGGAAGTTAAGTTGGAACGAAGACTATCAACATTATTGAAGAAACGTGAGAAATACTTGTCCTTTGCAACAAAACCACCATTCTTATACGTCTTGACTGACGCTTTGGATTTGGATGGGGAGGTCAGTGATTTCAACATACCTGATGCGGGGACATCCCTTATCCTGGCATAGTATTCCTTCGGATCAAGGCCCTCGGATTGATAACGTCTAATTTCTCTGAAAAGGGATTCATTTATGATAGAAAGATCACAGAATGTTTTGTAGGTGACGGTGTCCATCCAGATCCTGGGAAGCAATTCATAGCCTACTCTAAAACCGAACCATCTGGCCATCTGGAGTAACGTATCCGCAGTTGTAGTCTTCCTAATGTAGTAAGTTGAGACGAGCCCCTCCAATGTCAAACCCCTCGACAGGGTCTGACCACCGATGACGATGAATGCAGGCGTCTGCTTCAACACTTCAGGATGATCCTTTTTAGTGGGGTATATGATGCGACTGGTATAGTCATAATCGAGAACGCCTAACGAAATATTCTTCCCCTTACCATTATCGACACAATCATGGATTGTATCCGGAGTGTAGATGTGCCTCTTGTCCGAACCTTCGCGAACCTCCCTTATGTGTGTGAGACCGTTCGTTACGAGCATATCGATGATTGGACTAATGGTCTGATAATCGGGATAGTCCCTAATGTCCAGTCCATCGATCCCATCTCCATAATCGGGGAGTATGCTGAGGAATTTGGATTTTGTCAATGATTCTGTCTGGATTTTAAAAACATCAGAACAACGTTGGATCAGATCGGAACGTTCGTTGAGAATGTAATCCATGACGGCCTCATTCATTTTCTTATGCTCTTCTGTCTTAACATCGACATTTATGAGCATTGACACAGGTTTGCCGAATTGCCAATGTTTTAGGATGGCAACACAGCAATAGAACCAGGCAATGGAGTCTTTCAGAGAACTTGGAAGAACAATCGGCACATTGGATTTCTTCTTGCTAACAATCTTGGCGATATCATCATCGATGATGGTCACATGGGTGCCTAGACCATCATCCTGGCCATCGCCATAGAACTGTTTAAGGCCGAGATACAAAGAAGATGGAGTAAGGGCTGTGATGAAATCTTTAGGATACAAACCCTTGCTCTCATTCAGAAGGTTGGCATAGGGTGTTGCCGTATACCCGATATAATTTACGGAACCGAAGGCATTAGCATACGGGATTCCCTCCGGACTCTTGTTTTGAACTAGACAAAGGATCAAATCATTGATTCTTGACCTATCAACTGAGTCAACCTTGCTGCTATCGACGCTAGCCTGATCGGATTCGTCATCGATGACAAGGAGATGGACTCTTTCCTTCTGAGGTATCTTATTGAGGCAGGAGATTACATTGCTCAACTGCGTGACATTCTTCTCAGCATGATAGATGTAACAATCGCCAAACTTCAGGCAGATATCGTTCTTTGTTAGGAAATCTTTCGGACCTTTACGAGGATTAAGATAATGCCATCTGAAACGAAGGGGGTCTTCAGGATCGTCTTCGGAAGGGCGAAGGTCCCCCAACATTCTGAAGAGGGTCTGATCCATGAGATTATTGGTAAGACCAGTAAGAACAACAAAGAAATTCCATCCATTATCAGCGGCCATGGATATGAGGGCCTCCATATTGGCAGTCTTACCCGATTGAACATTACCAATGACTGCGCCACATACTGGTTCCCCTGATTTTGTGGATTTTTTCATCATCTCAATAATGTTTTTAGATGATGCTTTAAGATCTTCAATGTTGGAGAAATGCGAGTCCTCTAAGAGTGCCCTATAATGGCCCCAGGCGGTGGATGGGTCATCATCGATGAAGCATTTGCTCCGTTCACCTTTGAAAAGTGTATTGATGTCAACTTCATAGTTAATAAACTCAACCCTTTTCTGATAATCTATGCTTTCTTTTAGATATCTGACCAGAAGATCTTTCCCAACTCTTTTGATAAGAGCATCCAAAGACCCGTTAGCAAGTTGATTCTCTAAAGGAACATTGGAATTGATACTGGTAAGTACGGTATCATAATCGCAATTGAACAACTGGTTCAGAGTATCCAAGGCATTTTTGATGATAGGGATATTAGCTTTTTCATCATCTGTATAGTTAGACAAGTAGACACCGGTGTGGGTGCATCAACCTATAGATATTTTAATTAACATAGGAGGGCGGAGAAAAAAACTACTGTATCAGGGAGAATGACATTTTTATGAACAAAAAGACACCGGAGGCCATTAATGAAGTCACATCCAGAGTGATGAAGTCCAATAAAGGACGGGATACTGGACCAGAAAAGACAATAAGGGCAATACTGCGCGAGATCGGTTATCCGGGTTACAGAATGAATTGGAAAAAGGCACCAGGAAAACCAGATATAGCTTATCCCGGAAGAAAAATAGCAATTTTCGTTAATGGATGCTTCTGGCATCGCTGTCCCACTTGCAATCTCCCTCTTCCTAAAACACACACAGATTTCTGGCAAAAAAAATTCCAAGACAATGTTGAACGTGACAGAAGGAACCTCGAGGAATTGTCATCCATGGGGTGGATGGTATTTACAGTGTGGGAATGCGAACTGAAAGACCTCGAATCTTTGAAGTTAAGGCTTCAGGAATTTATGGATCAATGACCATTAAGATAAAACGCCTGCCGAATTAAGCAGGCGTGAAGATGTTTTCGTTACATGCTGGACTTACTGCAGATCAGTGCTCCGTGAAGATACTTACCGGCTTCATTCCGTCGATGAGTTCCGCACAAGTATCGGGGTCAGGGAGGGGGATCCTGATCTGGAGAATCGCTTCCGAAGTTGCCTCATCACGGCTGTTGATGGAGCAGCCGCTGAGGAAGATGTCCTCGTAGATGTACTTCATGAGAAGCTCCGTGAGGTACTCCCTCTCGCAGTCGATGAACCCATTGATGCCTCTCTCGATACTTTCCTTAAGCCAAACCTTGTCCTTGTCGATAATGTCGGTCATGGAGTACATATGGGTTGTACGTAGTAAATATAGGCGATACCCGTTTTTTAGGGCTTAAAAAGCCTAGATTTTTCGATTCTTTAAATACCTCCCTCCAATCGAAGAGGTTGGAGGGAATGTGGAACCGTCAGCGTTTCCCTTTGAAATTCCTAGGGCCGATGAGGAGTACCTTGGAGTCATCGGACCACGGCACTACCTCGTATCCGAGATCGGTGAAGGCCTCTGCTGCTTTGTGTTTCTTCCAGAAACAGTTCCCTTCGGATTCAAGGGTCAGACATATTATGGACAGTTCAGCCAGACCGCTGTCGTAAGCGTTCTTTTTAATCAGGCTGTCGATCCTGCCTACAAGCTCGTTGTCCTTGACATTCTGCTTCTTAGAATTCTTCTTGACAGTCTTGTTCATAGCATTGGATACCTGATTGGAGAGTGTCGCAATGTTGTTCAGGAGATTATAGAGTCTGATGGCATCTTTCTTGTAGCTCGAACCCTCGTGGATCCTGAGGTCATGGATGAAGTAATTGCGGTCCTTGACCGCCTGTTCCATTCCAGTGAAGATGATGTCGCCTTCGTCGTAAACGCTGCGGAGCTGCTTCACATTGATGCCGAAGGGTTTATTATCGAAATCGGCAAGGAACTCCGTGAGTTCCTCGTTGGATAACTTGCCGAGTTCGGGGATGAGCAACCTCATTCTGTCGATGAGGTTCAGCAGCCTGTAGTTCATACATCCGATACCGTAAAGCATGCTGTCGGCACTTACAGTTCCGGGGGAATCCGAGGCATTGAGCCAATCGTAAACTTCTTTCATGGGTATCAGATGGCCTTACCGATATATGTCAAACTTTATTAATAATTAAAATTATTCTTTTAATAATGTCCTTCGATATTCACTTCTATAATATCGGCCAGACTGCTGATACAGCGTATCAGGTGCTAAGATCCGACATGAAGATAAACAAGATGTATCTTCTTAACAATTTCGAACCGGCATACGTAAAGATAGAGGAAGAGATCACGAAAAAATTGAACGAAGTAGGAGTGAAGGACGTAAACAAACTGCCCATCGAGATACATGATTTCGACAACATCTACAAGGCCGTGATGGAAACGGCCAGGAAAGAGATGAAGGAGCACAACGGGAACGTGCGGTTCCATTTCAACATCACCATGGGCACGAGCATTGTGGTCAGTGCGGTGAGCTGCGCCGCATACACACTCGATGCGGACCTATACTACATACTGGAAGCCAAATACTCCAAGAAGCAGGAGGAAGAGCTCATTCAGATACCCTTGGACAACATATCTGAAGTCGAAAAGCTGAAGGGCCGTAAGAAGGTCCTCGAGACCTTCATGCAGTTCAAGACGAATGATAAACTGACGATAGAGGAGATGAGGTCCATCAACGGACCGAACAAACCAGAGCTGTCCGGACCCAACCTGTCTCGGCGTACGAGAGAGCTGCACAACATGGGTCTCATACAGAAGTCAGGCAGCAGCGAATGGTCGCTTACAGATAAGGGCAGAAAAGCGATCAAGAGATTGTGAAACTCCTTTTCGGGGCACCTTCCCCCGTTCACTTACCGCGCAGGGCGATATTGTGTCCTGCGGTTCGGTCAGCTGCTTGATCATTCTATTTCTCACCGCAGTCCGCATAGGCCCGTGCGCTCACATCTCCGTTCCGGGGTTCAGGTAGCCCCTAAGAAAAAAGGAGTTGTGAAGAAATGGTAACAACCATACAACTGACTGAAGCCTTCCAGGAGGCATCAAACATCTTAGCTCACGAGATGAGCGTTACAGCCGAGTTCGCGCCTTACCGCGATCTCAAGGTCCGCTGGACCAGGACGTACGGAGCAGCCGACTTCTCCGTATCGGACTATCTGCAGGACGCCCCGATGGAAGTCATCGAGGGCATCGCGAGGACGATCTTCTCCAAGATCGCCAACGCGGAATCCGACGGCTACCCGAAGGAGACCGAGGAATGGCTGACCTCCGAGGAGTTCAGGGAGCTCAACCAGGAGACCTACATCAAGAGGAGCCGCACCATATCCGATATGGATACGACCAGGCTCGAGGACTCGTACCAGAGACTGGTGGATGATGGGCTCGTGAAACCGATCGAGGGACTGAGGCTCTTCTGGACGGATGAGAACAGGTCCGATTTCAGCCCGGGACAGAGCTCCTGCCTCATGAGGGTCGTGATCATGAACGGCCGTCTCATCTCCTGCCCCGACGATGTGCTCGACTACTGCCTGCTGAAACAGCTCGCCAACATCAACGTCGATTTCGGGACCGAGGTGCTGGAGAGGAAGAACGAGGTCGAGACGATGATCAGCATGTTCCCGAAGGCAGACGAGGCCCGCCTCTGGCTGGAGGATGCGGAGATGGAAACGTAAAATTAATGGGAGGGGGACGACCCCTCCCGGTTTCACCTGAAGGACTGCCTTATGGCCCAGAAAAAGGTGGTCCTTACCAGGTCGATGGCCTCGGTGATGTCCGAGTGTCCCTCCATCGGGCAATGCTCGTACACCGTCACGGTGGCGGAATCCAGCAGAGTGTTTACGGCACTCTGCAGGGTATTCGTCGTCATCATATGCTCGCACAGCTTGAAGGCGGCGGACTCCTCGGAGATCGGTGTGTCGAGACTTGCCGATGTCACATCCGACTCCAGGCGATCGAAGTCCTCTCCGATGTCCAGTTCGGGGTCTTGGGTGACGGTCTCGCTTGATCCCGTTTTTACGTCGTATCCGAAGATGTGGACATTGTAGATCTTCCCATAGGATGTCAGGACCGCAGCGTTGGCGATGACGTCCTTGATGTCGCCGTGCTCGACTGTGGTCACGGTGCGTCCGTCGGTCTGCGTCTGGTAGATCACCCCGTACGAGGAGAACTGGTCGGGGTCGCAACCGAGCATTACCTGGGTTGAGGGGATGCGTCCTCCCCTTACGAGCTGCGCGGTATCCAGACAGCCGGAGATAATCTTGGAGTCCTCATCGAATCCATAAGCATCGACGATACCTGCCAGCATATCGGAGGCGAAGGGGGTGCGGCCCTGGTAGTTGTCATTGACCGTAAGACCGCGGTATGTGGCAGCGGCCGAAGTCATAGGGATCCCCTCTCGTAGATGATATCCATGACTGCATCCCTGAGGGCGCATTCCATCGCGAAGGATTCCCTGGACGTGGGCTCTGTCTCGGAGAGGATCTCGGCCATCACATCGATGGCGAGCCTCATGAGGACGTCCTCCGAAGGGGTCCAGGCCCTCATGATCCCCTTGATCTCAGTCTTTACGGTCTCAAAATCGCCCGACTGGTAATACGAGCTGTCGGGGTCTTCCGACACTTCGGAGACGGCGTCCGGCCTCATGGCATCACCGACGGGGTACCCGTACGGGTCGAGCATGAACTGGCCGTTCATAGGTTTGTGGTCACCCACGGATATCCCCAGCATGATGCTCTGAGTTCTGTTAGGGGTGTGGTTGTCAAACTGTGCAGTGAGGCTTGGGACCTCGATTCCGTGGCATTCTTTGTTGTACATTGCCATTTGCTTTTACCTCTCTACTGAACGGTCAGGGAGCCGACCCCGACCGACATTATGGTTTAAGCGACCGGCAAAACGTACCTTTATGAGTCTGAACTTGGATTCCGATAATATCGGGGCCCTATCCAGGGTACGCTCCTCACGAGACCCCGGCGATGACATCTCTGGTAGGATAGTCGCCGGGTGCCGATCACTATTCACTGCCCTCGGCTGGGCATATGAACTGTTATCACTCACCTCCCCAGTTGAGGTTGTTCTTCTTTGTCTGGGCTTCCAGCCACTCGATGACCACGTCATACGGGGCGACGGATGAATACATGGAATCCCAGTCCATGTTGAGATAGTCATAGACCTTGCGACACTCATCTTTGGTCTTGAATGGACCGAAGATCCTTTTGTCATAGGTGGTGAAGCCTTTGACGTCTTTGCTGTATTGTTCCTGTGAAACGGCCCATGCGTCGTCGATCCCGACGGCTTCGACCATGTTCATGTATGGGCCGGAGGTGGATTCGTCGGGATATTCGTCGACCAGGACAACGACATACACGCATACGAACCACCTTTTGTTGAGGGTGATGTCGAATGTGGGTCTGTTGAGTTCCTTGACGACCTTGTTGTAAGCGTCGTCGTCGTAGGGATCCGCATTGTTCGACAGGTATTCGAGATAGCTCATCGCCTTGTCGATCTGGGTGCTGAGTTCTGCGACGAATTTCACGTCGCACTTAGTCACGAGTTCATCCGTGAGTAAGTCACGGATCATATCCAAATAATTGTAGAGGAAGAAGTAGTCTGTGGATCTACCCTTGGCAAACTGAGGCGGATAGAAGCTTGTCACATACGCATGGTCCGGGAAGGAGTAGTAGAAGTAATCGTCCGAGAACGAATCCGAGATGTAGCTCTTCATGGCATCATCGATCTTCCTGCGGAGAGAGAGCACTGTGGAGATGGTGTTCCTGGCATTGGGATCGACCTTATCGGTGGAATCACTCACAACACTACCATCGCTGAGATACATGCCCGGTACCTTGGGTACAAAATTCTCCAGACCGGAGTGGTAAGGGTCGACAGGCTCGTTGACCAGCCCGCCGGATTTCGTGATGACAACTTTCCTCTTGTTCAACAGGTCCTTGTGCAGATAATCCAGATGATTAAGGACGGTCTGCTTGGTACCCTTGTCGCTCATTGCCAGATCGAACAGTCCGAGGACATGCTCAGGGATCTTCTCCCTGAGATTGCTGTCGAACCAGTCGAAGTATCTGTAGATAGTGGGCCTGGAGACCAGCAGCATCTCGGCAAGGAACATGACCGTGATACCGATCGTCTCGAAGACCGTTTTGATTTTTCTTGATGCTTCTGCTGTCATCGGATTACATTAAAATCGTCTAACTATATAAAACTTCTATAACAACGTGTAACGTGATGAGATTTTTCCTGTAATACAGATGATATACAGAACGTATGCGATTAGATGTCGGAACGAATACAGTATTTAAAGAAAAGATAGAAACAGCCCGTTTTGGGCTGTTAATACCAATTACGAGATTATGGGGGATGGGCATGCGCCCATCCTGTTCATGTTGCGAACTTGATCTCCACCCAGCTGCGGAAGTCGAACCTCGCATCCGGCCCGTTCTTCTTCCTGGCGATCTCATTCTCGATGGGCGTTCCGTTGACCTCGTCGTACGGAACAAAGAGATCCGGCCTTCTCCTGATGTAGGCCAGCATCTCCCGTTTGTCCCGGGGGTCCGTTCTGGGATTCTCGAGGAGCTTCGTGGCGTAGTGTTGCCTAGCGGAGACCGTCGGGGTGCTTTCGAGCTTGATATTCAGATAGAAAAAGTCTATCATCTCGACCACATCCTCGGGAATAGTGCACTGATGCGGCTGACGAACGACATCTCGGGATCGTTGCCGTTGTGGATCCTTATCCTGTAGTTGACGTCGTCGGGATAATCGGGGGACTGCTCCGCAGGCGTGAACAGATACGGCTTGTCCCTAACGTATTGAACCGCGACCTTGATGTTCTTCGTCGGGCTCCTGGGATTGCTGATGACCTTGTTAATGTAATTCTGCCTGTCCGATACAGTTGATTTTCCTTTGAAGATCCTGTCGAGATATCCCGGGGTGAGCTCCCTGACGACCGGCCCGGTAATTCCCTTGGAGCCGTAGATGTCCACTAGCCCGTCGGGATAGGGTGCCTTGCAGCGACCCTTGCTCTTCGGCCCCATGCCCATTATCTTGGGATAGTTCTGGGGAATCATGTGATATGCTTTCCTGTTCGGATCGGGTTCGTACTTCGCGGGTTCCGCCACGTAGTGCTCGCTGTACTTCCCGTACATCACGGGATTGCGTGCCCTTCTGGTCATGGCGACACCTCCAGTTCGATGATGTCCTTGGAGAATACTGCCTCATGGTCCGTGACGAGGTCATGGATGGAGATGTATCCGCTGCGGTTCCTGAGATACCTGACTACTTCCTCCCTGGGCCATATCATAGCCGTGAACCAATTGGATGATCTGCATTCCATCTCCTTGTCCCTGAACTCCTTGGAATTCAGAGGGTACTTGGCCTCGAACTCGATGCCGATGTCCAGGTCTCCCAGGGTATCCTTCTCGGGGTCGTTGACGTACGATCCGAAGACGACCGCCCTCTTGATCCTGTAGCAGAAGCTGTCGTTGGCGTTCACCTGGAGTATGCGTTCCTTCACACCGTCGAGGAGCCTGTCCGCGGTGCTACGCTTGATCCTTATATCCTTCCTGGAGGATGTCATCAGAGACACCTCCAGCTGATGCTGTTGCTGATTGTCGTTGACATACTGTAACCTTCCTTTGTCCGGGGAATTGTTGAGAAGGTGCTCCCCGTCACCCGAAGGTCATCCGGCACCGCCCTTTCGGGATCCTATGGTGCTGGAAACAGTGTCTTAGCCGATGTGCCTCTGGCAGTGATCGATTTACTTATGCTGATTTAGCATAAGATATGAAGTATATAAAGAATCGCTCAAAAACGATGCTTCCTAAGAGAAACTGAACAACCAGTAAAAACAAAATAATCTCCAACCAATTTCGAGACGATGTCTCCGTCATATGATGAATACCATTATTCTCACTCGGATCCAGTGGATATAGAGGACGGATACGACAAGGATGCGGGCAAATTCTACCGCAGAGTCAAGACCAGGATCGGAGTGGAAATACAATACCTGGAATGGGATTCCATCGAAGAGTTCAAAGACTATATCGGAGACGACATCAAATATGCCAAGTTCGAATCCAACAAAGCTCTGGGCGCCACAGCGAAGCAAGGAAAGCAGGTAAAGAACGACAAGCTGTCTGAAGGGGACGCCCTAGAGGAAATGAAACTGAGATACAGCAACCGCTTTGAACCCGATTATATCGATAAGATGCTTCAGACGGACTCTCTAAAGAGCGAGACTGGACTGGTGGTCAATCCCGAGAACTACGATTGCGCAGCAGGTTTCATCAAATTCTACTATGTTTCCGACATCCATATCGACCATAAGATCAAGAATGCACTGATGAAATATGGACGGAGAGCAATATCAGCAGACATAGTCTCCCAGATAGCACAGAATCTCGTATTCTACACCAACAAGAACATCTTCCACTTCTCGCTGATAGCGGGGGACACATCCTTCACCCCATCGATAGCGCAGAGGTTCTACCAGAAGATGTACATGGGGAACACAGGCGACGAGGTGATCTATGTTCTGGGCAATCATGAGCTCTGGAGCTACGACAGGATGATCCCGTTCTCCAATTTCATCAACCAGAGGAAGAAGGAATGGGCCGGGAACCTGTTGCACGACGACCTGCTGCTCTACATGTGGGACGATGAGAACTGGAATTTCTACAAGAAGAACAGGTACATGAGGAAGGCCGTTTACAGCTACTACGAAGTCATGGAGATGACGGATGAGGAGCTCCGGGAAGTGATGAAAAAGGCCATCGTAAGGATCCTGGGTGGAACGGGATTCTCGGCATATTCCACTGAATCCAATGCACGTACGGGGATCTACAGAGGTGCGATCACCCCGGAGGAGGATCTGAAGTACACGATGAGATTCGAAGCCATGTATGAGCGCATCAGAAGTGTCGCCTCGGACCTGCAGGTGATCGTGCTGACGCATACGCCAAAAGAAAGCTGGTCCCAGGAACCTTATGAGCCCAATTGGATGTACGTCAACGGCCATACACACAACAACAGAATCCTCGAAGATCAGGAAAATAGGGTGTATTCAGACAACCAAATAGGATACAACACGGATTTGGACGAGATACACTTCAAACAGTTCAGTCTGGATCCTGGAACCGACATCTTCTCAGAGCTCGAAGACGGAATACACCAGATCGGCCGCGAGGATTTCATCAGATTCCATCAGGGAAGAGGCATCATAGTCAATTTCAACAGGAACGGAACCGTATATCTCCTCAAGAGAAAAGGACTCCACTTTTTCGTCTACAGGAATGAGAAGGACATACTGTTCCTGATGAAAGGTGGCCGGATAGAGAAAGCGGATCACCAGGATATCGACTACTACTATGAGAACCTCGGAAGATATAGCGATGCGATAGAATCGTTCATGGTGCCGTTCACCGAACTGGAGAAAAAAGTATCCGGAGCGATAAGGGCTATAGGCGGACTGGGAAGGATACACGGAGCGATAGTGGACATAGACTGGTATAATCACATCTACGTGAATCCGTTCGATGGCACTCTGACTCCATATTATGCTCTGAACAAGAGGGAGAAGTGGGCCTACCAGAACATACCGAGTCTGCTGGCAGACAGATTGCCGCACATGTACAGGAAACTGGAAATAGCCCAGTCGGAAGGCTCTCACGACGGAGGATTATCTTTGATAAGGGGAGACCAGCTGGAGATTAGCGATAAGAAGACGTACGTCAACGATGAGGAGATCTACGACTATAACCTGATCATCTACAATTTCCAGCGGATCAGAAGCAGCTGTTTAATAAGGGAGTGGGACGAGCGCGTACTGAACATGCCTGAAAAAGAAGCTGGAAAAGAAATTGTGCAATCATTGGGGACAGTTGATTATCTGCCACCAGGCGATCGATCAGCGATTGATTGAGTCAAATAAAAGAAGGATGCCGTACCGCTGCGGAGATTCAATCGGCATCCTTCGCTATCATATTGTCTATGCAATCGGTTCAAATGGAATCTTTATCACTGATGGGTGTGTCCGAGGGACCGAAGGCCTTGCGCTGCCTTCTAAGATAATATTCGTCTGGCCTGTCGAACGGTCCGTCCATGACGATGTCGTTCTCGTTGCCCGGGAGTCCGAGCTCGACCGTGGATGCGGCGAAGGGGACGTTCCTGGCGAATCCGATCACATCCATGCCCTCCTCCTTCATCTGAGGCTTCAGTCTTTCGTATTCCCTCTTGACCATCCTGAACTGCGGCGCGGGGACTTTGACCTCGACATCCTGGATGTACCTGACCGGTTCGCCCAGATGGTCGTCGTGGCCGTCGAATGTTCTTAGTATTGCACCGCAGTGCTTGCATGCTCTCAAGGTATACTGCCTCTTGGTGTCCAGAGTCTTCAGCTTGCCTTTCGAGAGCGATCCCCAGTACCTGCATCTGATGTCGCCGCGGAGCCTGTCCATTGTCCATTCGAGCCAGTCTATGTCGGTGACGTCGCCCACCATGCGCCCCCTGTTCCTGGAGAGATCCTCGTAGTCCTTCTCGGAAAAATGCGCATCCTTGGACTTGAGCCCGGGAATCATATGGTCCAAGAAATCGAGGTCCCAATCGACATCGTCGGCCGACCTCTCGTGTATGCCGAGACCCTGGTGGGTGCTGATGTACGCTATCGTATGCCTTATGCTCTGTATGCCCTCCTCGGCATGGATCTTCTTGATAACCCATCCGGGAAAGGCCTTCCTGAAGCCCGTTGTGTCGATGAAGCCGAACAGCAGCGAGTGGAAATGGGGCGAGAACTTCCATTCCAATTGTTCGAACTGTCTCCATGGATGGAAGATCGTGATTCCTCCCGACGCGCCGAACTCCTGCAATGCGCTGGTGATCAGCTGGTAGAGGGCATCGTAGTGCTCCTTGTCCTGGACCATGCACTTGGCCCATTCCTGGGGAGGGCTTATCACCCAATGGCCCAGAGGAGGGACTTCCTGGCCCGATTTCCTCCAGATCGTCTCATGGTATCTGAAGTGCTTCTCCACCTTCATCCCGTCCCTGATGGCGGTGTCGTTCATGCACAGAGGGCATCTGAGGCTCCAGCAGTGGAGGCGCTTGGCCTTGATGTGATGGTCGGCATCCTCCGGGCAAGCGGTGTAGACGTACCCGTTTCCTGATTTGCTGCGGATGAAACCGCAGTGCCTGACCTTCGGCCTCATGAGGTCGTGGGCGGGCATCTGCCATTCGATGTAGTCGTGGTCCTGTTTGCTGAAGACTATCTCCTGGCCGAACAGCCCCCTGAGACGGTAGTTCCCTTCCTGATCGGGGATGCTTTGCTGAACCCTTCCATAGGCGTCGAGGACGCTCGTACCCAATTGCTTCGCAAGTGTAAGGTACTCTATGGCAGGATACTTACTACTCTCTATAGGGAGGTTCTTGACATAGTAGACGACGGGGTGCTCTGAGAGGGCGTTCTGGATGGAAAGCTGCTGGCGCTCCGCCCTCTCCATGTCGCGGTGGAAGGAGGCGAGGCGGCGCTCATCGTTGATAGAATCGTAGTATTCCAATGAATTCATCTTATCGGATGGTTGGGGGATGAGTCCCCCGGCTTGTTCGAATGTGTATGTGCCAGATATGGGAAAGACGGCCGTCGGGGCTGCGGACGGGCCGCAACGCCCGCGACGGCCTGTATTGACGCCGACTCACTTCGCTGTCGCTTGTTCGTCGGCTACCATGGGGATAGGGACGTGGTGTGCGTGCGGAGGGGTGCCTCGAGGACGGGACGGTTCGTTCAAGCTGACGCTTTCACTCACCGTCCCTGAAAGGGTCGTCCTGCGTGGGTGCAGGAGGGACGATCCTGACCGTCCTGTCGCCCATCCACGCGCTGTAGTGGGAGACCCTGTCCAGATGGGATGCCCTGCTGACAGCAGTCGCCATGGCTGTGTCGAGCTTGCGCTTGCCCAGGAGCTTCACGAACGGATGGTCCGACACTCCGAAGATCTCGTAGTAGGTCATCCATCCGAAGTACTCCCTCGCATCCAGAGGGTCGCACAGTGCGATCTCCGGAGGCAGCGGGATCCTCGACGACGCCCTCAGCGAGAGCATCCTGTCCGTCTCCCTGTCCGATGAGAAGTTGACCGTCATATGGCCACATCCCTGAGCATATGGCTGTTCCTGTAGCTCCACCACGGCACCTTTGGTATAGGGACGCACTCGTTGAACTTCGGGAAGAAGCACCACGAGCGCCTGTCCACTTCGGGATACATCATGCTGGCCTCGTCGATGTAGTCGTTGGCCACGATCTGGTCGGTCCTGTATTCGGGCCTCTCGAACCTGATGTCGTCCTCGTGCATGTACTTCCTAAGGAACACCGTGTCCTGCGATCTCACGAAGGCCACATCCGTGTCGGCCATGGACTGTGTTGTGATGCAGACCACGGTCGACTTGTGGGATATGACCCCGAGCCACCTCTGGAGGGTGTTGTCCTTGGAGGATCCCCTGGACGGGAACGACCTGTTCACATCGTCGATTATCACGACGCTTCCCACGGATATCTCGCCAGGTTCCCTGGCCTTGCGGTAACCCGGGAATATCGAGATGTCGAAGTCCGCCGAATCCAGCATGTAGATCGGACGGTCCTTCCACACGAGGCTGACCAGGCTGTGGAGGCTGCAGGATTTGCCCTGTTTGCCGCTGCCCACTGCGATGATGACACCGTGCTCCATGCCGCCGATGTAATCGAGGGCGTCGCTGTCCGGTATCATCGGATGTCCTCCTGCACATCGTCACCTCCTTCGGGATTGGGCTGTGCCTCATGGTAGTCCGATGGACCGCCAGAGGAACCCGTGCTGACGCCGACCGCATTGGCCGCCCTGTCGAGATGCCTCTTGAGAGCTTCGCCTGCGAACTGGAGTCCGTAGACCTCCGGGACATCCATCATCTTGAGGTTGTCCTCCATGACCTTGTCCAGCGTGTCATGCCACTCGTTGTAGACTTTCTCCTTGGTGAAGACCATTATCGCATCGTGCTCGTGTACCCATCCGTAATCGATCATCCCCTGTACAAGGTCCACCCTGTTGGCCAGATAGACCGGATTCCCTCCGGGGCTGTGATAGAGCACGTTGTTCCCGGACTGGTTGAGGAACCTGAACAGGCCCTCGGGTATCATGAGAGCCTGTACGGTATGATTCTCCGGATCCAGCGATATGACCACGCGGAAGTCGGGCTGGTGGACCAGCCTGGCGAAGTACCTTCCGAGGATCCATCCCACGACAGGTCCGACGAAGACGTACCAGTTCTCCTTCAGAAGCATCAGGATTTCCTGCCAGTCGATGATATCCCTGTTCACGTAGACAAGGGCCGCCACGACAATGGCCAGCAGGATGCCCAGGATGATCAGCCCCTTGCCGGAGACCGCATCCCAGAACGTCCTTCCCGTCACAGGCTGCTGCATGTCCTGCATCTGGACATCAGGGTACTGCTGGAGCTGGGGGTCAGAAGGCATCTCTGACATCCATATCCATCCTCCTCGACATCCTGATGTACGACCATCTGAACGTCAGGATCGCGAGCAGTAGCATCACAAGGGCAGATACTGCGGCCAATCCCTCACCCCCGAGTAGAACACCATCCCTCCGAGGAAGGACAGTATGCCTCCGAACGTCAGGAAGGAGAGCTCCTCGGGTATCCCCAGGACATCGCTCAGATAGGGCGACACCCATGAGGACACCAGGAAGAGCCCCACGCCTGCCATCATGCGCATCGGTCTCATCTCATCCCTCCGCAGTCGCACTTGGAGATCTCCGAGTAGAACGCAAGGTAGATGACGATGCATTCCAGCGCACATACGAAGAACAGGATGAACCCGGCCATCAGCCAGAACACCGTGGGATCCGTCGGGATGTTGTCCACTATCGTCTTGGCGACGGTGTTGCCCGTGCTGTCCGATAGAAGACTACCAAGGGATTCCCCGGTGCCGAGTGTGACGATCAGGTCGAGGATGAACGCGGCGTTGAGCAGTCCCGCCAGGAGGGGGACCCAGAAGATCATCTTCTCTCCCATCTGCGCTCCTCCTCGTTGTACCTGTGGTTCCTTGTGTTCTGGATGATCGGCGTCTCGAGGTATTCCCTGTTCAGTCCGTAGTTGGACCTGAGGTAGTTGATGATGTATCTCAGGACGAGTACCATCATCACCACGAACCCGAATATTATCAGGATCTGGGCCGCATCCTGGCTGATGCCAAGGGTGGTGGCCACCACGTTGGAAGCACCCCCGTTGAGGAACAGGTAGGTGAATCCTCCTGCAATGGCCACCTTGAAGGCATTGCCCCAAGTGATCACTGTCTTGGCACCGGCCTGGATAGCCTCGCTGGCGACCTTTGTAGTGGAAGCCGTAGCGGCAGCTGAGCCTCCTCTTCCGAAGAGTTTGCTTACCGCTTTGGCAAGACTGCTCCAGGCTGACATCTCAGTACATCCTCCTGCTTCTTGCAACGAAGAGTACGATCAGGAGAACGATTATGACACCGAGACCTACGGTCACGGGGTTCTTCTCTACGAACTCCTTGGCATCGTCGAAGATTCCCTCGATCGCGCCTTTCTGATCCTCGTTCTCATCGCCCGCAGCATTCCAGATGGCCTTGACGGTCACATCGCCTGTGAGCTGAACGGACTGACCGGGCTGGTAGACCTGCAGACCGCATGCCCATCCTCCGAAGGTGCAGTTCTCCTTCACACCATCGTAAGCGGGGAATGTGAACGTGCTTCCGGACTGGATGTTGACCGCAGCCACCGCCTTGGATCCGCCGTCGACATTGAATGTGACGGTTATCTCGCTGACAACGGGTGCGGTGCTCCTCCAGACGGCCTTGAATGTCACATCGGATGTGACGCTGAAGGACTGTCCGGGCTGGTATGTGGTGCTGTTGAAGGACCATCCTGCGAATGAATAGTCGGTCTTGACCCCATTGTAAGCTGGAAGGGTGATCGATGTTCCGTCCTCGATGGTCATGTTGGGGACGCTGACGGATCCTCCGTCGACGTTGAACACAACTGTCCTGTTGACAACAGGTGCGGTGTTCTCCATCCATGATGCGGTCAGGGTTATGTCCGCAGTGATAGGTGTGACGAAGTCGAAGAGAGCTCCGTTGAGGTACCATCCCTTGAAGGTGAATCCGTTCTTGACAGGGTTGGCAGGAGCTGTTGCCAACTCTCCATCTTCGACTGTCTGGCTCTGTACGGCTGAACCGCCGTTGCTGTTGAAGGAAACGGTGTGGTTCACGACAGGAACCTCAACGGGAGTCCACTTGGCATAGAGGGTCATGGACCTGGTGATTCCAGCGGTCCAATCCATCGGGTTCTCGAATGTGGACTCGCAGTACCAACCTGCGAACTCGTATCCATTCCTGGTAGGGTTGGCAGGCTGGGTTGCGGTGGCATTGTAGGAATCCATCTGGATCTCATTGACCGCTGAACCGCCGTTGCTGTTGAAGGTCAGCTTGGGATATCCCATGATCTGGACCTTGTAGACCTCAACGGTCGTTCCCTGGGTGTTGGTAGTGGTCTGAGTGACGAAGTATGTTCCGATCTGGGCGTAGGTATGCCTCGGATTCCATTCGTCACTGTGTGCTGTTCCGTCCCCGAAATCCCAATCGATTGTCTGGGCCTCGGAGCCGTCGAATACGAACTGGAGGGTGTACGAGTAGAACTGCCCGTAATCCCTCGTTATCTCCGGATCCGCGTCAACGTCTGACGCGAAGAAGGAGAAGGCTCCCACGACGAAGGCGAGAGCCATGACTGCTGCTATTACTCTGTTATCAAACTGCATAGATAATCGCACCTCCTGTGGGCGATGACTCGAAGTTGAGGGCTGACAGGACCGTGATCGAGAACGATTTGGTCGCTGAGGTGAAGCCCGTCTTCGAGAAGGTCAGGGTCACGTTGTACGTGCCCGGGCTGGTCGGTGTTCCGGATACGTTGTTGCCGTTGGCTGAGAGCCATGAAGCTCCGCTGATGGTCACAGTGCATCCTGATTCGGATACGGTCGGCTTGAAGGACCATGCCGTTCCCACGACTCCGTATGAATCGGGGGTTCCCGTCACGGTGATCGTCGCCTGCTTCCAGACCGCATAGAGCTGGGTTGTTCCGTAGTTGAATGTGTAGGAGCTTCCAGCACTGTACGAGGCCGATGTAGCAGAGGACGAAGTGGACCATCCAAGGAACTGGTATCCCGATCTGGTCGGGGTTCCAGACGCCAGAGTGATAGACTTGGTCGTTGCCGAACCGGTAGTGGTGGTATCGGAAGGCGCTCCCGAACCGCCATTCGCATTGTACTTGATGGTGTAGCTGTATGTGTATGTGGTAATTGACGACATCTGGACAGCAGGGTAGTATGATCCGCTTGAATTGATAGTAACCGAATCTCCCAAACTGGTTCCATACTGGGATGTCGCCATGTTGTAGTTGTTCGCTGTGTATGTGGTCGTGTATGTGTAGTTGGTACCGCTTCCGCTCTCGGACGATTTTCCGTACCAATCAATGTCGAAACTGGATCCGGCATTCACAGTGTATGTGTGGCTGCTGGAGGTATAAGAGGTGGAATCGGATCCTCCGACCCATTTGAACGATGCCCAGTTGCCCTTGTAGACTGTGACGTTGTAGGTAGTCACCTTCTCCTGCCATACAGCGTAGAGGGTCTTCGAACCGTTGTATGAAACGGAGATCGAGCTACCTGCTGTGTAAGATGCAGAGCTGGCAGAATTGCTGGTGGACCATCCGAGGAAGTCGTAACCGGACCTCGTGGGGGTTCCTGATGCCACTGTGAACGTATGGCTGCTGGTGCTGGTCCCTGTGTAGGACTGGGTGCTAGGTGCTCCCGATCCGCCGTTGGCGTTGTAATACAGGTAACAAGTGTACTGAGTGGCGTTCTTCTCCCATACAGCGTAAAGCTGCCCGACTCCGTCATCAGCGACCCAGGAGACTGTAATCGAGCTTCCGGGACTGTAACGGACGGTCGATGCGGTGTACTGGGTATCCCAACCCTTGAACGTGTATCCGCTCTTGGTAGGGGTGGAGGACGATATGGTGAAAGTATGAGAGCTCGTGCTTCCGGTCCAAGACTGGGTGCTCGGAGCGCCTGAACCGCCGTTCGCATCGTACCTAAGATAGTAGGTATGGGATGACGACTGGACGCTGAACGTGAAGGTCTTAGAAGCGTTACAGCTTCCAAGATCGTCGATCTCATCGATCTTCACGGTCTTAGTGCTTGTCAGGGTGAATGTCGTGCTGCTGGTACCGACGCCATGCACCGTGTACCACATCTGACCGCTGTCATCCGGCTCGTAATTGACGATGGTGATCACCGTACCAGATGCGTATGAGAGGGAGGTGGAGCCTTCCCACATCTGCTCCGCATAGAGCGTGACGGATGCGGCATCGGATTCCTCCGAGGTCTCATTTATCATGTAGACGGCAGAGGCCATGAGGATGGCCAGTGTCGCGAACATGAGCAGTTTCATGCTGTTCTTCATCATAGGTATCACACGGCGTAGATGATTGCTCCGCCTGTAGGTGCGGATGTGAAGATCAGCTGACTGTACGCATTGACGGTGACTGTGGTGGAAGCCGTCTGACCTGCTGCGGAGGTCACTGTGACGGTGACTTCTGCACCTGTTCCGATCGCGGATTTCTGTGCATGGAGCTGTCCGTTCACGATGGAAACGTTAAGACCAGTGGCCTCGGTCGAAGCCGCAAGAGTGTTGCCGGATCCACCAGTGACAGTGAATGCAGAGGTGTTGCCTCCTGTCGCACCTGCTATGATGTTCAGAACGCTGTCTCCGGTGATGGCGAGGGTATCCTCGACGCTGACAGTTACATCGCACACCCTTGTCTGGCCGTAAGCGGTCTGACAGGTGACCGTGATCTTCTGGTTCATTCCGACTGCTGTGGAGTTCTTGACCTTCAGGGTTCCGTTGGAGATGGAAGCACCGCTGAAATCGGTGATGGTCCAGGTCTTCGGTGAAGAATCTGAAGAGGTCATGCTGACGGATTTTTCCGCTGAATTGTTCTTGTAGGTCAGGATGGATCCTGAGCAGCTCAATGTCAGAGAGGGCTCGGACTGTATGGTGATCTGCTTTGTCGCTGTCTGGGAAGGTCCGTGGCTTGATGTTCCCGTGATAGTGACTGTCGTTGACTGGACTGCTGCAGACTTTCCGGAGACTACTCCGGTGCTTGAGTTCAGGGTGAATCCTGCAGGAAGGGTTCCAGAGGTCACTGCCCATGTAACTCCGATGTCCTCGCCGTTGGTTATCGCGGTGGAAGAGACATTCGAGTTGTAGGATGTGATGGTCTGAGCGGCCCCTCCGACGATCTTGGAATAGACTGTGAAGGAAACCTCAAGGTTCTTTGTTTCTCCACCAGGGGCGGTAGCTGTCAGATAAACAGTCTGAGCTCCGAGTGCGGTAGGAGTTCCTGAAACGACTCCGTTGGTTAGGCTGAGTCCTGCAGGTAAGGTCTTTCCGGACTGGACAGCCCATGTGACCGTACCCATTCCGGAGGTTCCGGTGGGTGTGAAGTTGATGTTGCTGCCCTTGATGATATCGTTGATGGTTCCAGATACGCTGAGTCCGGAGACGACCGTGAAGGTGACGTACTGGTATGCCGTCTGGGTGACAGGCGATGTCATCGTCGCCTTGATGACGACGTTGTACTTCGTGCCCGTGCTGGCGTTCGTGGGGATGTTGACTGTCACGGTCTTTCCGCTGACGGATCCGACATTGGAATCGTTGACCTGGAGGGAGACCGTAAGGTACTGCGTCAGATCGCTGGGGAAGTCAGGGGTGTAGGTCCACCTGTATCCCGGAGCGATGTTGATGTTCGTAGGTGTTCCGTACGTTCCGCTGAGGTCCTCGCCTATGGCTTCTGTCTCGTTGGAATCGGCCATGAAGACGGCCGCTCCTGCGAGCGCCATGACGAGTACAGCGAAAAGTGCAGTGAACTTGATCTTGCTAAACATAGTTTCAACTCGTTTGTTCCGGCTCTTCAGATACGGTGGCCGGCACCGTCGTTCGAATGTGATCTTGGGATGGCCAGAGCTATCGCTGAGACCATCATGAGTGCGTAGAGCAGCAGGGAGAGCCAATAGCCCTCCATGAACTGCTGGAAGTCCAGTCCGGAGACGTAGGATACGTCCGTGGAATCCTGGGTGAGGTACGATATGCCGAGGTCGATTCCGACCCATGCCAGGGCGGAGGCTATCGCGGGGATTATCGCAGGAAGCACCATCAGTAGCACCTCCCGTTCAGCCTGTGCCTGATGAAGAGGGCCGTACCCAATGCGCCGATGGCGGATACAACCCAGAACCACGGATCGTCCAGGGCGTTCGCTATGACGTCCCAGACAGTAGTCACGGGTACGACTACATCGGTCATCTGTACTGCCTCCTGCGGAGGATTCTGGTGATCAATGACGACCTCTGGCCGAAATCGGGCTGCCTGATGTCCCTGAGGATGAATGCCGCTATCGCGATGACCGCGATCATGAAGAACACGGCCATGACGACCATGTAATCGTGCTTCTCCTCCTCGAGGTCCTGCACCTCGGTTCCTCTGACTGTGACCTTCACCGTCTTGGAGACGGTGGACTGTCCGGCATGGGCTACGGATACCGTGAGTTCATACTCTCCCTTCTGGGTGGGTTCAGCCCTCAAGATTCCGTTGGAAAGGGTCACGAAATCCGCTGCTGTGCCCGAGATCGATACATCGTCGCCCTGCTTCAGGGACAGCACGATGTCCAACCTCTCCCCGACGACCATCTGGAAATCTGTGAGGTCGATGACGCTGACATCCTCGTGAGGGATGACGTTGATCGACACCATATCCGATTTCGAGGTCTCGGAGACGTTGTTCACCGCTTTGCAGACGACAGTGTACCTTCCTTCGGATCCGTAGGTGTAGGCGTTCCCGGGTTCGGGTATGCCGTCGCCATCGAAGTCATAGGTGTAGAACGATGCGTTCTGTCCTTTGAAGACAGCCACGACAGTGTACCCGTCGTCGCTGAGGACCAGATCGAAGTCCGCAACGGGTGCGGAGGTCTGACCCGGGTAGATCTGGATGGTCCAGGAGTCATCCCCGATGAATACATGATAGGATTCCCCGACGTAGGCATCGGAGGGGGTTCCGGAGATCATCCTGTAGATGTGCCCGTTTACCTCCTCGGTTACAACACTGAACGGCGCTCCGTTCTCGATGGAGACCTCGTCATCAGACTCGATGATGCAGCTGTACTGTACTCCCGACCATGCCGCTTCGCGGTGGTAGTTGTCCAGACATATTACGCTGAACTCCTCCGATACAAATGATCCATCGAATCCGGCCAGGGTGCATTTGACGGTGTAGCTGCCTGATGCGGGGAACTCGAACAGTGCTGTCGGCGAGGATGTGGCGAATGCCTGGCCCTCGTATGACCAGATGATGTTCGACGCGTTCGCATAGCCGCTGATCACGAAGTCGTACACCCTGGGCTCATTGGCCCTGGGGGTTGCCGTGATGGTTCCCATGACTGGTGCGGGAGCTGTCGCAGGCCTCTCGTTGACCTTCACGAACACGGTGCTGGTGACATCGACGTAGCCTTCCAGACTCGCCGTGTAGATTATGGCGTATGTGCCGACAGCATCGAAGGAGCCGACTATTGATCTGTTCTGCACCTCGATTCCGTGTTCGGACACGATGTTGGAGTCCTTCATCACCGAGACCAGTGTTATGTTCGCATTGGTCGGGTTGGTGACAGGGGTGTAGGAGAACGAATCGCCCTGCGTGAGCACATATTCTATCGGTTTCACGATGGTGATCGGCACCCTGACGGTGATTATCGACTCACCTGTGATGTACCCAGTGTACGATGCGTTCAGCTGGATGAAGTACGTTCCCGGCTCCACACCTGTCATGTCCAGCAGAAGGTCGTAACCTTCAATCTTGATATTCTCTTCAGGAAGGCCTCCGGCCGAGCTGATCGACAATTGGGAATCCCCAGGGTTGGTCGTGATCGGGAGGACCGCGGACTGGCCGTTGGTTATCGTGGCGGTCGCATCACTGACCTGAACGGTGTTCCTCTTCCATACCGCATGCAGGATTACGTCCTTGATCGCGTTGTATGAAGCGACACCCTCCGCGGCGGTCGCCGACTCGCTCCATCCCATGAAGGTGTATGCCCCGCTGGAATGGGTGGCCTTCGGCAATGATGCGAATGTGCCCTTGGTGATCGTCTCCGACCATGTCTGCTGTCCGTTGACCAGACCGATGCCCGCGTCGTATGTGACCGTGCACTCCCCTGCGAAGACCGAGACCCTGAACTCGTAGAAGTTGGAGTCGTCCGTCAGCTTGAAGGTGTACGAGCCGGTCTGTGCGATGAGGGTCCCCCTGAGGTAGGTGTTGTACTCAGAGTACAGCCAGTTGCTGCTCACGGTGACTATGTCGATCCTCAGCCCGTCCGGGAGGGATCCGCTGTATTCGAGCATGAGCCCCTTCCCTGTAATGTCGGTGAGGTTCTGATCCACCTCCTGTCCTGCCTCGTACTCGAGGTTGTAGCTGCTGGTGTAGGCGTCGGAACCATCCGTGAGAAGGATGACCGATGCGGACATCACCATGAGGAGAGCCATAGCTATCGCTGATGCACGTATGATTCCGTCCATAATCCGACCTCAGCTGTACCTGTTGTACGGATTCCTTCCGTTGCCCCCCTTCCTCTTGAAGTAGAGGTCGGGGTTCTTCTGGACGACGTTGGCGCATGCCTGCTTGTCCTCGGGGGATGCCGCGGGGTTGGTGAGCACCTTCAGCGCATAAGCAGCGTTTCCGGTCCTGTTCCTGCCCTGGAAGGCCTTGACGAAGAACTTCTTCTCCTTGGGCGCCATGGCATCGAACTCCTCCTGGGATTTCCAGTGGGCGGCCCAGAATCCCTTCCTCTGGACCTGGGGTCCCGCCGCCTGGGCGACATCGTCGGGTGCGAACATGTGGGGCGCGTTGTTCCTGAGCCTCACGAGGTTCTGCTTGGTCTCCTCCGGGGTCTGGGGGTTCCCGACCACCTTCTGGAAGTACCTGGTCCTGGCAACATCGCCCTTGAGCGAGGACACCGTCTGGTAGAGATCGTCGTAGCTCCTCGGATCGGAGATGGGCCTCTGCTGCCTGCGGTTTCCGAATCCCCTGCGTGGCCTCTGATAAGCGGCTCCGTAGTAGTTGGAGAACCCGTTGGCCCTTCCGTTGCCCTGGAAGCGCCTTCCGTCGCCCCCGTCCATGAAGCCGTCGTCCCTTCCATAGGGGGTGTAGCGCTCTCCCGTGTTCTGGTCGTAGTAGAATCCGTCGGAGTCCTGAACCATGTTCCTGGGCCTGTATCCTCCGCCGTATCCCTTACCCTGCATCCACGAGCCCTTGTACCTCTGATTCGCCATCTGCTCGTCCGTGAGGAACTTCTGAGGGTTCTGATCGCGGTACTGCCTGACGACATCGATGTTCTGGGGCGGTGTATTCGGGTTGGTCATAATCTTGTTGTAGTACCTCGTCGCCTTGAGAGGGCTCATTCCGCTGAAGATGCGGGTGGCCTCGGAAGGCGTGAGTCTCTGAATACCGTTGTCTAAGTTGTTTCTTGAAGACATCTGTTCACCTATGAGGTAGGTCCCGGCTGATTCCCGCCGGGCGGATGTTCACCAGATCCGACCTCAGAAGGCCGGTCTGTTCCATACCTTCATGACGTCCACGGTCTTCCTGCCAGGGATGCGCCTTGCGATGACGATCCTGGTGACATCACCGAGCTCCTTGTAGGACTCCAGCTTCCTCTCGGCCTCTTCCACGGTATCGGCCTCATGGCGCTTCTTGGAGATCTCCAGCTTGGAGTTCACGTGAAAGACGTCGACGACGAAAGGTCTCACTCTTTCACCTTGTTCTTGAACTGGGCCATCATCTGCTTTCCGTACTCGACGTCGTCGATGATGGTCTCGTTCTCGATCTTGACCCCTTCAAGGACCTTGGCGAACTTCGCCACGTACTCTGCGTAGGCCTTCCAGAACTTGCCGTCAACGGGCATCTCGACGAACTGTCCGTTGAAGGAGGCGGTGATCTTGGGGACAGGATCCCTCATCGTGTCGGTCTTCTCGTCGTAGTATGAGACGAGCTTGAGTCCGAGGTACACACGATCCTTGTTGAAGGTCATGATGGGTGTCTTCTGTGTTCCCTTCCCCTGTGCTCCGGCTGCATTTACCTGCCCGAATGCGTTGTTCAACTGCTGTGCTACTGGTGTCCTGACGTTGTTGTCAACCATTTTACTCAACTCCTTTTCTCCGTTGATTTATATAGGTAAGAGGTTTCTAAGAGGTTTACTTCTGCTATTTCAGCATAGCATAGACTAAACCAACTAGATGCCTCGGAGACAGTAGCGATGTATGAGCCAAACAACCGAAATGTGTGAAAACTTCACCAAGTTTTACCAACTGCCGTGCGGGTTTGAATCACCGCACTTTTGCAAAAATTACCCTATTTTTCGGATATGCTGGCTAGGGGGGGTGTGACTTCCCGTCGGGAGCACTATTTTCTCTTCACTCAATTGCTAAAGTTATACTCTCCAGGATTCACATTCTTTGTGGGAATGGAGATTTTAGGCTGATGGCCGCACATTAGATCTTTGTATCCGAAAGGTGACAATACCGAGGTCGAAAAGTCAATTTCACCTATACTAAAACCGACGGCTCGGGCACACCATTATATTATCAGAACCCGACTCGTCCGGTGGAGTATTCGCTTATGAGTTGGAGAAACATGATTGTAAACACTCTGATTCAGAGACGGTTATGAAAAAGGTGGGGCTTGGAAATGGCTTTGGAATCATTCTTTGAAGATCTGGTCCTGGATACACCTTAAGCGATAGAAAACTTCATTGCGTTTTTGGAAGAGGGACCTCATATTGAAATCGATGATGTTCCAGACATGAAGGATGCCGATGAGGAAACAATCTGTGGTCTTATCAAATTCATAGAATCAAGATATGGTTCTTCAGAGAGACATTAAGCATTAGCGAAGTGTAATCAGAAGTGTGTATTTCCGAGAGGTATCACTAATACAGGGACGATCATGGCGACAGAATCATTCTTTGAAGATCTGGTCCTGGATACTCCGGAAGCGGTTGCCAACTTCATCGATTTCATCAAAGAATCACCGCACGTGAAAATCGATGGTGATATCGATATCAAGTGGGCGGACAAAGAGTCTATTGAACGCTTTACCAAAGTGAATTTGGAGAGAGCGAAGAATCAGACGGAATCACAATTACCTGAATGATTGGAATGGGGGATTTTTCCCCCATGAGTTTCAGAACAGTCCGAAGATGTTCTCGGAGTATTCCAGCATGTCATCGATGGGCATGCCGGCCATCAGAAGTGCCTGATCGAGCATGATCTGGCACATCTTCTTCGCCTTGTCCTTGTCCTCGGAGAACGCCTTCTCCAGGGCGAGGAACGCGGGATGGTTGGGATTGATCTCCAGCACGCGTTTGGCCTTGGGCTTGTCCATCTCGGTCCCGCCGGGCAGACTGGCGAAGTACTTCTCCATCTCGAAGGAGACATCGCCCTCGGTGCTCATGCACACGGCGTGGGTCTTCAGCTTCCTGGAGAGCTTCACGGAATCCACCTTTCCGCCAAGCGATTCCTTGACGAAGTCCAGCAGATCCTTGGATTCCTCCTCCTTGGCCTCCGCCTCCTTCTTCTCCTCGTCGGTACCCAGGTCCAGGTCCTTGCTGTTGATGTCGCAGAACTCCTTCTCGTTGTAGTTCCTGAGGGTCTTCAGGGTGAACTCGTCCAGTTCCTCGGTCAGGCACAGGATGTCGTAGCCCTTGTCGCGGACCTGCTCCGCCTGGGGCAGCTGCTTCGCCCTGGCGGTGGTCTCCGCCGACGCGTAGTAGATTTTGTCCTGGCCTTCCTTCATGGACGAGACGTACTCGGAAAGCGTGACGGGGCCGTCCTTCTCCATCGAGTGGAACATGATCAGGTCCTTCAGTACATCCGCCTTCGCGCCCCAGTCCTCGACGATACCGTACTTCAGCTGGGGCCCGAAGTTCTTGTGGAAGCTCTCGTACGTCTCCCTGTCCTCCTTCAGGATCCTCTCCAGGTCGTTCTTGATCTTCTTCTCGAGGTTGCTGCGGATCATGGAGAGCTGGCGGTCGTGCTGGAGCATCTCCCTGGAGATGTTCAGCGACAGGTCCGGGGAATCCACGATACCCCTGACGAACCTGAAGCAGTCCGGCAGCAGGTCCTTGCACTTGTCCATGATCATGACGCCCGAGGAGTACAGCTGGAGTCCCGGTTCGAACTCCCTGCTGTAGAAGTTGTACGGTGCCACCTTGGGGATGAACAGCATGGCCTTGTAGCTCACCGCTCCCTCGGCGTTGACCCTGATGACGGATATCGGGTCCTCGTAGTCGTGGAACTTCTCCTTGTAGAACTCCTTGCAGTCCTCGTCGGTGACGGATGACTTGTCCCTCTGCCAGATGGGCACCATGCTGTTGACGATGGTGTCCTCGATGTGGGTCTTCCACTCCTTTTTGGGCGTGCCGTCCTCGTTCTTCTCGCCGGTCTCCTCCATGGCGCCCTTCTCGAGCTGCATGTGGATCGGCCAGCGGACGTAGTCCGAATACTTCTTGATGAGGTCCTCGAGGGTGTACGGGTCGAGATAGTCGCTGTAGCGTTCGTTCTCGTCGTCGGGGCGGATGTGCATGATTACATCAGTTCCGTAGGAGTCCCTCTCGCATTCCTTGATGGTGTACCCGTCGGCACCCTCGCTGGTCCATTTCCAGGCCTGGTCCTGCCCGTATGCTTTGGAGACCACGGTGACCTTGTCGGATACCAGGAAGGAGGAGTAGAATCCGACACCGAACTGTCCGATGATGTCCAGGTCCTTCCCTTCTTCGATGCTCTTCTTGAAGTCGAGGGATCCGCTGTGGGCGATGACACCCAGGTTGGCGTCCATGTCGTCCTTGGTCATACCGATACCGTTGTCGGAGACGGTGACAGTGCCAGCGTCCTTGTCTATCGTGACGTCGATGCGGAAATCGTCCCTTGAGACAGGGACGTCGGATTCCGTTATGGATTTGTAGTGCAGCTTGTCGATCGCATCGGATGCGTTGGAGATGATCTCCCTCAGGAAGATCTCCCTGTGGGTGTAGATGGAGTTGATCATCAGGTCGAGAAGCTGCTTCGATTCTGCCTTGAATTGTTTCTTTGCCATTTCAAGAACCTCTGCTCAATTGCCTATAAGCGATTGAGTGTTTGAACTTCTATAAGAAAGTTACTAAAATAGCACCCGTCCGGACGAACGATGGACGGCGGGATCACTTGACTTTGTGGATGCGGTAGGAGCCGTCCCCGAGACCGATCTTCTTGGAATGATCGATGATGGACTGCCAGCGTGTTCCCTTGTTCGTCATGGCGAATATGTCCTTGGGCTTCACGCCCCCGCTGTTCTTGTAGAGGACGCTCCCGGGAATCATCGGCTGCTGCTGTGCCAGATCGGCACAGGCTACGTCGAGGGCCACGGGGTCGTAGGACGCCAGGATGCCCACGCTGGGGATGATCGGGATGTTGTTGTTGCTGTGGCAATCGCACATGGGCGATACGTCCGTGAGGAGCGTGATGTGGAAGTTGGGCTTCCCGTCGATGACCGCTTTGGAGTATTCGACGATCTTGCAGTTCACTATCTCCGCCTTCTCGTCCAGTTTGGTGTAGATGGCGTCGAAGGGGCACTGGGCTATGCATCTTCCGCACCCCACGCAGACGTCGTGGTCGATGGTCATCTTGATGCCTTTCATTTTCAGAGCATCATGGGCGCATTCGGTGAGGCACTTGCCGCACCCCACGCAGTTCTCGGTCTTGATGAAGGGCTTGCCGGAGTTGTGTAACTCCATCTTCCCCCTTCTGGATGCGCACCCCATTCCGAGGTTCTTGAGGGCCCCTCCGAAACCTGTGATCTCGTGGCATTTGAAGTGGTTCAGCGTGATGATGACATCCGCATCCGCTATCGCGCAGCCGATCTTGGCCGTCTTGCAGTACACGGAATCCTTTATCGGGATCTCGACGTCGTCGGATCCCTTGAGGCCGTCACCGATGATAGTCTGGCATCCGGTGGTGACGGAATTGAACCCGTTCATTTCGGCGCACTGCAGGTGCTCCACGGCGTTCTTCCTCATCCCGACGTACAGGGTGTTGCAGTCGACCATGAAGGGTATGCCGCCCTCGGCCTTGATAATGTCCGCGAGCACCTTGACATACTGTGGTTTGGGATACGTGAGGTTCCCGTACTCTCCGAAGTGGATCTTGATGGCTACGAACTTCTTCTCCATGTCGATGTCCAGAAGACCGGCTGCCTTGACCAGCTTCTCCATCTTAGTGAGGAGACTGACCTTGTCGTATGTCTCGAGGTCGATGAAGTAAACTTTGGATGCCATGATACGTAGAATTCATGTGACTAGATAATCCATTCTACGATATTCGTAGCAATCGTGCTCCGTTAATACCAGGGGCATTCTGAAATACCAGTTCACTTTTCCGTGGATGTTGATAACATGCGTATGTCCGACGGAGTCCTTGTGGTCCTCATCATAATGCTGGGGATATTCGCTCCGCTGTCCACGGACATGTTCCTTCCGGCCCTGGACGAGATGGTGGAGTTCTTCGACACCACGGAATCGACCATGAGCATGGCCCTGTACATGTTCATGCTGTTCCTGGCCTTCGGTGTACTGTTCCTCGGGCCTGTGAGCGACAAGTACGGGAGGAGGAACGTCCTCATAGTCTCGATGGCATTGTACATCGCAGCCAGCATCGCATGCAGCATAGTGCCGACGATAGAGCTCATGATCCTTTCAAGGATGCTCCAGGCCGTCGGTGCCGGAGGGGGAATGGCCACATCCGTCGCTCTCGTCAGGGACTGCTTCGACGGTTCCAAGAGGAAGAGGGTGCTGGCAATCGTGGCGGTCGTCGGTGTCCTGGGACCGGTCTTGGCACCCGTCCTGGGCCAGGTCATAATCTGGTATCTGAACTGGCAGGCCACGTTCTGGGCGCCTGCCGTCGCCGCGCTGGTGTGCCTGCTGATCTCGCTGGCGCTCCCTTCGGACATCCCGAAGGAGAGGTACTCCGGATCGATCTTCGGTGCGGTCAGGACAATGGGCCCGATCCTCAGGAACGGGGACTTCAGGAGATTCTGCATCATGATGAACATGGTGGCATTCTGCATCCTCGCCTACGTCTCGGTGTCGGAATACATCTACAAGGGCAAAGGGTTCGATGTCGGCGACTATTACTCGCTGTATTTGGCATCCGCGATGATCGTCGGTGTCGTCGGGTTGATAGTCATCTCGAAGGTGGCGAAGGACCTCAGCAACAGAGGCCATCTGAAGGTCATGTTCGTCCTGACCCTGGTCTCGGTGATCCTTATGTGGACCGTTGCCGGCATGCACCCGCTGCTGTTCCTGATCGCCGTGGTGCCGATCATCACCGTGTCCGCGATGACCCGTTCGTTCGGTTACAACATGATGCTTTCGCAGGACATCGGCAACTCGGGCGCGATATCGTCCGTCCTGAACTTCGTCCATTTCGTCTTCGCGACCCTCGGTATGGTGGTCGTCATCAACCTTCCCACGGGCAATTACATGGAGAGCGTGGCACTCTGCTTCACGATGTTCCTAGCTGTATATGCGGTGCTCTGGTTTATCATGATTGTAAGGGGCACGACCCTCAAGGGATTCGAGTGAATCACAGTATGCCCATGTCGGTGAGCTTCTCGGGGAGGTATGTTCCCGTGGCGTACTCCAGACCGTACTTGGCCAGTGCCTGCTGTTCAGCCTTCTTGCCCATGTGGAGCATGGCCTGGATCTCGTTGATCCAGTACTCGTCCGCGAACCTGGGGTCGGAGAGCTCGGCGTTCAGCGCGCCTATGTCCTTGTCCGAGAGCTTGTCCGTCGGCAGGTCGTAGTTGAGGATGTCCGACGGGGTGATGCCGATGAACTGCGCCGTGGGCGTGGCCAGGTACTCAGAGATGTGAGCGGTCTTGATCGCACCGTATGCGACGGACGCGTAGATCCTGAACGACCAGGGGTCCCCGTCGGTGAAGACGGTGACGGGCAGCTTGTACTCCTCGTTGAGCCTCTTGATGAGACGCCTGGTGGATCTGGCGGGCTGTCCGGACAGGTGGACCAGTGCGCAGTTGTACTTCTCCGGGAACCCGTTCTCGATCAGACGGGCGAACATTCCTCCTGTCTCTATGGCCATGATGAACTTGACGTTCCCGGGCTTGATCTTGAATGTGTCGTCCTCCACCTTGTAGGGGACGGCGAATCCGGTCTCTGGTACATCATCGATGCAGTTGTTGGTCTTCCACGTTCCCTTGGTGGTGATCGTGGTGAAGTTGAGGTCTCCGTAGACGTGCGCTCCGGATTCCTCGGGACGGAGCTTGAAGTCTTCCCTCATGCATCCCGTGATGGTCTCCAGGTCCTCCGCCAGCAGGTTGCTCTCGTCCTGGGTGTGGAACTTGGCGTTGTGCCATCCCTCGGAGATGTAGTACATCTCCCTTAAGGTGGACGATTTCCCCTCCCTGATCATCTCGTTGATGAAGTCTGTGGTGTATGCGGTCCTGAGCATGGACACCGCTCCCTGGACGGTCTTCGCCGTACGGGCGGTCTTGAGGTCCCCGTATGTCCAGACGTTGTGCCTGGAGTCAAACTCGATGTTCTTCTTGGACCTCATGGGGAGGTTCATCGAGGGGATGTCCCCCCTGTCGAGCTGATCGTAGATGTTGGATATCACACCGGTGAGGCTATCGAGAGCTGCTTTCTGTCTGTCATTCATCGTCAAGGTCTTCCGCCTCCTGTGAATCCTCCTCGTCGTCGTTCACGAGGTCGTCCTCGGTGCTCTGGACTATCTCCAGGCCCTTGATTCCCCAGTCTCCCGGGAGCATCTCCGCACCCATGACTATCACCGGGTTCAGACCGGAGAAGTAGATGTCGTCGGGGTCGAAGGTGTCCGCCATCTCACCGGTCAGTTCGAACGAGACCTTGGTGGATGTGGACGGCGCCAGGTCCTTGATCTCCCAGTTGGCCTTGCCCTCGTCGTTCATGTCGAGGAAGTAGTCACCTGAGAACAGGGAGAGGTTCACAGCCTCCTTGGGGACCTGCGCATGCAGCCTTATGCTGCGGGGCTGGGTGGTGTAGTTGTATACCGTGTATGTGATGGTGCGGAGCTTCTTGTTCTCCTTCTTGACCTCGGGTTCCACCCACACCACGTTCATGATCTTGGTGATGGTCCTGCTGAGGTCGGGCACCGGCTTGTTGAGGTGGGTCGAGACCTTCTGCGCCATGTCCGGGAGGATCTCCTGAACGATCTCGAACTTGGCATGGGTCTTGTTCTTCCTCTCCTGCTTGTTGAGGTGGCTCTTGAGGTTCCTGGCACATAGCCTGAGGGCGAGTCCTATCTCGCTCTGCAGCTCGGGGAAGGATGCGACCGCCTCCTTTCCTTCGGATGTGAACGGGACCTTCGTGGAGGCCACGTGGACGAGGATAATCGCGGGTCCGTAGGGGATTCCCTTTCCGCCCCTCTGTTCGAGTCCGTACCTCCTCCAGTCCATCTCGGAGATGGCCTTGGTTATAGCACAGTCACCCTGCTTGAACAGCAGCGGCACGCGGTTCGCGAACCTGTAGATCTGGACCTGGCTGTCCGAGGGGATGTCCCCTCCGTAGACGATTCCTGCCTCGACGACGAACGGGTTCCCGTTGACCGCCTTTGGCGCACGGGTGACCGGTGTCGCGTAGTATTCCGGCCTGAGACCGTCCAGGACGTGCATCAGACCCTTCTTGATCAGCGTGTCGCCGATCGGGGAAAGACAATCGGTCGGGGGCGCCATGATCTTGACCTTTGTGATGGCGTCGAGGATCGCTATGGAATCCTCCCTCGTCATCGCGGACGGTTTCTTGTCCGGCTTCACGCCGGAGATCTCGAAGATGTCGCTGGCGAGCCTGTCGGTGATCCTTGAGAAGTCGCTCTTGATGAATGCCTTCAGGGTCTTCTGCTGAGTGTTGCCCGCGTACTTGATCAGGTCCCCGATCTCCATGCCCTCCGGATGGGGCTTGATCTCCTTCGGCCTCGGGGGCATGATGTCGGTGGCCCTCTCGAACACCGTCTTGGTGCCGTCGGGGTCGTAGAATGTGATCTGGGCATGGGGGTTGACGATGGCGGTCTCCTTCAGATATTCGAAGATGGACTGCTTTCCCGTGATGTACCTTCCCTTCGTGGTGTACTCGATGCGGGTACCGTGCTCCTTGCCCTCCCATGTGAATGCCTTGTCGTTGGTGATGACCGGCCTGTTGGTCTTCGTGTCGATGAAGATGTCCATCTGCCAGGCGACCTCGTCCGCACCGTCGATCTTCGACATGGCGTGGGCGGGCTTTCCCGTGGTGATGTTACCGTACATGATGGTGGCCGATATACCGATACCTTGCTGACCCCTGGATTGCCTGAGCGCGTGAAACCTGGATCCGTATAGGAGGCGTCCGAAGACGTTCGGCATGGCCTTGTGCGTAATACCGGTCCCGTTATCCTCGATGGAGACCCTGTAATCCTCGTCGTTCAGCCTCTCGATCCTGACTGTGATGTCCGGAAGGATGTTGGCCTCCTCGCAGTTGTCCAGGGAGTTGTCGACAGCCTCCTTGATTCCCATGAGAAGGGACTTGGACCTGGAGTCAAATCCGAGGATCTGCTTGTTCTTCTCGAAGAATTCCGTTACGGAGATCTCCTGCTGCTTTGATTCCAATTTGTGGGCCAGGCCTTTCTGTTTAGGCTCCGCCTGCGGTTTATCGTCTTTGTCTGAGGGCATCCGTGCGGGATATGGCCCTGGATTGTTTTAAGCGTTGTTGCGAGCGGGCACGCATGCGTGCCCAGCAGTTTATAAAAGGGGGAAGACCCGCCCGAAGGCGGGTAAGTCATTCATTCGTCCTCGTCGAACTCTGCACCGCAGAAGGGGCACCTCTTGGCGTTCGCCGGTACCTCCTTTCCGCATTCGGAGCACTCGAAGGTCTCCTTGGAGACGCTGACGCTTCCGTCGACATGGGTGACCTCCGTCTCGGTCTCCTCGTCGAACACGGCTCCGCACTTGGGGCAGACCTTCGCGTCCATGGGGACCTCGGTACCGCACTCGGAGCACTCGAAGAAGTCTTTCTTGTGGAGCACCTTGATCTCATCTGGCACATCGATGGGCTCGCCGCATTTCCTGCAGTTGATCTCACCGGGGAGGACGATCGCTCCGCACTTCTTGCATCTGGAGTATCCGGCAGGGTAGAGCCTTCCGTCCTTCTCCATCTGGGCGCGCTTCTTCCTTGCGCTCCTCCTCATGAGCTCCGAGAACACCAGCATGATGTAGAACACCAGCATGATCTCCACGATGACGATTATGGAACCTGAGAGGTTCATCATCATGACATCGTTGGCTGATATCCCGTTGTTTATCAGGAAGGCGCAGAGGTCCTTCTGGTCCTCGGTGACCTGGCATTCGACGCTGACATAGTAGTAGTTTCCAGCATCCATCGGCGGTGCCGCAGTGTACTTGCCGTCGGCATATGCGAAAGCGAACTCCACCGCTGTACTCTCTTCCGGCTGGAGCGGGACACCGAATGCCATGGCGGTCATCCTGTAGATCTTACCGTTCACGGTGAGCGACGGATTGTCGCATACGATTATGATCACGCCGTCCTCGACGGACACTTCCTTGAGCTCGGTGTTGTTCTTCGAGACCGCGGACACGTCCCTCGCCGCATCCGCGTATGCGAACGCCGCTATCATCAGCAGGGCTACTATGAACACCGCTCCGATTATGGATTTGATCTTGGGAGAGGTGACGCCCATCATGTGGGGCAGCATGTACAGCAATACGGCAATAATCAGGAAACCCAGCATCGACATCGCGAATCCGACTACCGTGAGCATGATGCTGGTGGCGAAGGCGACTATTATCGCGATCAGCTGCTTCGGTGTCAGCGCTTTGAACTCCTGGGCAAGTGTGAGCTTGGCCTCGGCGGTCTCTGTCATCGTCGGGTGTTATCTGTCACGCGCTAATAAGCCTATCCTTTATTATGTGCGCGCGCCTACGGAGGCCCATGACCATACTGCTTACGGCATGTCCGTTCTGCGGATCGAATTTCATGGTGCTCAACACCGATACGTCGAAGGGGCTCTGTTCCGTCTGTTCCAAGGAGAGGAACTTCACCAAGGAGGAGATCTCCGAGGCCGAGGCCGTCCGCGACCGCCTGTCCGAGCAGTACATGGGACGTCTCCAGGAAGCCTTCGATTCGAAGGACCACAAGGCCATGAAGGCCATGGTGGAGGAGGTGGCCAACGCAGGAGTATCCTCGTGGTACGCATGGTTCTGCATAGGATGGTCCGATCTCCACGAGGGCAACGCGGAGACCGCGTTCCAGGACCTGAGCATGGCCGTCATGTTTCTCGACGAGGAGAACTTCGACGAGTTCTACGAGCTGACCATGGAGGCCGTGATAGAATCACTGCTCGATTCCACGAGGAACGAGAAGGAGTGGTATACGCCGGACGTCACCATGACGGATTTCACAGGCTCCCTTTACGAGCGTTTCGGGCACCTGTGCGAGAACGGCGATTTCATGACCGACCTGATGATCAGGCTCTCCACGGTATCGGACGAGATCGGATCCGCACTGATGGGCGACGACCTGATCAGGGAGATCCTGATGATGATCACCGATTACATCATGGGCGACACGTTCATCCCGGACCAGCAGGATTTCCTCAACAACGCCAGGCTTGCGGTGGAGGAGATCGATTCCGAGGTCCAGAAGAGGCTGCAGGACGGTTCCGTAGAACCCAATCTGGCGAAGATCTGGGGTCCCGGACTCATGGAGTTCATCGACATCAACATCGCGATGCTGGACCGTATCTCCGTGGACCGCACCGAGGAGGACTTCTTCGACCTCTGCGACTACTGGAACGAGAACGACTACGAGGGTGTGTTCACGCTCTGGCAGAACGCGCTGGAGTATCACACAGGTTACATCACATCCAACAAGCACAACAAGGGCATCCTGAAGAAGAGGGACAAGGCCCTCCAGGATTACGAGGCCGCACTCATCAGGCCGCTGGTCGAGGGACTGGTCTGCAAGGATGACAGGGACAGGACCTACGACAGGGTCTGTCCGGACTGCGGGAAGTATCTCAAGGCGGACGACAACGGCGTACTGAAGTGCGAATGCGGATTCAAGACCAGGATCGTGACGGACGACGTCGACGACCTCCCGAAGGACGCCGTCAGGCTGACGGCCATGGGGGAGAAGGCGCTGGCGGACCGTGATGCCATGATGCTGAACAACATAGGCGAGAGGCTGCTGGAGTTCGACCAGGACAACTGGTTCGGATTCGCATTGCTCGCGGAATCGTGCCTTATCGACGGCGAGTTCGCCGAGGCGATAATGCTCATGGTGCAGGCCGCAGAGAACCTCCCCAAGGAGGGCAGGAAACAGTACCGCGACATGACCTTGGAGATACTGTGCCAGATATTCTCCGGAACGGACGATCAGGACCAGCAGATGGCCGCACTGTTCCTCCCCGCCTTGCTGGAAGCGATACACACCTCCCAGGCGAAGGACTGCAACATACCCGTCGCGTTACTGGAGAGGATGATCGACGCGGACTACGACGATTCGGCGAAGGGCTACATGGCCACGATGGCCCTCGGACCGGTCATGGCCCACGAGTTCATGCACAACACCAGTCTGAATCACCAGAGGAGGATCTGCGTCCTGCTGCTGGACCTCATGGTGAAGGTCGAGAAGGACATGGATTCGATCAAAAAGGACCAGTCCGGCCTGAGGAACGAGGCGCTCAACTACGCAAGGACTTCGATAGACCTGCTCAGGTACCTGATCACCGGAATCGATTCCCTCTCCGAGGGCAAGGACGCCGAGAAGGTAGGCTACATGGCAGGATACTGGGGCGCCAACACCGAGAGGTACAAGGAGATGGTGGTCCAGGTCATCGGGGCGTTCCATTTCGACGAGGACATGGTGTACAAGGCGGACTCCAACACGGTGCAGAAATCGAGGCACGAACTGGACCGCTACCTGCAGCAGTACATGGAAGCAGGAAAGGAATGATGAAATACGGGAGACACATCCCAGCGGGCAGACAATGGCTACGATCGAGGAGCAGATCAAGGAATTGGAGGAGCAGATCTCCAAGACGAAATACAACAAGGCTACCGAAGGTCACATTGGAAAGCTCAAGGCGAAGATCGCACGTCTCAATGAGGAAGAGGAGAAGAGGCGTGCGTCCAAGGGCGGCAACACAAGGGGATTCTACGTTAAGAAGGCCGGCAACGCCACTGTGGCGCTGGTCGGATTCCCTTCGGTGGGAAAATCCACTCTCCTTAACCAGCTGACCGGCGCGAAGTCCGAGGTCGGCGCATACCACTTCACGACCTTGGACGTCGTCCCGGGAGTCATGGTCTACAACCACGCCAAGATCCAAATCCTGGATATGCCCGGACTGATCAAGGACGCGTCCCGCGGAAAGGGAAGGGGAAGGGAGGTCATCGCTGCGGCAAGGTCTGCGGACGTCATCCTCCTGGTCGTGGACATCTTCAATCCGAACATGAACGTCCTGTTCAAGGAGCTGTACAACGCGGCCATCCGTCTGAACCAGACGAAGCCGGACGTGGTCATCACACGTTCGGACCAGGGAGGGATCCTGGTCAAGCCCACCGTAAAGCTGACGAAAATCACGCCCGAGATCATCAAGGATATGACCGCCGCCTACGGCCACATCAACGCCACGGTCGTCGTCCGTGAGGACATCGATGTCGAGCAGATGCTGGACGTGCTGTCGGGGAACAGGGTCTACATCAAGGCCATCATGGCGATCAACAAGGTCGATCTGGCCAAGCCCGGACAGCTGGAGGCGGTGCTGGAGATGCACAAGAACTTCCGCTGCGTCCCCGTTTCGGCGGTGACCGGTTACGGCATGGAGGAGCTGAAGCAGGCCATGTACGACACGATCGACATGATCCGCATCTATCTCAAGCCCCAGGGTCAGGAGGCCGATCTGGATGTGCCTCTGATCGTCAAGCGCGGAAACACCGTCGGCGACGTCTGCGAGTTGATCCACAGGGATTTCAAGAACAACTTCAGATACGCCATGATCTGGGGGGACAGCGCCAAGTTCCCCGGGCAGACCGTCGGTCTCGACCACAAGGTCATGGACAAGGACATCCTCTGCATCATCGTCAAGAGGACCTGATCACGTTCGGAACGCTGGGCCGTCCCATTCTTTCTCCATATCACCGATGAAACCTGCCGCGAACAGAGGATAGTGCTCGATCCCATCCTCAGATACGAAGATGTCCGTCCTTTCCAAGGATATCCTACGTTTCACGTCGGGGATCCTATTTGCCTTGGATAACGACGGAGCTTCACGGTCCTTTCCGGATTTCACTTCGATGACGGCTATCTCGGCTGCCAATTCTATTACGAAGTCCAGTTCCATCATCATCGGGCCGTTGTTCTTACGATAATACCTTGGTATGTGACCGGATTTCATCAGGCATTCCGCTATGACATTCTCGATGACCGCACCTTTGTTATAGGATATGTCATCTGAATACAGGCGTTGCTTGGCCGCACTTCCGTACATCTCCATCAGCATCCCGGTATCGGAGAAATAGACCTTGAACTGGTCCCTGACCTCTTTTCCCCTCAGCGGGATGGATATCGATGTCAGCGACCTTACCATATTGCCGTATCCGGCACCCTCTATCCAGAACAGGTTCCCTTTGTATTTGACGGCCGAGTTACGGGATTTCCCGCCGTCGACCCTGGAATAGGTGAACTTCTTGTTGGATTGTGACAGCTGGGAAGGGATACTTTCGAAGCATTCCAACGTCTTTATGCGGTCTATCCCGGTGTTGTAACGGTTTATGTCCTTCCTGCAGGATTCTATGAGATCGTTTTGTATCTTTCCAACAGCGGCATAGTCCCCGGTGTCTACGAACGTCTGGACGGATTCCGGCATCCCCCCGACCAGCATGAAGTCCCTGAACAGTGAGTTGAATCTCTCGATGTATGCGGGGCCGAGGGGGATCTTCTTACCGATGCAGTCCTTGACGTGCGACAACTGTTCCTCCCCGATATTGTTGGCCCAGCAGAACTCCTCGAAGTCCAATGCATACATGGTGATATGTTCCAGATATCCGGAGGGTTCCAGGGGTTCCATCTCATCCCCCTTCCATGAACCTTCGTCATCCTTATCGTGCGGAACGGAGACGCCCAGCATCGATCCGGAGGCGATGACGTCATATCTTCCGTCCTTGCTGAACGATTTAAGCGCCTCCTTGGCACGTGGGTATTCCTGGATCTCGTCTATGAATATCAGTGTGGAGCCCGGCCTTATGTCCACATCGGGGCTGAAGAGTCTCATTGCTGATATGAGCGAATCGACATCCAGGTCACCGTCGAATATACGTCTAGACGATTTGTCAGTGCTGAGATTGTATTCGACGTAATTGTCGTAGTTCTCCTTGGCGAACTGTTCGATGGAGTACGTCTTACCGACCTGCCTCTGTCCTTTCACCAGCAGGCACTTGTGCTTGCGGTTCTTCCATTCGGACAGACTGCAGGATATCTTTCTTCTCAGCATGATTGTAACACGACCATCATTCTATAAAGATTTATCAGCTGATTTTTCGTATTTCATAAAGAAAAGTTAGCTGATTTTTCGTATTTCATAAAGAAAAAACAGTCAAACTATGACAGCAAATATGGATCTGGCACATTGATACACCAGAGAATCATCGTAAATTGTGAAAGAAGGAAGAGGTTTGGAAGGGGTTTGATGCCGTCGGAATCAGAGTTCCGACAGCTTGATGAGTTTGTTCCATCTCCTGTCGACCTCGGCCTGCATCTTCTCGACAACAGGCTCCCACTTGTCGACCAGCAGGTGCTTGTACCTGCCCTGTGAGGACAGCCAGTCCAGGACGGGCTTCTTCTCGACCTTTCCGTCGGCGATCCTTGCGCTCTCTCCGGTGAGCTCGTACTGACCGTCTACGACCTCGAACAGAGGCCATACGCAGGTCTCGACTCCCAGCTTCGCCATCGCGATGGTCTGGTCCGATGCGAACCTCCATCCCCTGGGGCAGGGCGACAGCGCGTTGATGAACGCGGGTCCGCCGCACTTGAACGCCTTCTGGGCCTTGGTCACGGTGTCCCTCCAGTTGTGCGGGGAGACCTGTGCGACGTAGGGGATGTTGTGGGCGACCATGATCTGGGTCAGGTCCTTGGAGAACTCCTTCTTTCCGGAGGACACGGATCCCGGCCAGGATGTGGTGGTCTGCGCTCCCATGGTGGTGGCGGAGGACCTCTGGATTCCGGTGTTCATGTATGCCTCGTTGTTGAGACAGCAGAAGACCATCCTGTGGCCCCTCTCCATCGCTCCGGACAGTGCTTGGAGACCGATGTCGTATGTCGCTCCGTCTCCGGCGAAGTTGATGAAGTTGATGTTGTTCTCGATTTTTCCCTTCCTCTTCAGGGCGTTGTACGCGGACTCAACCCCGGCGCAGGTGGCCGCTCCGTTTCCGAACGCGGTGTGCACGTAGGGGACGTTCCATGAGGTGTACGGGAACACGGTGGTCGAGACTTCGAAGCATCCGGTGGACAGGGATACGACGACATCGTCCTCGGATCCCATCAGGATCTGCTTGGCGATGATAGATTCTCCGCATCCGGCGCAGAGCCTGTGTCCGCTGGTGAGCCTGACGGGCAGCTGCTGCAGGTCCTTGAGTGCGAGGTTGGTCACAGCCTCACCCCCAGATAGTGGATCTTCTCGGCACTTCCGTCGACCACTGCCTTGAAGGACTTCTCGAATCCGCTGACTGTGGCGTCTGCACCTCCGAGTCCGTAGATGACGTTGTACATCTTGGGCAGCTTCTCGAGGTCGGATGCCGCTGCGACGACCTCGGGGAACATGGGTCCGTAGGATCCGATGCTGAGGTGCTTGTCGTAGACGACGACTCCCTTCTTCCCGGCCATCAGCTTGGCGAGGGCCTCCATGGGCCAGGGCCTGTAGACACGGGGCATGGCGCAGCCGACCTTGAGTCCCTGCTCCCTGAGCAGGTCCACGGTGGCCTTCATGGTTCCGAAGGACGATCCGAGGATGACGGCGATGTATTCCGCGTCGTCGCACCTGTACTCCTCCACGAGGTGGTACTCCCTTCCGGAGATCCTCTTGAAGTCCGCGAAGACGGCCTCGCTGACCTCCAGCGCCTTCTGCATCGCGAGCACCGACTGGTACTTGTGCGGGTAGTAGAAGTCCGGTCCGTCCATGTTTCCGTGGGAGACGGGGTGCTTGGTGTCGAGCAGGGGGTACAGGGGCCTGTGCTCCCCGACGAAGTCCTTGACGACCTGGGTGTCGAGGGTGGTCATCCTTTCGATGGCGTGGGTGAGGACGAATCCGTCCAGGTTCACCATGCAGGGCAGCTGGACCTCATGGTGCTCAGCGATCCTGGGTGCGATGATGGACATGTCGTATGCCTCCTGCACGTTCTCCGAGAAGAGCATGAGCCATCCGCAGTCGCGGGCGGCCATGGCGTCTCCGTGGTCGTTGTTGATGTTGATGGGTCCGCTCACGGCCCTGTTGGCTACGGCCATGATTAGGGGCACCCTCATTGCCGCGGTGATGGGGAGCATCTCCCACATGTACGCGAGTCCCTGGGATGCCGTCGCGGTGAATGTCCTCGCACCGGCCGATGCGGAGGATGTGCAGAGGGTGAGCGCGGAGTGCTCTGACTCCACGCAGACGAACTCGGTGGAAACCTCGTCGTTCGCGACGTACTCCGCGAACTTCTCCACGATGATCGTCTGGGGTGTGATCGGGTATGCCGCGCACACGTCCGGGTCGATCTGCTTCCATGCGAGTGCGATGGCGTTGTCTCCGTTGATTGCGATATCCTGTGCCATCCTCACTCCTCCTTCATGACGATCGCGTTCCTGGGGCAGACCTTGGAACAGATTCCGCACCCCTTGCAGTGGGTCATCTTGAATCCGCTCATGTGTCCCTCTCTGAACACGACGCTGTTGTCAGGACAGTAGATCCAGCACTGACCGCAGTCGATGCACTTGTCCTGGTCCACGACGGGGACGTATGTTCTCCAGTCTCCGGTGTTGAACTGTTCGGAGTTGCCGGGCTTTATGATGCGACCGCCGACAACGAGGTCGCTGATGCTTGCCATTACCATTCACTGCACCTCCTGGTATCCTCTCTTGAGGGCCGAGAGGTTCTTGAGAATGACCTTGTCCGGGAGCTTCCCGGTGAACTTGGTCGTGATCTGGTCCTCCAGGTGGTCGTATCCGACCAGCGGGGAGCATTTGATGAGTGCCCCGAGCATGACCGTGTTGACCATGGGCTTGCCGATCTCCTCGATGGCGACCCTCTGGGCGTCCAGTGTGTGACACTCGATGTCGGTCATGAGGGCGTCCTGCAGCTCCTTGGGGGAACCTGCGTAGTTGGCCACGATGATCGTGTCCTTCTTTGCTCCTCTGGTGACGTCGACTTTTCCGACAAGGGATCCGTCCATGATGACGACGATGTCGGGCTCGTATACCTGGCTGTGTATTCTTATTGGATTCTCGGAGATCCTGGTGAAAGCCCTGATAGGTGCTCCCATCCTCTCCGGACCGAACTCGGGGAAGGCCTTGACGTACTTCCCTGCGAGGATCGCGGTCTCGGCAAGGATCTCGTTAGCAGTGACGACACCCTGTCCGCCCCTGCCGTGCCAACATATTTCGATATCCATTGGTAACCACTGAACGGCCCTATGAAATGTAATACATTTAAAGTCTTTGAAAATAGGAAAAACGAATTACAATCTCGAAAATTGCTTCTTGCTGGTATAATCGTTGAAAATCCTACGATATTCGTATGAAATCATACGATAGTATGCAAAAACTGAGCAATAATTCGTAATCAACGTCTGACTATGTAAATAACTTTCCCAGATGCATCCAGCCGACGTGTCACCAGCACTCCCGAACGGTGTACGAACCGACATATTATAATTGAGAGTAAGGTTATGGTCAAGTGAGGACGGCAGAGTCCGTCGAAAACTTCCAAACTGCGTAACACAGCGGGGATTCCCAATGGATAAGAAAATTGTCGATGTAAACGAACTGCATGTCGAAGACGTGCCCTTCGTAGGGGGCAAGGGTGCCAACCTCGGAGAGCTCACAAACGCCGGATTCCCCGTGCCCGAGGCATTCGTCCTCACCACGGTGGCATACGATTACTTCCTCTCCAAGAGCAAGATCTTCTCCAAGATCACCAAGGAGCTCGAGGGTATCGACAGGAACTCGGACGACTCCCTCGTCGCCGCATCTGACAGGATCAGGGCGCTCTTCGACGAGTGCGAGATCCCCGCGGACCTGAAGAAGGAGATCGTCTCGAAATACAAGATGCTCTTCCCCAAGGGAAAGATCGGTTTCGTCGCAGTCAGGTCCAGCGCGACCGCCGAGGACCTTCCCGACGCGAGTTTCGCCGGACAGCAGGAGACCTACCTCAACGTCAAGGACGAGGCGGATCTCTTCGACAAGATCAGGAAGTGCTGGTCGTCCCTGTTCACTGCAAGGGCGATCGCATACCGTGAGAAGCAGGGATACGCGCACGAGGACGTCAAGCTCGCCGTCGTCGTGCAGAGGATGGTCAACTCTGAATTTTCGGGAATCATGTTCACTGTCGACCCCAACAGCGGTGCCAAGCAGATCATCATCGAGGGCGGATACGGTCTCGGAGAGGCCATCGTCGGCGGGGAGGTCACCCCCGACACGTACGTCATCGACAAGCAGAAGATGGAGATCCTGAAGAAGAGGATCTCCACACAGACATGGAAGTACGTCCGCGGAAAGAACGGCGGTGTCGAGAAGAAGGACATGCCCAAGAACATGCACAAGGCGCAGAAGATCGCCAACGAGCGTGTCCTGGAGATCGCCGAGATCGGACGCCAGATCGAGATCCACTACAACAAGCCCATGGACATGGAGTGGTGCATCGAGGACAACAAGGCCTACATCGTGCAGGCGAGGCCCATCACTGCCACCGGTAACTCGGTCACCAACGAGACCGTGGGCGATTCAGTATCCAGCGACGCCATCGTCGCGACCGGTCTGGGAGCCAGTCCCGGACTCGCTACCGGAAAGGTCATCATCTACGACACGTCGATGAGTCTCGACGTGATCAAGGAGGGAGACGTGCTGGTCACCAAGATGACCATGCCCGACATGGTCCCCGCCATGAGCAGGGCCGCGGGAATCATCACCGACGAGGGAGGAATGACCTGCCACGCGGCGATCATCTCCAGGGAACTGGGGACACCCTGCGTCGTCGGAACAGGGAACGCCACCGAGTGCCTCTCCAACGGAATGGAGGTCACGGTCGACGGTACCACCGGAAACGTCTACAAGGGAATCATCGCCAAGAAGGGCGATTCATCCGCATCAGCGGAGAGCACGGGTACCAACACCTGTGCCGAGTTCGTCCCCATCACCGGGACCAAGGTCATGGTCAATATGTCCATGCCCGCCAAGGCGGACGAGATCTCGAAGCTCCCCTGCGACGGAGTCGGACTCATGAGGATCGAGTTCCTCTTCACCAACTACGTCGGAGAGCACCCCTGCGCGTTCCTCGCTGAGGGCAGGGAGCAGGAGCTCATCGACAAGCTCGCCGACGGTATCTCCAAGGTCGCCAGGGCGTTCTACCCCAGGTCGGTCGTCCTCAGGACATCCGACTTCAAGACCAACGAGTACCACGACATGAAGGGCGGAGCGGACTACGAGCCCAACGAGGACAACCCCATGATCGGATGGAGGGGATGTTCCAGATACGTCTCCGACAGTTACCGTAATGCGTTCATGTGCGAGCTGAAGGCCATCAAGAAGGTCAGGGACGAGATGGGATTCAAGAACCTCAACATGATGCTCCCGTTCGTCAGGACCATCGACGAGGTCAAGGAGATCACATGCATGATGGAGTCCATCGGCCTCAAGAGGTCCAAGGACTTCAAGCTCTACTTCATGGCCGAGGTGCCGGTCATCATCTTCATGGCGGACGAGTTCTGCAAGTACTGCGACGCGTTCTCCATCGGCTCCAACGACCTGACGCAGCTCACAATGGGATGCGACAGGGACTCGGATATCCTGGGACACATGGGATACTTCGACGAGAGGAACGAGGGCGTGAAGAGGGCGATCGCACACCTGATCAAGGTCGCCCACGAGAACGGCAAGTACGTGAGCATCTGCGGACAGGGTCCGTCGGTGTATCCCGAGTTCACCGAGTTCCTCGTGGAGCAGGGGATCGACGGTATCTCCCTGAACCCCGACACGTTCTACAAGACCAAGAGGATCATCGCATCTGCAGAGCAGAGGATCCTCCTCAGGGACCTCAGGACCCTCAGGAACAACCAGGACTTCTGAAACTCATTCCGGCGGTGGACCCGCCGGTTCTCTTCTTTTGAAAAAAAATGGCAGCGGGAGGCCCGCCGCCGTTGTCAGATGAACTGCGAGAGCCACTCGTGCATTTTGTCCTCGGTGCCCTTGTGGACCGGTTTCTTTGAGAGCCTCATGTACTGCTTCTTCACTTTGAGGACGCTATTATCGTCGTCGACCTCCCTGAAGATGTGATTCACACCCTCTGGCACATAGCATTCCACGTTGGAGATGCCTCTCAATCTGTCCAGCGCCTTGTAGTCGGCGGACAGATCCTTGGTACCGGTAACGGCCAGGATTGGCTTGCCGTATGCGCTCAGCTTGGCGATCAGTGCATCCGCGGTGTACGCGTCATGCTCCCTGATCCATTTCGCGTTGATGATCCCACCAGAGATGAAGATCTTGTCTTTGTCGGTGGCGGAGGCCTTGGCGAACATCCTGTCGACCTTAGCGTTGTTCTTCTCCGTGTTGGATGCGCCGCGCAGCAGGAATCCCTTGAACCCTTTGGTCCTCTTGGCTTCCTCTGCCAGCTCCCAGTTCTGAAAGTGCAGGGCATCCTTCATGCTCATCCCGGCGGCACCCATGATCATCAGGCCGGCGGTGTCCGTCCTGTCCGACAGGACGCTGGCGATCATGCCGCCTTCGCTGTGTCCGAACACGATGACCTTGTCTGCATCCACATACGGCAGAGTCTTGGCGTATTCGACGACACTGACGGCATCGTTCACCAGGGCCTCGAATCCGTACAGCGGTCTCTTCCCGCCGCTCTCGTGGGTCCCGCGCTTGTCGTAGCGGATGGTCACGAAGCCCCATTCCGCGAAGGTCCATGCGAAGTTCTTGTACATATCCGTCTGGAAGCCCCTTGAGTTACCGTCGCGGTCCGAGTTCCCGGTACCCATGATCAGTACGATCGCCGGCTTCTTCCCTTCGAAATCGTTTGCTGCTATGGTGGCGCCTAGACGGACGTCCCCATCGATGAAGATCCTTTCCTCTTTGATGCTCATTCTCAATCACTCTCGATGACAGGTGCTGATATGAAGGAGATGCTCCTCGGTCTGCCTCCGTCCTCCGATCCCTGGTACTTCTCCATGAGGCCTCTGAGATCCGTGTAGAACTGGGCGAACCTCTCGTCGGAGAGGCGCAGGACGGCGGTCCTGAGGCTCAGCATGTCGGCGACCGGATCGTACCCTCCCTTTGCGCTGTACTCGCGGAAGTTACCGTAGATGGACATCAGGAACTGGTATGCGATATCCGCGAAATCCTCCGAGAACTTGGATGCCCAGACCTTCTCGTCTATGGCGAGGGTCCTCTCGGTGGTGCCTCTGATCCTCTTCTCTTCCTTGACCATGAGCACACCCTCCTTCAGCAGGGCGTTCACGTGACGGTAAATCGTAGGCTCTGGCACATCGTTCATGCTGGCCGAGAGCTGTTTCGTCGTCGCAGTCCCGTTGACCTGGATGAATTGGATTATTCTCAATCTTACGGGGTTGCCGAGGATGTCCTTGAGTTCCATCGTATCACATCATTATAAGTTTTGATTATATTATCAATAGTGATAATAATATTTAATGGTGTTGAGGCGGCGGTGAAGGGCTTGGAAACGCTAATTATCAGTGAGACGATAGGGGAAGCATGGTCAGGGTCAGGATCACGGCCGTCAGGAAGGTCTGCCATCAGGATCTGATGGAGAAGTACGAGAATCCGATAGAGCACACCTGCGACATCGAGGTCGGTCAGGAGTTCATATCGGAGAACGGCGAGATACCGGCGGGCCTGTGCGATAGCGCATGGGGGTCCATGGAATACTTCGTGAAAGAACTGGCCGAGGGCAGGGGCAACTTCTACGACGGGTGGATGAAGAATCCCAGGTCCGCGATGATCTCATGCAACGACGGCTTCAGGCCCGTCAGCTTCTACATCGAGGTTATCGATCAGTGAGCGTCCCTGTCGATGAGCTTCTTGGTGAGGGCATCGGTCTCCTCGCTGGGGAGGAGCATCGTGGTAACCTCCATGAACGGGTGCTTGGTGCCTTCGATGATGTTGACGTCGTCCAGCGTCCTGAGGCCCCATTTCTCGGCGGTCTTCTCCAGGCCCAGCTTGACGTCGTAATCGTTGGGGACCAGCACGATCGCCTTGTAGGTCTTCATACCCATCTTCTTCGCCGCGAGGATCCTGTGGTGGCCGTCCACGACCAGATAGCCGTTCCTCCTCTTGACGACGATCAGAGGTTCGATCATCCCTCTCTTCAGCTCGTACTGCCTGCCGACCAGCTCATCCATGTAGACCTCCTTCTGGGTGGGGATGATCCTGTCGACCTCGACATCCTCGTTGACAACCTTCAGCTTGATCCCGTTGGTCTGCTCGAGGAACTGCTTCACGGTCATGACCTTGTTCGGGCGGGACTTCTCGATCTGCGACCTGACGATGTCCAGATTGGAGATGATACCGATGAGCTTCCTGTCATCGTCGATGACCGGGAGGTTCCTGAGACCGTATCTGAAGAGGATACGTGTGGCGTCGCTTACGGTCATGGAAGGGATGGCGCAGAAGGTACCCTTCTTCATGATGGTGCGTATCTTCGCCTTGGGCTGGTCGATGTAACGGAGGAGCTCCTTGGCGGTGATGAAACCGAGGAGATAGCCGTTCTCCGCTACGGGGAATCCGTGGAACTCCGATCTGATGATCTGCTGGATCGCTTGCTCCACGGTCATGTTGGGATCGACGGTCTGAACGTTGCGGACCATGTACTCTCCGACCAACGGTTTGTCCTCTGGCATACCCATAGTATATGTGCCAGAGTAGTTAAGGCTGGCGTTGTGCCGATCGGTGGATTCCAGATATCGCCGCGGATATCGTCCAGTATTGGCGTTCCCTGGACCTCAACCTATAAACGTTAGTCCCCCCATCCCCACTCAGAGGAATATCATGGCAGGTCCAGTTTTGACCGGAGAATCCATCGAGGAGGAGACCAGGCTGCACGACACCCTGGCTCAGATCAAGCACGTCATCATCGTCATCAGCGGAAAGGGCGGAGTGGGAAAGAGTACGGTATCTTCCAATCTCGCACTGTCCCTCGCGATGAAAGGATACGAGACAGGTCTGATGGACATAGACATCACCGGACCGAACATCCCCAAGATGTTCAACATCGAGGACGAGCAGCTGATGGCCAACGAGAAGAAGCAGCTGATCCCGATCATCGTCCCTCCGAGGCTCAAGGTCATGTCGATGGCGTTCCTCCTTCCCAGCAAGGATGTCCCCGTCATGTGGCGCGGACCCATCAAGATGTCCGCCGTCCAGCAGTTCATCGAGGATGTCAACTGGGGCAAACTGGACTATCTGGTCATCGACATGCCCCCGGGAACCGGGGACGAGGCCCTGTCCATCGTACAGCTGATCCCGAAGGCCGACGGAATGGTCGTCGTCACGACACCCCAGCAGGTCGCTCTCCTGGACAGCAGGAAGTCGGTCGGATTCGCGGCCGAGACCAAGATCCCGATCATCGGAATCATCGAGAACATGAGCGGATTCGTCTGCCCCCACTGCGGTGAGGTCACTGACATCTTCAAGACTGGAGGCGGAGAGGCCACCGCGAAGGAGATGAACATCCAGTTCCTCGGAAAGGTCCCCATCGAGCCCGAGGTCGTCGAGAGTGGCGACAGCGGAGTCCCGATCGTGCTGAAGAACCCCGATTCCGCATCCGCGAAGGCATTCGCATCCATCGTGGACAAGATCGTCAAGACCGTGGAATGATGAGACTGGTAGTAATTTCCGAAGGGGAGTCGCTGGACTCCGAGGTGGCCGAGGATTTCGGCCACGCACCTTTCTTCCTCGTGGTGGACTCGGACTCGCTGGATTATCATGTGATCGAGAACGAGTTCGCGGATTCGCCGGAGGGCGCGGGGATAGCCGTCGCCAAGGCGATCACCACTCTGAAACCCGATGCGGTCATCACAGGCGGCATCGGCATGCACGGGCTCAGGATCCTCAAGGAAGCCAACATCCTCGTCTCGTACGATGAGGAGGGATCTGTCGAGCAGTGCGTGACGGATTTCATCAGAAGGCACAGGAACCAGGCGTCTTAAACGCCCTTCCTGTCGCCCCATATTATCTTATGGAGCTGGGGGAGGACCCTGGCATCCACATTGTTGTCCAGGACCGATTGGACCAGCCATTCCAGCTTGTCGGTGCCCCCTACGGGCCCGAAGATGACGTTCGTCCTCACCGGATGATCCTTGAGGTATCCGACGGCGTAATCGAAGTCCGTCTGGTCCTTGATTATGAATTTGAGCTGGTCCTTCATCCTCAGCAGCGGGATGTTGGAATCGAGCATCCTGTCGCTCATGCCGGATGAGGGGCACTTGATGTCCATACTTATCATCATCTCCGGATGGTCTGGCACATCCTTTAGGTCGATGGATCCGTTGGTCTCGAGGACCACCTTCTTCCCCGCCTTGAGGAGTGCATCGAGGAGCTCGAGGATGTCCTTCTGGAGCATCGGTTCGCCGCCTGTGACGCACACCGTCTTGCAGGTCCCGACCTTCTCCATGATCTCCGGGACGGTCATCTCCGTGCCCCCGTTCATGGAATACATCGTATCGCACCAGGCGCATCTGAGGTTGCATCCGACCGCCCTGACGAATACCGTCGGGACGCCCATGGTCAGTCCCTCGCCCTGTATGGACCTGAAAATCTCACATATCCTCATAGGGAATCTCGTCCTTGAAACCGGCCTCTTTGAACCCTTCCAGTCTGAGCCTGCACGAATCGCAGTGCCCGCACGCCTTCTTGCCGCCGTTGTAGCAGGACCAGGTCAGGTGCAGCGGTGCGCCCAGCCTCTTCCCCCTCCTCACGATGTCCGCCTTGGAATCCATGCCGATGGGGGTGACTATCTGTATGGGGTGTCCCTCCTTACCCGCCTTCGTTCCCACCTCGAGGGTGTGCTGGAACGCCTGGATGAACTCGGGGGTGCAGTCCGGATATCCCGAGTAATCCACCGCGTTCACTCCAATGTAGATCCTGTCGGCATCGATGGATTCGCAGAATCCCGCGGCTATGCTGAGGAAGACGATGTTCCTTGCTGGCACATATGTGACGGGGATCTCCTCGCTGAGCTCCCCCTCCCTGTCCATGGGGACGTCGATGTCCTTCCTGGTCAGAGCGGAACGGAACGAGCTGAGGTTCAGATCGATGATGACGTGCGGTATCTTGTAGAACTTGCAGACGTTGGCAGCGGATTCGAGCTCCCTGGTGTGCCTCTGTCCGTATCTGAAACTGATCGCGGTGGGTTCGCAGCCGTCCTCGATGGCCTGCGCGAGGCAGGTGGTGGAATCCAATCCGCCCGAGAGCAGGACGACCGCCTTGGGCATCAGAGCACCTTCGTGTACCAAGCTGTCTGGCCGCGCTCCTCGTCCAGTCCGATGGAGACCGATTTGACAGTGGGCGGGAAGTCGATCTCCCTGACCATGCGCTCGGTCATCATCTTGGACATCTCCTCGGCCGTGGTTGTGGGGACGTCGAGGAGGGCCACGTCTATCCTGGGGAACACGTACCTCTTGCCGTCGCATATCGCTTCGACGGACTCGTCAGTGACCGTGAGCTTGACGTCCTTGGACTTCGCCGGGAGCAGGGTCCTGTGATCCACCTCGTCAATGATCTCCTTCAGCTTCTTCTTGAGGACCACGAAGTCCATGATCATGCCCTCCGAGTCGAGCTCCCCCTCGAGTCTGAGGCGCACGATGTAAGAATGGCCGTGCAGTCTGGAGCACTTCTCGTGCCTCGGTATAAAATGGCATGCAGAGAACCTGATGCCTCCGTATCCTCCGTCTATCTCTAGGAACATATTCAATCCTCCGTGAGTCTCATCGCCAATGCGATAGAATCCGTGTAATCCGTCTTGACCCTGGACGTGTCGATGAAGACCTTGTCCATGTTGACGACGGGGGCACCCAGTGCCTTGGCTCCGCCGATGAAGTGGAGCGTTCTGAAGATGATGTTTCCGGTGATGCCCTCCGGGGCGATCAGGATGTCGGCGTTGTTCACGGCGTCCTCGATGAGAATCTGGCAGTGGTATGCGTCGTATCCCTCCTCCTTCAGGGTCTTAGCGATGTGGCGTGCGCTCTCGATGGAACGGTCCACCGCCTTGCATCTTCCGACGTCCTCGCACCTTCCGCCCGACATGACGGCTATCCTGGTGCCGAGACCGACCCTCTTGGCCATCTTGACGCACTGTCTGGCCAGTTCCATCCTCTGCTCGTCGGTCCAGCCCTCGTCGATGCCGACCGGGGCCATGATGATCATCTTACCGTTGAGGAGCTCGAGGAACACGATCCTCTCCAGCGCCTTCAACCCCATCCTCTTCTTGAGAATCGGGAGGAGGACGGACGAGGACATATCGCCGCGTATGGCGGCATCGATCTTCCCGGTGGCGAGGTCGTCCGCCAGTTTCTCGGGGTCGTCGTAGATAACCACATCGTGCTGCTTCATCGCAGCCACGCTCTTCTCCACGTTGCCCACGTCGGTGCCGCGGCCGATGCCTATGCGCACCTTCGGGAATTCGCTTTTGAGAAGAGTTTCCGTGTTGAACATGGGTACTCCATTCTATTACTCTTATTAAAAAGGGATGAACTGGGATCAGTTGGGTCTGATCTGATCGAACTCGTATCCGTCCCAGGTCCTATCGCCCAGCACTATCTCCAGTTCGGTCAGCGTGAGCATGGGGCGGTCGTATCTGGCGGAGTCGTCCATGGCGACTCTGGGACATGCGGTGTTCACGTATGCGTCAACGCGATACGACATGAGGGACATCGGTGTGACCTCTTCCATGACGACCTTGTGTGCGACGAGCCCGTGGGACCTTATCTTTTCAATGGCCGCTTCGGCCTCCTTCAGCCTGTTCTGCCCGACCTTGCTGCAGACTATCACGAGGAAGCTGCTGGCACTCTTGGCTGATTGTATGGCTGCGAACCTCTTCCTGAGGATCCTGTCCCTGGTCTCGGCCATGTCCCTGACCTCCTTGGTCACGGGGTTCAGAACGAATACGTCCTTCCCGACCCCGAATGCCGCGGCGAGCGGATGGAAGTCCCCTTCGCCGAGGAAAAGGAACGCGTCTACATCGTCCAATACGGCCTCGGCCGCGCTGCAGTTGCATCCCAGCACCTGTCCGGGATATGCGATCCTGCGGTCTCCGGTGCCTATGGATACTTTCCTTCCGGATGATTCCAATATCCCCTTGACCTTATCCAGCAGGCCCAGGTACTGGATCGTGGCCAGCAGACCGATCCTTTCCGGTAGCATGCCGAGGGAATCGAGTATGGAACCGTCGAGCTCCGCATCCGAGCGGGACTCTATGTAGAGTACGTGGGGATCATCGCCCTGGGACGGGATCGGCGAATGGCCGAAATGTACCAGTGCGTCGGTCTTTCCCTTGTAGTCGTAAAGGTCGCACGCACCGTAACAGGGTGTGCCTACGATCAGAATGTCGGTACCGGTCTCCTTGGAGAGGTACTCAGAGATTTCAACGGCCCTTATCTTCAGGCCTTCGGGCAATTGGAGGGCGACGGAGGAAAACCCTCCGTCGCGGATCCAAGCAACGATGTCTTCCAGTTGGAAATCGAACATCGGTTTCAGTTTACGTATTCCTGTCCCTTCTCTACGTCGACGTAGCAGGGGGAGGGGAATTTCATGGATGCTCTCCAGAGAGCGTCCTTCGCGACGGCGATCTTGTCGGGGTTGACCCTGACTGTGAGGATCGCCTGGTTGCGCTCGAGCCTGGCAGCCGTTCCGACGGCCTTGCCGAATCCCTGGCGCATTCCACTCGAGACACGGTCTGCTCCTGCGCCTGTCGCGAGCTTGTTCTCCCTGAGGACAACGTGGGGGAACGCCCTTACCGTCATGTGGTAGTTGGCGACTCCTGCCTGGGAGGTGAGGACCTTGTTCGCAGCGATACGGCCCGCCTCGATAGAGGTGTGCCTGACCTGGACACGGTTCTTGACTTTGAGTGTGAGTGTGACGGGGAACTCCTGCCTGGTGTTTCCCATCTCATACTGGCTGACACGGCTGGCAGGCACTCCACCCATGTATTCGCGGCGGGTGTATGCCTGACCCTTGATCTGTCTGTACATCGATGCTGGCTTTCTTACCATTTAAACCACCAATTGTGATTCTGATAGGAATCGTCAATCCAGACGCCGTATATAACGTCTAGGTCGCGTTCCGATACACTGTCTCGGACGATTGACAACACCCATATAAATGTTCTGTCGGAAACGCGCACCCGCATTATATATGGGGGCGGAAGCTCACTGGGAGTCGTCCGCTTCTGCCTCTTCGAGGGTTTCGTAGGGACAATGGTATCTGGGAGAGCCCTTCGTGACCTGGCCGTATTCGATGGCTTTCTTGGGGCAGTTGTTGATGCACGATGTGCAGTGGCTGCATTTGACCTTCCACGCCGGGTGGCCGTCCTTCATGTAGATCGAATGCATCGGGCACAGGTCCCTGCACAGGCCGCAGCCGTCGCAGAGGTTCTTGTTCACCCTGAAGGATCCGGCGTTGACGTAGTAGACCCTGTAGAGCTTGCTGAACACGGTGACCTTGTAACCGGTCCTGCCTGCGGTGTAATCGACGTACTCCCCATTGGCAATCTTGGCACATATGTCCTTGATGTTCTGGATGGATCCCTTGATGATCTTCTTCGACAGCTTCTCGTCGTCGATCTCCTGTCCCATCAGATAGCCGAACGGCATCTTGACGACACCTATCCCTCTGAGGTTCCAGCCCTTCTTGGCACAGAAATGTTCCAGCGTCTTGTCCGTGTTGCCCGCCTCTCTCCTGCAGGTCACGACGAAGTAGATGTCCTTGGTTCCGGAGATCTCCGCCTTCTTCAGATAGGCCATGATGAAATCCGGGATCTTCCAGACATGGATGGGAGATACTATCACCACAGGACTGTCGGATTCAATGGAGTAGTTCTTGCTGTCGATGTACTCCTTGATAGGGCGCATCTCATCGCCCGTCGCTTTCTGGATCGCACGTGCGACGAGCAGTGTGTTCCCTGTGGCACTGAAATAAAGAATCATCCCATCACTCTTTGTCCGCCAGACGGCGGTGATAAGTTAAAAAGGTTTGACCGGCGGTCTCCCGCCGGTCTGAGGATATAGTTGAGTCTTAGGCGCTCAGACCTCGATGGTCTTCTTCTCCTCTTCCTCGGTATCAGCGACTGCGTCGTTCTTGTTCTTGATTCCCTGGTAGAGCATGGTGGCACCGACGTAGGTGATGACACAAATGACCAGGCAGTTGAGGTAGAACAGATCCATGCTGATGACGAAGTAGATGGCGATGATAGGTCCTATGAGTCCGATGGTGTTGGTGTAAATTGCAACCTTACGGTCGTAAACACTCTCGTTGTCCTTGATGGACGCCATGAGGAACCTGATTGCTGCGACGGGGATCAGGTATGCGCATCCTCCGAGGAACAGAGGCCATGCGACACTTGCGTTGAGTCCGAGCAGTGCAGCGATTGCCATGGTAGGAGCGTAGTATCCGACTCCGATGGTCATCAGGGCACCCAGGAAGAAGCTCACGATTCCGAGAACTGCGAGTTTCCATCCGCTGACTCCGATTCCCTCTGCGGGGATGGAGAGGTATCCTGCCAGCTTGAGTATGAGAACGACTGCCACAACGAGCAGAGCGATTCCGATTCCGACACGGATCGGCTTGAGGGGCAGTTTTGCGACGATTCCTCCTCCGATGAAGGATCCCAGGGCTGCAGTCACGATGGTAACGACGAGAGTCCAGGTCTCAACCTCGATAAGGGTGATACATGCGATGGACTCGATACATGTTGCCATAAGACAAGCGATCTGAAGGGTTCCGGGGATGAACTTGTCACGGGTGACCTTGAAAATCTTCCATGTCGCGGTCATCGGTGCGTAACATCCGATTCCAATGTAGTCGAAGAACAGTGTAACCATTGCGATGACAGAGGCCTTCACAGCCTTCATGGGGCCTCCGACCTTCATCTCAACTTTGAGGTCCTCTTTGTGGACTTTCATATCTTTAATCCAAACACAAACCGCAACCGCTGTAATGAGTGCGATTCCGATGTTAATGATCAAAGCTGCATCATTCATTAGTTTTCCTCCTTCTTTGTGCTTTATGCGTCAATCCGATTCGTTGCGGTCACCGACCGTCAACTTTTCTTCTCCTACTTTATGACGTTTTCAGCCTATCTTCACCAGGGAGCTCCCAGACGTTAAAAGTGAAGCTAATCGTTGAAGCCACGCTTTTAATGTTGTGCATCCTCCGATGTCAACGTTTAAGAAATTTAGTTCAGTATATTTAATCATTTTTCATTGACAGTGCTTTTCTCATCGAGTTAGTGCGATTTCAATCAAAAAGAGTCGTTCAGCTTATATCTTAACCGCATTACCTGCCCTCTGCAAATACATTATTATCCTCGTGTCTGGATATGGTAAATGATGCGCTCATACGGTTTTAAAGTGGTGTCGTCGGACCCGGCCGACGGTAAAGGGATCCCGATAGCTGTCGCAGGACAGACGATGATTGACGTCCAAAAGCTGCTGACTGACATAGGATGCATGCTGATAAGGATAGACCTCAGGATTCAGAACGAAATACCGAAACAGCTAGTTAAGAAATTCGACCTAAATCTAGGGGGAACGGGAAAGGGGGGTCTGAGCACCGGTCCCTCCGAGGGGAACGACGCTGCGTTGGAGTACGCCATGAGGGTCCTGTGCGCCACCCTGGACTTCCTGGGGAAGGGTGCGGTGGGAACATGGATGACGGACACCTTCGAGGACGACGACGCACGTGCCATGATCGCGCAGGACCTGGTGGACCTGGCCGACCATCTGGACGGTTACATCCTGGAGTACGGCACCGGCGACGACGTCAGGAGATTCGAGGGCCTCGAGAGGGAGAAGATACTCGCCTACACCAAGAACGACCTGCCGGTTTCCGCGGCCGTGGGTGTCATCGTCAGGGACGAGGTCAGGAGGAATCACTGGAACCTCACCAACGACAGGTTCGTCGTGCCCGTCTCGTTCGATAAGAACATCGTAGTATCGGACATACCCAGGTTCGCATCGTCAGGACCGGTCATCGTCATAGGGAAGGTCAACAGGAACAAGGAGGGGCACATCACATCGGTGGAGAAGATCCACGGCTGCTATTCGATACCGAACCTCAAGTTCCAGAGGATAGTCACCAAGGACTCGGACAGGGATCTGCTCAACCCGCTCATCGCAATCACCGGATATGATTCCGAAAGGGACGTGTGGACCATGACCAACGAGGAGCTGGGGATCAGCATCTCCAAGCCCTCATGGGACGAGTGCGTGGTGGCGTTCCACGAGTATGCGATGTTCCTCTTCGAGACCTATGTGGACTCGGGCGGTCAGTTCGAGGGAGAGGAGGGGGAGATCAGGGATTTCCTGCTCTCGCTGCTTCCCGCATGATATGTGCCAGATCATCCTTTGAGAAGATCCTCGATCGAACATCCGAGGCATTCGGACAGATAGTACAGGGTATCGCCGGCGGCGTTGCCGAGTTCCAGTTTCCCCTGCTCGTAGGCGCGCAATGTGCGCAGGGGTATGCGGGCCCGGTCGGCCAGCTCCTGCTGCGTCATCCCGTTCTTCTCCCTGTAGCGTTTGATGACGTTCCCTTCGATGAGCACCTCCCCCATCTCGTCCGCCATCTTCGACTGCGGGGCCTCATGCATCGGGCGGTAGTCGGAGAGGAGTCTCTCCAGGGGATATGCCTCGAGGATCTCGCGGAAGGAGCGGAAGTATGCCCAATGGACGTAGGCTACGATCGAGCCTGCCCAGTATTCGGGGCCGGGCTCGGTGTAATCCCTCAACTCGACGTTCCTTCCGAGTATCTCTGACAGGAGCTCGTGCCCGGAACGTCCGGCGATATACGCCGGGAGCCCCCTCTCGATGAAACCGGCGACCTCCGATCCCGCGAACAGTCTGGAGAACTCTTCGGATTCCATTCCTTCCTGTCTCAGCGCGAGGTCGAATACGACCGCCAGATTCCTCTGGAAGGCCTCCAGATATGTCTCGGGATACGGGTGTATCATGTCAGCGCCTCCCTCTGATCAGGTCCATGATGAACACGTCATCGGGGCCCGGGATGCGATCCCTGACAGCTTCGTAATCACCGCGTGCCTTGATGTTGCGACCGATCCTTCTCCTGCCGTCGATATCGAACGATGCGTTTTCGCATCCCAGGAAGGCAAGGTTTTCGAATGCCTTTTCCGATTTCAGGACGATCTGTTCACCGAGTTTCCCGAGTCTCATGGTCTCGGAGAGCTGGGAAACGCTGATCGCGTTGTCCAGGAAGTCGCGGGCGAACTGGAAATACGAATCGTCCGCACGGTATCCGCGGATGACATCGTAGGGCGATAGGTCGATGTGGTAGTTCTCGACCAGGAAGTTCCTGGCGCTCTTGGAGTACGCGCTGCGGAGATCCACCTTCCGGTTCTCTATCAGGACGGTTATCCAGTGGAGGATGCCGAGGTCGTCCGAGTTCAGATCGAGGATCCTGAGGCCCTTGGTCTCCAGGGAATACGAATTGCAGTATCCGTCACTGCTCCGGCAGGCCCATTCTTTGGCCATCTCTGCCGATTCGGTGCAATAGAACCCTCTGCCGTAATCATTGTCCTCTCTGCCATTTCCGAATTCGGGTGACTTTACTATCTCGTTGGAACCGTGATAGAGTAGCATCTTGCTGTTCATATCTGCGATTTAAAGTAACATTGTAATGTCATAAATAGCTTATGTATCATCGCGCAGGTTCTTGGTCCCAACCGATATCTGGCACGTTTTCTGCACCGCGTTACGGGAGTAACCGCGCGCGTCTGGACAATTATATATAGGACGGGTTCAGTCAGACGCCCTGTAGGTACGCACATGTCCCGCCGTATACCGAACGCAACGATACACGAGATCGGAGCGGAACGCATCGACAAGCTGCTGGCCATGTCCCACGAGGCCGTGAGGAACGGCAGGGACGACAGGGCCAGGAGGTATGTCGACATCGCGATCGGCGTAAGCGGGAAGACGCGTGTCAGGATGCCGAAGGACAGGAAGTTCTGCAAGAACTGCCACATACCGCTGATGCCGGGCAGGAACTGCACGGTACGTCTGTCCAACCACAAGGTCTGCATAACCTGCACGCAGTGCGGCGAAGTACGGCGCATACCGTACCTAAGGGAGCAGAGACAATGACCGAGAAGGACGCCAGAAAGGAACTCATGAGACGCGCCAACGAGATCAGCCCCACCGTTCACGTGGGCAAGGAGGGACTCGACCAGGGACTCTTCGACGAGATCACGGCGCAGCTGAAGAAGAACCGCCTCATCAAGGTGAAAGTCCTTTCCAATTCGGAGGACGGCGCCAAGGACACGGCGGAAGCCATAGCCGAGGGGACCGGAGCGGTCATAGTGGACGTCCGCGGAGGAGTGATCGTCGTCACGGACAAGAGGACATGGACCTCCCTCTCCCAAAAGAAATTCTGAGGTAATGAAATGCTAGATGTCAATGTCATCAGGTCGAACCCTGATATGATCAGGACCATGATCAGGAACAGGAACAGGGACGAGACGATCCTCGACAGGTTCCTCGAGGCCGACTCCGAGTGGAGGGCGCTCACGGACGAGAACAACCGTCTCAGGAAGACCAGGAACGATGTCTCCCTGGAGATCTCCAAGATGCCCAAGGGCGAGGAGAAGGACGCCAAGATCGCCGAGATGCGCAAGGTCGGGGACAAGATCAAGGCCAACGACGAGAGGATGGCCGAGCTCGAGGACATCAGGCAGGACTGCGTCCTGAACATCCCCAACATACCTCACGAGTCCGTCCCCATCGGGAAGGACGACACAGAGAACGTGGTCGTCTACGAGGCCGGAAGGAAGAGGACATTCGATTTCAAGCCCAAGGAGCACTGGGAGCTCGCCGAGGACCTGGATATCATCGATTTCGACAGGGGTACCAAGGTCGCCGGAAGCGGATTCTACGTGATGAAGGGGGACGGAGCCAGGCTCGAGCGTGCCCTCATCAACTACTTCCTGGACATGCACCAGGACCAGGGATACACAGAACTTGTCGTTCCCGCGGTGATCAACAAGGCCGCAGTGATCGGAACAGGACAGTATCCCAACCTCAAGGATGACATGTACTACCTCCAGAAGGACGACATGTATCTCAACCCCACCGCGGAGGTCCCCATCACGAACCTCCTGCAGGACGAGATCCTGGACAAGTCCCAGCTCCCCATCTACTACACCGCGAACCTGACATCGTACAGGCGCGAGGTCGGGAAGCACGCGGACACCAAGGGAATCATCCGTGTCCACGAGTTCAGGAAGACAGAGATGGTCAACTTCGTCGAGCCCAGCAAGTCATATCAGAGGCTCGAGGAGCTGAGGAAGAACGCGGAGGACCTGATCAACGGTCTGGACCTCCCCTACAGGGTACTGCTCCTGTGCACTGGGGACATGAGCTTCTCATGCTCCAAGTGCTACGATCTCGAACTGTACGCACCCGGAAAGGACGCATGGCTCGAGGCATCCTCGTGCTCCAACTTCACAGACTTCCAGGCAAGGAGGGCGAGGATCAAATACAGGCCCGAGCCCCACCTGAAGAGCGAGTTCGTCCACACCCTCAACGGGTCCGGTCTGGCACTTCCCAGGACGGTTGTCGCCATCATGGAGAACTACCAGAACAAGGATGGGACTATCACCATCCCCGAGGTCCTCAGGCCTTACATGAGGGGACAGGAAGTCATCGACAGAAAGCACTAAACGGTTTCATGGACGGGGTCCCCCCCGTCCTTTCATTTCAGTTTCTTGCCGTCGGAGAACGCGTTCCCGACCTTCTCGCCGTATGCGAGGTACGAGTGGTTCAGACCGTCGTAGATAATCGGATGGAACTTCGACAGGTCTACTTTGCCGTCGGTCATGACGGAGTCGTCGACGCTGAGGTTCACGATCTCACCGATGCATTCGCAGTTCCTCTCGGTGTAACTGATGAGTTTGCACTCCAGGCAGAGGGGCAGCTCCTTGATGATCGGAGCGTCCACCTTGCTGCTCTTCTCGGCGGTGAAACCGGCCTTGGCGAACTTGTCTGGCACATTGTTACCTGACACTATACCGACATAGTCGCTCCCGACCAAGGTCTCCTTGGTCGCGAAGCTCACGGTGAAAGCCTTACGGGCAAGGATGTTCTTCACCGTCTTGTGGTCCGGGGACAGGCACATGGAGATCTCGTTATCCTCGTGTATGCCTCCCCATGCGGCGTTCATGGCGTTGGGCACGCCGTTCTCGTCGTAGGTGGCGATGATCAGCACCGGTTCGGGATATATGCAGGGTTTGGGACCCAAATCTTTCCTCATGAGAGGTGTAACGATGTCAGAATCATATATGCATCGCGGACAGCTCGGAGATTATCGACTCGGCGTCGATGCCCTTCCTTCTGCCCAAGAGCTTCATGCGGATGTCCTTCTCACCGTCCCTCAGGGTGGACGAGGTGACGCCGTAGCGTATGGAGATGAACGCCTCCATGTACGCGGCGAGGCTGTCGCAGGTCTTGAGGTCATATCCGTTGCGCTTCCCGAACACGGGGTCGTCCAGATCGGTGAACGGGTCGAGGACCATCATCCTGAACTCGTCGTGCCATTCGGGCTCTATCAGCGGCAGGATCTTCTCCTCGACCAGGTCCCTCTCGTACTCCTCGAGCACCGAGGCCAGGCCGGACACGTTGACCTTGATCGGTGTGATCACGTCCTTGGTGAGCACCTCGGGGAGGTCGTGGAAGAGCCCGGTGTAGTAGTCGTTGTAGATCTGTCTGTCGGAGACGCCTACATCTATGTCGTGCAGGAACATCGCATTGGCGACCAGGAGCGAATGACCCAGCACCGTGGTCTTGGGAATGCGGGGGGTCCTCGCCCAGCGCTGCTGGAACCTCAGCTGTCCGATGAGGTCGGTGAAGTTGAAGGCATCGCTCCTGTCAGTGACGATCTCCCTGATCCCGGCGAGGTCCTTGTGCTGGTCGATCTGGTCGTCGATCTCCTTGCGGGTGATGTCTATGCCGTACAGCGACCTGTTTGAATCGTAGATGAGGTTGAACTCCCAGCGGGTGGCCAGGTAGTGCGCGGCGCGGATGATGTCATCCTCGCGGGACCTGCGGTCCGACGAGAGGTACTCTGTGAACTCCCTCCTCAGACCGGCATCCGCCTCCGGGACCAGTCTGTCGAACTCGGAAATCACGAAGGCGTTGACCTCGTCCCTGCGGTCCTCGGTGATCTTGTAGAACACCTGCGGCTTCAGGTCCGTGAGCACCGCACGCTGCAGGAACGAGAACATCTGGTGGGAGATCAGTTTTCTCCAATCAACCTTGTGGCCGGCCTTCTCCTCGAACTTTCCGAGCAGCCAGGATATGGCGGCCTTGTGGGCCTGCTTGTCCATCTCGGTGAGGTCCACGGGTCTGAGATGGTCGTTCCACCTGTGCATATTGGCGGAATCGAAGAAGAGGTACAGTATATGGGCGTTCAGGGCTGGCATCGGTCCGTCTCCAGTGAGATGATCTCCGCGCCGTCCTCGCAGGCGGCGTAATTCCCGTCGAGGCTGATGATGTATCCTTCCTCCTCCTTCTGGCGGAAGAGCGATTCGGCCCTGTTCGTGGCCGACCTGATCCCCAGCGTCAGATACGAGTACCCTACGAGGAGAAGTGCCAGACCCAGGATGAATGTGGCTATGAACATCGAGTTCGGGACCATCACGTAGGCGATGAACGAGAGAATGAGGACGGCCGCTCCGATCGTCCCTGTATTCATTAGCACCTGGTTGGGTCCCATCGTTACCCCCATCCCTTCCGATGATAAAATACTGACCGTCCTTCTCATTCCGACAGGTACACACGGTAGGCGCCGAAGCCCAGCTCCGTGACGATGTCCATGAACTCCTCTTTGTCCAAATGGTCTGATGTACTGAGGATGTCGTAGACGCCGCTGTCGTCGATCATCTGGGTGCTCATCCTCTTGAATCCGTTGCGGTAGTAGAACGAGGATCTGCGGATGCGCTGCTCGTAGTTGGGTGCATCCCCGACGACATCGAATGCGTCCTCACCTGGGACAGTTCGGAAAGTCCCAAGGCGGCGGGATGTTCGCTTCTACAGGCGGTCGTCTGGGTCATAAAGAAAAATAACTATTTCACCGAAACCCTTTTTTATATTGCACCCATGGGTCGGGAGTGGTAATATGCACTGGGCAGATGTTATTGCAAAGGAGGTCGTGGAGAACTGCGACCATCCACTCATAGCAACTGGGATTAGTCCGACAGGAATCCTCCACGTCGGGAGCCTCAGAGAGGCGATCACTGGAGAGTCGGTCCGCAGCGCCGTCGAGGCTGCTGGAAAGGAAGTAAGACTGGTTTACCTCATCGATGATTTCGATCCCCTGAGGAGGCGTTACACGTTCCTTCCCGAGGAATTCGAGAACTATGTAGGACAACCGATTTGCCGTATCCCCTGCCCATGCGGTAAACACAGGAACTACGCACATCACTTCATCCAGCCCTTCCTCGACACCGTCGAGACCCTGGGAATGAAGTGCGACATCATCTGGGTACACGAGATGTACGAGAACGGGGACTTCGCCGAGTGCATTGACAAGGCCCTCAAGAGGCGCAAGGAAGCGATCAAGATCCTCCACGACATCACAGGAAAGGAGGAGGACCCCAATTACGCTCCCTACAACCCCGTCTGCAGCAAGTGCGGACGTCTGTGCAAGCCCATCTTCGAATCATACAACTACCCCCACATCGATTACGAGTGCTCCTGCGGCAACAAGGGGACAGCCGATATCACCAAGGGAGAGGGAAAGCTCACATGGAGGCTCGAGTGGCCTGCCAAGTGGGCGATCTTCGGAACATCCGCGGAGCCCTTCGGAAAGGACCACAACTCCGCCGGAGGATCCTACGAGTCCGGTGTCGTCATCGTCGACAAGATCTTCGACGGAAAGGCACCCTTCCCCATACCCTACGAGTTCGTCCAGCTGAAGGGTGTCGGACAGATGCACAAGTCCCTCGGAAGCCCGGTCACGGGATTGGACGCCATCAACATGATGCCCCCGGAGGTCCTGAACTACCTGTTCCTCAGGGTCAACCCCACCAAGAGCATCGATTTCGACTCCGGAATGGGTGTGCTCGACATGTGTGACGAGTACGACAGGATGGAGAGGCTGTACTTCAGCGGCGAGTGGTCGGAGGCAGAGGAGAACTCCGTCGAGGCTTACAAGCTCGCACAGCACAACAACATCCCCAAGACCCTTCCCGTCCAGGTGTCCTGCAGACATCTCGTGAACGTCGTCCAGATGGCTGACGGATTCGACGAGATCCTGACCGTCCTGAAGAGGACCATCGACTTCTCCAATGCCACAGAGGATGACATGAAGAGGCTCAAGATGAGGATCCAGACCACGAAGTACTGGCTCGACAAGTTCGCACCCGAGCAGGTCAAGTTCAGCATCCAGGACAAGGTCCCGGAGGGTGTGGAACTTTCAGCCGAGGAGAAGGACTTCTTCGCCAAGCTGGCCGCGGCATTCGAGCCCATGGACTGGAACGTCGACGCCATCAACAAGACATTCCAGGAGATCGCCAAGCCCCACGCCATCGGCACCAAGGGAGCTTACAAGGCGATGTACAAGATCCTCATCAACAAGAACGAGGGCCCCAGGCTGGCGCAGTTCATCGGCAGCATGGACAAGGCGTTCGTCCTCGGCAGGCTCAAAGAGGCCTGCTGAGAAAATAAGAGGTGGCCCAGGCCACCTCATTAATCCGTTTTTCAGATAGTTTCCCCGTCCTCTATGTCCCTGACGGTCTCGTCGAACTCTTCCTTGTTCCAGTATATGATGAAGGTTCCGATTATACAGATGACCGATCCGATTATGAGCCATATGCTGATCTCATAGTCCTTGAGGAACACCCATAATGCCAGAAGTGAGATTGGAGCGTAGATGGCATTCATGGCAAGTCCGCGTCCGGCCCCCAACAGGATGTACCCTTTGTGGAGAAGGGAATCCGCGATCCCGAGGCTTAGGACTGTGATAAGCGTCAGGCTCCACATCACAGGGCTGGTGAGGCAGGACCAGAGGGTTCCGTAGAGGGCATCGAAGCCGTCGTTGATCCCGACGATCAGGCAGACGATGGGCATGATGATGAAGAGCCATATGAGGCATTCCCAGATGTATCTGGAGGGTGTGGTGGCCTCGTTATCGGACATCTCCAATCCCCTGACGTTATAACAGCTCTCGATCCCCCATCCGATCGCCGACATAATCCCTCCGAAGTACCCTACTAGGACCCCTTCCTTCCCGTCAGGGTTACTGAGTTCTTCCATCATCGCAACCGGATCGATTACCAGTATCCCTCCGACCGTCATGATCAGCATCCCAAGGACACTGGGGAATGTGAGTTTCTCCCTGAGGAAGAACTTACCATACAGTGTTCCGGCGGTAGCACTCAGTAAAGCGATGGCCGATGCATAGTCGGCCCCTACGTAAGCTGTCGCGAGTGTTGATCCAAACATGGCCATCAGCCCGCCGAATATGGCGGAAACGAAGAACCACTTGCTGACTGGCCATGTCACCAGTGTCCTGACCGCTTCGCGGGATTTTCCGTTCACCGTCGACCACAGCAGGACGATGAAAACACCGAAGAAAAGTGCCTGAAGCGCGGATGCCACGATGGATCCCTCGAACAGAGGTACACCGCCCGCATCCCACAGCGGCCCCAAGGGTTCGACGTACCAGATCACTTCTTTGGGAACGTAGCTCAGCCCCCATAGTGTCGATGAGATGATGATCCAAATGAATCCCCATTTGGAACGGTTACTCATCAGTTTCTTCATCAGATCGTGATTGTCCATGGATATACATCGGCTTTCATAGTCGTTGAGTGATTGTAAAGAGGTGGTTATATGGTATTTAATCATTGATTGTAAATATTGTAATTGCCAATCGAAATGGGCCTTCGCTGGGCGAATTTCCAGTTTTTCATCCAATAATCGGATGGGGGTCTGCGAGCGATTCATTGCACAGAGCAATATTTAAATAAAGTTGTATGTACGGAAGTCTGGATATATCTGTACAAAAATATCAAGAAGACCGGGTCATCTTTTTGCAGAAGTGTCAACGGCACACGTCAATCACGGTTTCGATTAAATTGTTTTTTACAACCAATATATCGCATTTCAAGCGGTCTGTGGAATCGTAAAAAAGATGAGGAAAAGGAAAGCCGGGAGGGCCCGGCTTAGTTTCACTTCGCCAGTTCTTTGGCCTTTTTCTCGATAATCGCGTCGATGGCCTTGATGGTCTCATCGGACATCGGGAATCTCGGAGGGTTGTTTATGGCATTCTTCACAACCTCGTGCGCGATATCGACCGTGTCCTTGCGTCCATCCCTGTCCCATGAGCCGAACATCTGACGGTCCAGGATCTCGGTGTGGGACGGCAGGGTGACGTTGGCCAATGTGGTCGGGTGACCGAGGAAGTCTCCTCCCGCACCCACCTCTTTGATGGCGTCCAATGCCAGGGTCTCATCCGTGACCTTAAGGCCATTCTTCTTCGCGAAACGGGTCATCCCGATGATCTCGTTGTCGATGACCAGCTGTTCCATGGAGAAGGACATTCCGAGTTCCAGCATTCCTGCTCCGTAGATGGAGGAGGGTCCTACGAGGAGAGGGAACGTCTGGGTTATCGTCTTCTCATGGCCGGACTGTGCCGAAGGCCTCTTGGCATCGGTCTATGACCCGGCTACGATGCTCGGGATCTTGTAGAACTGTGCCAGAGTGGCTACGCCAGCACCGATCAGTGCGATTTCAGGGGATCCGACAGGCGCGGATTGGCTGAAGAAATCGAAGCACGTAGTCGAACTGCCGTAGATGCAGGGGTGTCCGGGATAGACAAGCTGCACGAGCACGAGTCCCGCCAGGACCTCTGCGTTATGTGTCACGAGGGTTCCGGCGAGGAAGATCGGCGAAGATGCCGCGGACATGGCCATACTCAGGATGTTGATGGGGAATCCGTATTTCGGTCCGGTCAGTGCGGTCTCGCACAATTCCGCATCGAGCTGCAAGGGACTCGCAGGGCAGCATCCTACGGTGTTGATCGGTTCGCGCATCGCGCGCTCACGGTCCCCTCCATAGCATGCCGCGACCATCTCGAAGTATTCTTCGAAGAAGGCAGAGTCTGAATCGAGGTCGATGGGCTTCGCCGAATTGACCAGCAGTTCCCTCATCTCCCTGAGCGTACGCACTGGATCATCGGCATGATCCATTGCCGAAACCGGGGAGCAGAAGAAGTTGACGTTGTCGCAGTAATCCGTGACCTTGGCGATGTTTCCAAGATCATTCAGCGTACTGGCCCTGTCAACGTACTCGCCGTTTCCGAGATACTCTATGACCTTCGTTCCGATCCCGAAAGTGTTGTTGTTCACGACGGAACCGTCCGATTTGAATTGGACGTTATGCTGACCGTCTCTGCTGTAAAGCGTGAATTCCGGGGGGATCTTGGAAAGAGCATCCATGACGACCTTCTCTGGCATCTTGACGATTTTGGTCTCATCATTCACATCGCATCCGTTCTTCTTGAAAACGTCGCGAGCCTCCTGCGAATCGACAAGGATCCCGCACTCAGACAGCACTGTCATCGTGGCCTTGTGGATCTTCTGGACCTCTTCAGGTGTTAGTACATTGAGTTTCAGGTATTCCATTCGTTTCACCTTAGATCTTTTTGATGTAATATCTCGCCAGAACCGCTGACACGGCCCAGAATACGATCACCAGACCGTAGTAGACGAGCTCCAGTCCATCGTTGAACAAATCCTCTAGTCCGAACATGGATATCACCTCAGTACATCCTCGAGCCTCTGAAGCCCGAATTTAGTGATCTGATACTTGGTCTCGACGACCTCGTCCTCCTGATAGTAGGACGGGTCTGCGACCCTGGTGTCGACGAACTTGACCATTCCGTTGATCTGCATCTCCAGTAGATAGAAGCGGATCACCCACTTCCACCTGTTGGTGTTGGGCACGGCCTTCTGTTCGAACATCTTCTCCGAGATGTCCGACGTCCACATCGCCCCGTTGTCCTTCAGGATCTGGAGGACTCTGCACTTTGCCGGAAGCATATTTCTGCTCATTTCAATCATCCTCCACTTCTCTCAGGGAGTCAAGGACCTCTCCCTTCTCCCAGTACATGACAAAGGTTCCAAGGATGGCGACGAAGCTTCCTGCCACCAGCCACAGGCTGATGTCGTAATCCTTCAGGAAGATCCAGAGGGTCAGCAGGGAGATGGGCACGTAAACCGCGTTGTTGACGGACAGGGCACGGCCGGCTCCCATGAGTGGGAATCCCTTGTGGAGCAGTGAGTCCGCAAGACCCAGGCTCAGTGAGGTGAACACGAGCAGTCCGAAGATAGCGGGGTTGCCGAAGCATTCTCCGATGAATCCGAAGAACGTGTCGAATCCTACGAGCGCTCCTACGATGGGGAACACGATGCAGAACCACAGGATCATCTCCCAGAAGTACCTGACAGCGGTAGTGGCCTCGGTGTCGGCCACATCCAGTCCCCTTATGTTGTAACAGGTCTCGACTCCCCATCCGATGGCAGAGAGAGCACCTCCGATGTATCCGATCCAGATGTCCTCGTTCCCGGGGGTCGACATGTTCTCGATGATGGCCTCGGGGTTGCATATGAGGACACCGCCGACGGTCGTGATGATGATACCGATGATCAGCTTGGTCGACATCTTCTCCTTGAACAGGAATCTTCCGTATATCGCACCGGTGACGGTACTGAGCAACGCGATCGCAGCAGCGAAGTCCGCACCGATGAAGGCGACAGCCAGGTATGAACCGAAGACAGCCATGAGTCCTCCCCAGAACGCAGAGACGAGGAACCATTTGCTGACAGGCCAGTGGCAGACGTTCCTTATGACCTCCATGGGTTTTCCGTTCACACAGGACCAGAGGAGGAAGAGAACGACAGCAAACATAAGTGCCTGCAATGCCGAAACGATCATAACCGATTCTATTAGATCCATGCCGCCTAGGTCGTACAGTGTGGACATCGGTTCGAAGTAGAAGATCAGTTCCTGGGGGACATAACTGAATCCCCAGAGAATTGACGCCCACAGGATCCAGAAGAATCCCCACTTGTAACGATTGGCGATCATTTTTTGCTTTAAGCTTTCCAAATCTGCCATGATAACACCTTCAAATGCGTGTTGTCAGCCGTGAACGCGTGTTTGTTACCACTCACACATTCCACTGAAAAAGATATCTTCCTGGTTTCTATATAATATTATTGTAAAAAACCATATCAGGAATTGTATAGAACCCGATTGTGTTCTGAGACACAATGCTCGAATGGTGCAATTATACCAAAATAATACCAGTTTTATGCATATATTGTTAGCATATCATCGGAATTGAGAAAATATTTGATTGGAAAAAACAATAATCTTTGTGATATTTTACAACAAAAATAATCTAAAAATCAGGATGAATTCACTCATCCTTGTATTCATCATCACCGAATTTCAAGGCGTCGGGAGATTCCTCGTCCCAAGCCAGACCCATGTATGTGAAGAACGGATTTACCCATTTGCTGTCGACGTATTCCTCGAAATTGGGATCGGCATTGTACAGGATCTTGATGAGGGTGAACCTCATGTTGTCGATACTGAACTTCGGGACACCTTTGAAGAAGCTGTTCATGGTATTCTGGGTTTCGGACATGATCAGGTCCGCCAGGTCCTTCCCGTCCTTCGTGAGATAGATGCTGAATTTCTTGCTCTTGCCCTCTTGCCTGTCATCGTAGATGAGGTTCTTCTCCTTCAGCGTCTTGATTATACGGTTGGTGTTCGCGGTATCCACATCAAGGAATTTGGAGAGCTCGACCAGTGTGAGTCCCTCTCTGAGATTGAGGGCGATCAGATACTCGGCATGGATCCCGGTGAGACCGTAAGGCTTGACGCAGCTGGTCATGACCCTTCTCGTGATGATGTTGATCCTGTCGAAGAATATCGGAAGGAATGAATTCCAATAGGCGTTGCGCTCGTCATCTATCCCGCGGAGTATGGCGCCCGACGGCACGTACTCTATACCATCTTCTTTTATGGACTTCTCATGTCCAGGCGGTATTTCGGGATTTAGGACCACATTATCTGTTACAGAAGTATTGTTATTATTTTTTTCCATAAAATGGTAGATAGTCATTTATTAGAGTGCTCGAGATGGTATTCGTCGGGTTTCTAAACCGGTATCTCCTTAAAGGAGCAATCTGAGGGCCAGTCCCAAGAGGATGATTCCGATCCCGGCGATTATCAGGAACTCGCCGGTGTTCTTGCTCTTCTTCCCTTTGGAGTACAATATGACCTTGTCCGGGCTGCTTATGCTGTATGCGATGGTCTTCTTATCCCCCAGTGAGTATTTGGACGGATCGTCGGTCTCCGAACCTCTTGCCATGTGATGCTTGCCGTCGATCTCGTAGCCGTACACCGGCGCGTATAAAGTGCGGACGGAATCCGAACCCTCTTTCTTGGATTCCGATTCGTCTATCCTTTCGATGGTCGCCTCCACCAGTGCATACTGCTTTCCTTTCTGGCGGGATATGAAGAAGATCGCGATCATGATGATCAGCAATGCCATGAATCCAATCGTCATCAGGTCAAACATGATAATGCACCAATCGTTCGAGGTTGTTATTAAAGGATGGTAAGGAAGGAGGGGATAGAGGAAAGGGAGACCCCTCCTATGTTTAGTGTCAGATCAGCTGCTTGCGTACCGCCTCACAGCTGTTGATCTTGATGTCAAGGACCTTCTCGATGTTCATCTTGGCAACGATTCCTCTCGGTGCGCCGGGCATTCCGGTGACGAGACCGAGCTTCTGGAGCTCCCTCTGCTCCCTCATCACGTATACGTCGGCAAGATCCTCTACGCAGAGTCCGAGCTTCTTCGCAACGTACTCCTTGGCCTTGTCGATCTTCATGTTCTTGGAGAATTCCATCCTTGCGACGAGATCTCCGGCGGTCCTGATTCCACCCATTCCAGACGTCATGTAGTGGGGAACGGACATACCTGCAGGGTCTCCTGCACCGACCTAGATTCCGTCGACATGTGCAAGCTCGACGCAGGCCTTGTTGGCCCTTGAAAGGATGTCGATAGGGGGGCATTCGCACATCGGCACTCCGCCGACACCCATTCCCTGGTCGACGTGGACCGGGATGTTGGAATGCTTGACGCAGTCCTTGGATATCGTGACCGCACGTGCGATGTTCCACGCGCTTGTCTTGCTCGTGTTCGTGTTGATGACGCATCCGAACGAATTGGCTCCGACCTTCTCGCACATCTTGTTCTGCTCGTTGGGGTACATTCCGGCAAGCACCTTGCCGTCGAATTCGAGTTCCCCGTGGATTCCCAGGACGTTCTCGGCGGACATTCCCATGTTGATGTAGACATCGGGGAACCTCTTCCTCATCTCCTGAACTCCCAGCAGCGCACCGTAGAAGTCCGCGTCACCGGCCGAACCGACGGTATCGAAGTTGTATCCTTCGGCACCTGCGTTCATGAGCTGGGTCGTGACATAGATGATATCCTCTGCCATCTGATTGGCCGCGTTCTCGGCCGCTTCGCGTGCCTCGTCAATCTTGAACTCCCTCATGAGGTCCGCAGGGTTTCCGTGTGGTCCGTCAGGAGCGTAATAGATTCCCAGGTTGGTCATGCTCCCGTAGAAATACGGCAGCGTCATCAGCATGTTCATTTCCTCAAGTGCCTGGACCTCACAGGCGATCAGCGGCTTCACGGCCTTGACACTGTAGTCGTTCAGTGCCAGTTCCAATGAATCCATACCCATGCACCTTTCCATGACGAGGGATGCGTCCAGCCTTCCCAGGTCAATTCCGTTACCGCAGTTACCGTTATCCGTGAACATGCATGTGATGCAGGCATCCTCGGTGAAGACCACCTCTTTACCAGGGGTGATTCCCACGGTTCTCTCGGGTGAGCACATGATGTCTGCAAGCGCTTCGACGTCATCTGCGGTCATCGCCGGCACATCGGTCGCGTCGGCCGCATCATTTGTACCGTCCCAGATTTCGTCTATGATCTCCTGTCTGTTGGTATAGTATCTAGAGCTGTCGCCCATTCTGCTAAGGACATCGTTCGTCATTCGTGTTCCTCCTTTAGGGACTGAATTAAAGATGTCTTTAATCCATATTTATAATATTGTATATTACAATTACAAGTAACGGACTCTTTAGATATTACAACCAATAATGCCAGAGAATATGATGTAAACCGTATTGATAATGGAATATTGCTAGTTTGATATGATTTTTTGAGATTCTATTCAAATGTAATAAACAATAAAAGAAAGACAATCGTTCGGTAAAAAACTAATGGCATTTCGAGCGGTTGTAAGATCCGATGGCATAACTAGGAGGAGATTATCAGGACAATTTGGTGACAATCTCACGGTCATCTGTTCTCTTCGACCATTCTGTTCAGGGCCGATACGTCAGGAAGGTCCAGTTCTATTTCCGTTCTGGATTCCATGAATGCAGGCGAGAATAGCGGGAGGTGCTGCACACCGTTCTCATCAACCTCCGCCTTGAAGTCGGCTATCTTTATTCCGGCATCGATCGATCCGTCCTTCAGCGACATCAGGAGCGATTTGGAATGCTTCTTACGTCCGGATTTGACTTCCAGTCCGGTGACCTTGTCCTTGTATTTTATCACGAAGTCGAGCTCCCTCCTACTGTCCTCTTTGGAATAGAAATACAGTCTGAATCCAGATGACAGAAGCGACTGTGCTGTGATGTTCTCTACGGCCGCTCCCTTGTTGACGTATATATCTCCTGATGCGATTGCCGATACAGTCTCACGTCCGTATGCGTACATGAGCAGACCGGTGTCATGCATGTAAAGCTTGAATGAATTGTTCTTCTCATTCTCCGCAAGAGGTTCCTTTGTTTGGGAAAGGTTTCTGCATCTGATCGCAAGGCCTGCGGCCACAAGCCATTCCAATGATGAATCGTATTCGCGGGATCCGTACCCCTGACGGTGCTCGATCTCCGAGTATTTGAACACCTTGTGTTCTTTCGCCAGTATTCTGGGAATCGAATCTAATGCAGCTAGGATCTTGATCTTCAGCGCATTGGGGGCGTATCTCATCACATCCCCTCTTGCGAATTCCATGATCTCATTGTGGCGTGCCCAGACCTCGTTGTAATCGCCCATTTCCACGTAGGCGGATACGGCGGCCGGCATGCCGCCGACTATCATGTATTTGGAGAAGATCGATTCAGCACTTGTCCTTACGGATTCAGGCATCTGACCGTCCGATATCATCTTCCTGATCCCGGATGTCGTTTTCTCGTCCGTTCCCAGTGCCCACAGGAATTCCTCGAAATCCATGGGCCCTATGTATATAGGTTTCACATAACCCATGGGGGAGAGTAGCTTATCGTTCAGAAGTACGCCTAAAAGGGATCCGGATGCGATTATATCGCATCTCCCGTCCTCGGCCAAGGGCTTCAACGCCGAGAATGATGCTTCGGAGGACTGAACCTCGTCCAGTATAAGCAGGGGTTTCGGACCGCCTTTGGGAACCGAGAATCCTTTTAGGATGGACAGCGCCTTGTAGATTTCGTCGGGGTTTCTCGAATTCTCGAATACCTTTCTCATCGCGGGTTCGTCCTCTATGTTGATGTACAGTGACGAGTCGTACTCTTCGGAGAACTGTTTCATGAGATAGGTCTTACCTGTCTGACGTGGTCCGCGCAGTAGGAGGGCGGTCCTGTGGTCTGCCTTCCACTTCATCATCTCATCGTATGCCTTTCTCCTCATCATCTGGCATATCCTTTTACTGGTATTAATATCTATTTTTCAGCACATGTTTTGTAGAGAATCTCTATTTTTCAGCACATGTTTTGTAGAGAATCTCTATTTTTCAGCACATGTTATTTGGTGCTAACTGCGATGGATAATATGTGGCGTTAATGTGAAAACGTCAAGCGCAGAGAATCAGTGTTTTCCCGCATAGACGATCCATGCCGCGCACAAGACTACCAGGATACATCCCGCAGCGATGATGATGAAGGTGTAGTCGGATTCATCCGCAATCGGTGCATCTTCGATATACTCCACCGAGTACAGGCTCATGTGAGGGATATAGAACACGACGAATCCGTCGATGTACTCGAAGTCCATCTTCTCCTGTCCCTCGGTTCCTAGGTAGAATACCTGTATGTTAGCGGGGTTCTGTTGCTCGGACAGTGGGTACTTTATGGTGACCTTGACCGGGCTGACGAACAGCTCGTGATATTCCGTATCGTCCACGGTCATCCTGATCTCGAAGACCTTGGTGTTCTCGGGGAGGACATCCTTGTATTCCTCGGGCGTGTCCACCTGGATGATGGACAGCATGCTCTCCACGTCCGGAAGGCCGATGCCGTTCAGGGTCTCGGCGGTGAAGTACAGTTCATTCTCGTTCTCGATGTATGTCAGGGAACCGTTGCCGGCGATCACGTTGTCGATGACGCTCTTGGGTATCGCTGTGCTGTTCTCCGATATGATTACAATGTGTGGGTCCTGTTCGGTCTCGACGACCTCGGAGATCTTCTCGTTAATGACCCCCGCGACATCATCAGATACCCTGGGGGCCTCTCCGACATCGACCTGCACATCTGAGGAGATAGTCTCCGATTGGCTGTCTCCCTTGTAATCCACTATGACCTTGGCGCCGTCCGGCAGTTCCGTGGTCTCCTCTGAGTTGTATGTTCCGTCCGCGGCCGTATGCTTCTCGGTGGTCGTGGTGGTCACGTTACCGTTCGCATCGGTGTCCTGCTGGATGACGTTCTCCGTCTTGGTACCGTCGGTGTTCTCAGTGGTTTCGGTGACCTTGTGGATGGAGCTTCCGTCAGGGTTCTGCGTTGTTTCCGTTGTTATGGTCGTGACTGATCCGTCGGGGTTCACGATGACCTCGGTCTCCTCGGTGTGGGTCGGTTCCGGAGGGATCGGCTCGGGTTCGGGCTCAACGTACTCCCAGTGGGCGTACAGGGTCATGTCGTAGGCCTCGGTGAACACGGTGCTGGATGTTATGCACGCTCCTTCCGACGGGTCCGTGTACCATCCGAGGAACGCGTAGTCGGTCCAGTAGGCTCCAGGGAGGTTGCCGAACTGCTGGTTGTATACAAGGGTCTTGGTGCTGTTTCCGCTCACGGTTCCTCCGTTGGCGTTGAAAGTGACCGTGTACTGTTTCGCGACCTCGGTGAAATCGGCCCTGTAGTGGGCGAACGCCGCGGTGTTCGGCACAGTCTCCTGTCCGGTGGGACCTACCCAGATGTTGAATTCGTAGGTGTAATGCAATCCTTCTTCCTTGGTGGCTGTTCCGAGGTCGAGTGGATCGTCCGATTTCGCATATTCCTTGTAGTACATGCGGGTGGTCGGGTCGTAGTACCAGCCGTTGTTTTCCGTAACTACCTCCGAGGAACCTCCGTTCAGGTCGACGGTGATCAGCACAGTGTCGGTGAAGTCCCTGTAGCATGCGGTGTACTCGATATCCGCGGTCGCGGATGATATCTCGGTTGGGATTCCTTCGACGGACCAACTAGTGAATATGTAGACGTGCTCAACGTCGTTGATGGTCTCCGCCTGCCTGACAGGTATGGCTCCGTATTCCGGCATGGAGCCGTACGGGACGGTATCTTCCCTGAGGATTGTGCCGTCGTGGTCCTTCCAGGTTACGGTGACATCATCTGCGACCAATGTGAATCTGGCACCTATGGCCGTGAGCGATGTGATCCTGTCGCCGGTGTGCACCTCGGTTCCGGTGGCCATGTATGTCCATCCGTCGAATGATATGTTGGCGGAACGGAGCTCCAAGGGGACAGCGGCGATAACGTGCCCGTCCACATGGATGTTGTTCTCGTTGTCCAGTTCGATCATGGATCCGACATCGATGTCCGAGACGGAGAGATAGGGCAGTTCCGGATTGGCGTCGACCGTGAAGTTGCCCATTCCCTCGGATCCGATGTATGTGGAGATTGACAGGGATGCACCAGCGGGGATCGAGGCGAACCTGGCCTCGATGACGGTGATGTCCTGGGACAGCATGTCCCCGTCGGATACCACATTATCGCCGACATACCAGGAGATGAACACGTTGTACTGTCCCTCCACCTCGTTGGGTATCGCGGTGAAGGTGTACGCTGTTCCCTCTATCGTAAGGGTGTTCTCGGACACGCGGAGCACTGAATTGCTGTCCACGGTGACTGTACCGGCATTTTCGACGGTACCGTGGTCCAGGTCCGGGAGCTCGGTCGCGCGGACCGTGACCGTGACGTCGTAGATGGACTGTTCGAACACCGCGGTGTACGTCGCATCCCCCTCGACGGGAACAATCGCCCTGTCCCATCCGACCCAGGTGTGCTTGTAATGGGCGGGCTGGATCTTCATGGGGGAAACTCCGGAGTATACCGGTGTGGAGCCGTATTCGATCTTGTCCACCTTCAGGACGGAGCCGTCGTAGGAGACCCACGTGACGTCGTACTTGTTGACCGTCGCATCGTAGACGGCGAAGTATGTGGTCTCGCCGGTGACCTCCGTGAGGTCGGGGCTCCATCCTCTGAATGTGTATGTGTATTGGACATCCGCCTCCTTTGTGGGGTTGGTCTGTCCTGGATATGCTGGCATTTGACCGTAGTCCACCGTAGATGTGTCCAGCAGTACTCCGTTCTCGTCGGCCCATCTGATGGTGTACTGGTTCAGTACTCCTGAGTACTGGGCGGTGTATTCCATGTCCCTGTCCACACCGTCCAATGCGGGGAGCCACGAGTCGAACGTGTAGGTGTACTGGGCATCGGCAGGCCTTACGGGAATGGCCCCTTCGTAAGACGGGGTGTTGCCGGTGGGGAAGTTGGTATCGACCCTGAGGATCGCTCCGTTGTAGTTCTTCCATGTGATCGTGACTTTCAGCGGTGTCGCTGTGTACACGGCGGTGTATGATACATCTCCGCTGACCGCTGCGACTTCAGGCGTCCAGTGGTTGAATGCGTATCTGTTCACCGCATCCTCGTCCCTAACAGGGTCATCAGGCTCATCCGGGAGCACTCCGTAGTTCACCGTGGCGGTATGGAGAACGGTTCCGTCGTAGTCCCTCCAAAGGACTGTGTACGGTCTCGCTGAACTCTCGAAGTTGGCAGTGAATGTCACATCCTCGGTGATCGGACCGCCGTAGGCTACAGCCTGGGAGTCGGATGTCCATGATGTGAACGTGTATACGTTGGCGTCCGTCGGTGCTTTGGTCGGGTCCGAGTCGGGATAGCGGGCGGTCGTGCCGTGACCGACGGTCTGGATTTTTATGACGTTCCCTTCGCTGACCCAGGTCACATCGTACATGTTGATTCCTATCCTTCCGCCAATGCCTACAGCGGTGTCTTCGGTGACGACGAACTCGTATGACACAGATCCGACCGTCTGGTTGGTCTTCTCCACATCGTTGATCTTGATTGATATCGCCGAGTTGGAGAACGGGGCGGCCATCTCCACGGTGATCACATATCTGGTGCCGTATGCTGCGCTGAAGCTCGGCCTGTTCTCCGGTGTCAGGACCTCCCCGACCTTCTTGTTCAGGGTGACCGTGAACTGGCCTGTGCTCATGGGGCGCGACACATCGTACTCGACAGCTTCCGTGTCGTACTGGGCGGTGTAGGTCGTGTTCTCGGTGGCCGACTGCAATGTCGGGCTCCAGGATGTGAACGTCTTCCTGGTGGATTCGTTCTCCACCACCGTGTCGAAGTTCGGAGGAGCGGGGACGGGTCCGTGGATCGCGGTCGTGGTCGTGCTGGTCTCCTGCAGGTCGCCGTCGAGATACACCCATGTGATCTGGTAGGTGTTGATTCTGAGGTTCTGGATGGTGATCAGGGCGTTTCCGGTGACCTGCATCTGGAAGGTCTTCACACCCTGGGACACGGTGCCTGCGGCGAGCTGTGTGGTCTCGCCTCCCTGGGTCTTCCATGCGGTGGCCGAGGTGATGGACTGGGTGTACCTGCTGTTGGTTATCTGCAGGGTGAACGTCAGTGTGCTGTTGTAGTCGACCGTGGGGTTGCCCACGGGGGTCAGGATGAAATCCTCGGAGTTCTGGAAGGACACGGTGTACTGGTTGACCACCTGGTTGAAGTGGGCGGTGTAGGTGGTGTTCGCGGTCACCGGGGCGGTCGGCGTCTCATAGGTCTCGCCGGTTATGCTGGATGTCCATCCGTCGTGGACGTAGCTGTACTGGACGGTGGAGGCCTTCGTCGGGGCCGCCGAGGTGTAGGACGGGATCGCTCCGTGCTCGACCTCCCTGGATGAGATCTCGGTTCCGTCATAGTTGTTCCAAGTGAGGACGTAGACGTTCTTCCTGATCATTCCGCCCACGTCGATGTGGACGTCGCTGGTGCCCATCACGAACCTGTAGGTGTCCGTGGTATCCTGGACCAGAGGCAGGCGTCCCTGGCCCACCAGGAACGGCGTGGAATTGTTATATGCTGCCGTCAGGACCAGTTTTATGTGGTATTCCGATCCGTAATCGACGAGGAAGCTCCTCTCCGTGGAGATGTCGATCTGCTCGGGGTCCTGGCCATCGGCTATCCTGTAGAGTTCAAGATAGAACGGCTCGGCATCGTCGATTAGTGTCATGCGGTGCTGGGCCGGCACTTCGTCGTAACAGGCCACGAAATCGGTATCCGCGGTAATCGGACTGAGAGCGTGGTCCCATCCCGTGAACGTGTATGTGACCGCACCGTCTGTAACGGCGTTCTCTATGGTGGGTGGCTGAGGAGGCCTGTTGTAAACGTAGGACTCAGGTTCCGTGGTAACGACCGTGGTGTCGCCAACCCTGTACTGCCAGGTGACTGAGTAGGTGTTGGGGCTCAGGTGGTTGACGGAGATGAAGACGTCCTCCTCGACCGTGAAGGTGAAGGTCTTGACGCTTCCGCTTATGGTACCCGTGTCTTCCATGTCTTCGGTGACACCGTTTACCGTGGCGCTGAGTCTTGCCGCGTTCAGCGACTGGGTGAACTTCGCGCTCAGGGTGAGCTGTATCGTGAATTCCGTTCCGTAATCCACGGTAAGCGGACCCTCGTGGGCCAGGGTGAAGTCGTCGGAACTCTGCAGGCTGACGGTGTACTGGTTGAGCACAGGGGTGTAAGTCGCCCTGTATGTGACGTCCTGGGTGACAGGGGTCGTTATTGACACGCCCTCGGTCACAGGCTCCCATTCGTTGAATGTGTACGAGTACTGCTGGGTGGAGGGGTAGTTCGGCCTTATGGTGTTGGGATATGCCGGCGTTGCCCCGTATTCCACATGCTCTTCTGTAACAGTCTGGGTGTCGTTGACTATCCATGTCACGGTGTAGGTGTTGATCGTCAGTTGGCCGCTGAGACCGATGTTCGAGTCGCCAAGGACGGTGAAGTCGTAGGTGTTCTCGGCCACCAGGGTCATATCCGCACCGTTCTTCTTCAGGACCGGGGGATGCTGGTCGAAGGCCGCGTCCATGACGATCTGCACACGGTATTGGCTGTTGTATGCGGCACTGAACGTCCTTTCGTTGACGACCTCCAGTTCATCGCCCATCTTCTCCCACAGGTTGATTGTGAACCTGGGGTTGTAGCCGGGGACGCTGACGGAGCACAGTCTGTCCGTTTCTTCGTATACGGCGTTGTACACGACGCCCGGACCGGTTATCGTTCCGGGGGCGGGATCCCAGCCCGTGAACGTCCAGACGGTATCCACGCTGGTGATGGTCTGAGGTATGTTTCCGGGTGCCTGGGCGGGTGCCCCGTGGTATACCGTCGTCGTGGTCGAATCGTCGGTGGTCGCATCCACTTTGTAATTCCAGGTCACCGTGTATGAGTTGGGCCTGATGCCCGAGATGGTGATCAGTACATCGCTCTGAACTGTGATGGAGAACGATCTGACGCCATTCTCCAGGGAGGTATGGACCAACGCTTCTCCCGGCACATCGTTGATTTTAGGGATCACTTCGACGGTCCCGATGCATTGGGTATACATCTCGCCCATCTGCAGCGTGAACCTGAACGTTCCGTCGTATGCGACGCTGGTCGGATTCAGAGGAGTGAACGTGTAGGCGTTCGACGCGGAACCCTGGAACGAGACGGTGTAGTGCCTAGCTGACGAGGAGAACATGGCCGTGTAGATGACGTTGGCTGTCACGGCCTCGCCGACATCCGGTTTCTCGTCGGAATCCTTGCTCCATCCGGTGAAAGAATACACATGTTCTGTGTCGGAATCCTTCGTGGGGTCGGTCTGTCCCGGATATGCGCTGCGGTCACCGTATGTCACCTTCTGGCTGTAGAGGATCGTCTCTCCGTTCTTCCAGATGACATCGAATGTGGTCTGTGAGTGGTCGACGACGCTCAGGGTCTTGTCTGCCGTGACGTTCTCGATTGTGTACTGGTACGAGCCCTCGATCAGTGTGGGCCTGTCTATGGCCACTCCGTCCAGATAGAAGTCGAAGGCCTCTATGTTCGAAGCGGATGTGAATATGAATATGAAGTCCTCGTTCCAGGGAGTGTCCACGGAAGAGCCGGTCTTCGGAGCAATGGTGTAGTGCTCGCTGGTCGGCAGCGTGATGTGGTAGGTCCTGGGTGCGGAGGTGTACGTGGCCTCGAAGTCATAGTCCGCGGTGATCGTATCCGGCAGGTCGTCGACCGTGCCCTTGATTACCCATTTATTGAAGGTGTAGACCAGGCTCGCGGTACTGTCCTTCGTGGGGAGAGACAGTCCGGGGTAGGCCGGTTCGGCCCCGTATATGACGGACGATTCCGTGTACAGCAGCGTGGATTCGCTGTACCAGCGTACCTGGTAGGAGTTACGAGTGGGATTTCCCGCGATGGTGATGTTCTTGTCCTCAGTGAGGGTGAACTCGTATGTCTTCCCTCCCTGCTCCAGAGGTGCGATCGCGACGCCGTTGTCGGCGAAGCTGATCATCGTCTTGTCGAAGGCATCGCCCATGTCGACGACGACACGGAACTGCGTTCCGTACGGGAAGGTCATGCTTCCGCTGATATCGACCGGTACGTACTGCTCGTCGACCAGGCGGTACAGTGCGATGGTTAGGGTTGGCGGCGAGGAATCCGGGACGGCAAGGGTGTACGTGTTCACCGTCGGTGCGCTGTACTGGGCGATGTAGGTTATGTTGCCGGTCACCACTGCGAGGCCGTGCGCAGGTTCGGTGTCGGACAGCCAGCCTGTCAGCGTCTTGGTGTACTGTGCGTTGGACAGGGTCGCCGGGATTCCGTTGGGTGTCCTGGCCATCTGGCCGTATCTGATGTCGGAGTATGTGCTGGACGCATGTCCGTACGTATCCTCGTAGTTCCATGTGACCCTGTAGGTGTTGAGCGTGATGTTCTCCACGGTGATGCTGGTGTCCCCGGCGACCTCGAACTCGTAGACGTTATCACCGTTCAGCGTACCTGTGCTCACAAGGAGGGTCTTGGTCGCTCCATGCGTAGCGTACACCTGGGCCTGTGCCATGGACTGGGTGTAGTGCTCTCCGAGATGGAGCTTGAACTTGAAGGTGGATCCGTACTGCCTCGACACCGTTCCGTTGTCCCCTTCGAACACGTGGACGACCTCGTCGTTCGCGTTGAGCTCGCTGAATATGTGAACTGGAGGCTCGTTGTTGGAGATCCTGGCGCTCACGTTGTAGTTGTTGAGGATGCTGCCGTATGTCGCCATGAAGGCAATGTTCTGGGTGACCGGGGTGTCCAGATCGAAATTCGGTGTGATCGCCTTCCATTCGTTGAACATGTAGCTGTACTGGACATCCGGGGACCTCGTGGGATCCGCCGGAGGAGCAGGGAGGTTTCCGTGGGCCACCGTGTGCACTGCGACTATGTCGCCGTCGGTGGGTTCTCCCTCGAACCAGTTGTACCATGTGACGGTGTACTGGTTCCTGGCGATCTGTCCTGCGACGCCGACCTCGGTGAATCCGGTGACCGTGAAGTGATAGGTGCTTCCGGAGACCAGCGTGACATCCGTCTGCTGGGATACCAGAACCGGATGCGAATTGCTGTATGCGGCGGCCATCGTGATCGTTATGTTGTACTCGTTACCGTAGGGGACGGACAGATTCTCGCGGTCGACTATGGTGGTGGAGCCTCCTCCGGTGACATCCACCAGCGTTATTGTGAACTGCTCTGTGTCCACAGGGACGGACAGGGCGTAGTTGTTCCTGGCAGGGTCCGAATAGGTCGCTACGAATGTAACGTCGCCGGTGGCCGGTCCGACGGCCGGTGTGAAGCCGGTACGGGTCTTGGTGTACTCGGCGTTGCTGACCGATGCCGGGATGGTGTTCGGTACAGCGGGGGTCTGTCCGTGTGTCACCGTTACAGGATCGGATGTGACGGAATGGCCGTATGTGTCCATGTACGTCCATCTCACCTGGTAGGTGTTGAAGCTGATGTTGTCCACGCTCACGATCTCGATGTCGCCGTTTACGACCACGCTGTAGTAGTTGTACGTGCCGTCCGTGGATGTCCTGTCGATGGTGAAGCTTTCTCCCCAGACCCTTCCGGTGAGCTCGATGGCATCGAGGCAGTCGGTGTATCCGGCCCCCATGTTCATCTTGAACTGGAACGTGGTTCCGTAATCCACATAGCCTTCCGTGATGGCCGTGAATACGAACGTTCCGTTGGGTGAGACCGGGAGGTGGACGGTGTACTGGTTGAGCACCTCGTCGTATGTCGCGGTGTACACGACGTCGGCCCTAACTGGGGTGGTCACGGTGACGTTGTCCAAGTCTGCATCCCATTTATCGAAGTCGTAGTGGTACTGATGGGTCGATGCCCTGACGGGGGCCTCGGGGGGCGAGGGGACGGCGTCATAGGGAAGTCTGGTGGTGGAAAGAGCAGTGCCGTCGTAGGCCTTCCATGTGACATCATACATGTTGATGGTGATCGTACCGTAGGGCTCGATGTCCGTTTCCCCGGTGACGGTGAAGTGATACGTGTGCCCTCCGGGTTCGGTGGGATTCATCGTCACGCCGTTCATTCTCAGTTCCGGAGTGCTCATGTTGAACGCATCCGTCATCGTGAAGGTCAGTTCGTAATTGGTGCCGTAGTCGACAAGGATGTTCGCGCCCGGAACCATAGGTACCGGCGACTGGCCGGTGATATCCGATAGCGTGACGACGTACCTTTCGCTGGTGGTCGGGACTCTAAGCTCGTACTGGTTCACGGTCCTCTCGTACTGGGCGGTGTATTCCGCATCGTCGGTGATCGCGTTGACCGCCGGGTCCCATGAGGAGAACGTCCATGTGTACTGGGTGTTGCTGACTGATGCGGGAATAGTCGGTGCCGGGGGCCTGTTGTTGTGTCTCACATGCGAATCAGAGTATTCAGCCCATGTGAAGTTTCCATTCTCATCCACGGCCGTAACGTAGTTCCACACCGCGGTGTACTCGTTCAGAGTCATTCCGCCGATCGTGATGTACGTCTCACCAGTGACCTCGAATTCGAACTTGTCGGTCTCGCCCTGCATCCTGCTGACCGGGGAATCCTGCAGCCTTACCGTCTTGACCACGGTGATGTTCCCGATGGATTTGGAGTACGGGGCGGTGAGCTCCACCTGGAATCTGAAGGTGGTGCCGTACGCTACAGTGTACGAGTCGTTGAAGACGGTCAGATTCTCTATGTACTGGTCATCGAGGCTGAAATGCACGGTGTAGCTGATCACGTGGGATTCGAACGTCGCCGTGTAAATGACGTCCTTGGTGGCCGGGGACACAGCGGGAGCGTCGGGGTCGTTAGATACCCAGCTGTCAAAAGTGTAAGTGTATTGATAAGTCTCCTGTTTCACAGGGGTGTTTCCGCGGTATACGGGGGTGGTGCCGTATGATACGCCCTCATCCGTCTGCAGGACCGTATCGCCGTTCTTCCACGTTACTGTGAAGGTCTTTATGGACCATTTCGCGAATATGCTGGTGTCCTGTTCGACCATGTCGGAGTCGAAGTCCCATTCCTCGCTGTACAGGGCATCCTTGTACCATCCTACGAAATCGTACTCGGTGCATGCGGGATCATCCGGACGTACGGCCTTGTCGAGATACTCGACATCCTGATCGTCCACCTGGACTCCGTGGCCCTGCATCTCGAAGCTGACGGTGTAGACTTCCGGTACGGAGGAATAGAGGGCTACGAGCGACACGGTTCCAACTGAACCCGCTGGGATCTCGGTGACCAGCGTGTGGGTCTCGTCCCCTGCAACATACCATCCTTCGAAGGACCAGATGTATCCGTGCTCGGTCTTCGGAGAGACCTTGTCCCCTCTGGGGAGCGTGATCCCGGCAGAGCTGGTGTATCTGGTGGGAGGCACGTATTCTGGGATCCACGTACCGGGCGTGGCATCGAGGTTCAGGATGTTGCTCACATCGTTGATCTGCATCCCTTTGGCGGTCTTGGTCGCGTTATTGGTGTCGGTCCACTTTGTGTTGTCCGGATCGGTGAGTCTCAGGGTCATGTCGTAGTCCCCGATGTCCTTTCCGGAGGCAGCGGTGACTACCGTGTAGTAATCGGACTCCGCCGGTACGGCGGTCTGGATCTCCCCGTTGTACGCCTTCTCTACGAACGCGGGCCATTCTATCTCCATCTTATTGATGACGAACGTCGTGCTCTTCGACGAGGAATAGTTGTTGATTCCCTGGACGATGACGGTGGCCGTTCCAGCGTTGATGTTGTTCTTGTAATTGTAGACGTAGTCCCTGTTGTTCTGCAGGGTGTTACCGTTGATGGTGACTCTAGGCGTGGGTGTTATCTCAGAACCGTTGTAGACGGCGTCCGCGACGGCAGCGATGACCACGCTGTTGCTGTCCAGGCCTATGGCGGTGATGACCACGTTCGTACCGGTTATGACGAACTGGACGAACGTGTACTCGTAGTTGTCCGGATCGAACGTTTCGCTCTCGTTCAGTGTCAGGCTGGTGACGTCGATTATCTTGTTGACGCCGGCCGAGGCATCCTTGAACGTTGCCGTGTATACCAGGTTCGGGATCTCCCCGTCGGCCAGACCGTGTATGAACAGGTCCTCCTTCTGTATCGTACAGGATTCGGTCTGCACCAGGTTCTTGGTGCCGTCGTATTCCTTGGAGATCTCCGCGGACGAGGATCCCTCGATTAGAAGCGAACGTTTCTCTATGGTCCATGTCAGATGCGCGGTGGTGTTGGAGCCGTCCGTCCAAGTGTACGGGTTGACGGGCGTGACATAGATGTCGTACGTGCCGGCATCCTTCATCCGGTTGTCTCCCTCAATGGTGTAGCATTCGGTGGCGTATATCCCCTGATGCATCTGTCCGTCGTAGGTGTACGATACCGGGGTCGGCATCAGGATATGTCTTCCTTGAATCACCTCCAGATGGACGTCCTCGTTGCGCATCTCGAACTTGAATGTGCCGGAGGATCCGTCGATGGGCTCTCCGTTCACGTAAACGGCGGCCACATCGTCGCCGGTGGTCTTGGATATGGTTATGTCGACTCCCTTCATGACTGGGAGTCCGGATGATACGACGCCGCGGTCGGTGGTGATCTCGAACGTGTCGCCGCTGTAACTGACGGTTCCGCCGTCGACCAGGAATGCCAGACGTGTTCCGATGTCCAGTTTTCCGATACCGAAGCTGTTCCTGACGTTGATACGGTTGAGGCCTCCCTTGTCCTGGGCATCGTAGTGGCCCCCGACGCAGATGGTCTGGTTACCGGTGGAGAACTGAACGGAGTCCCCGATACCGTTGTATGCCGTACCGCCGCCGAAGGTGGCCGGGAAATCCCAGTATTCGGGATTGGCATATGTGGTCCAGATGGCGTTCATGGACCCGTCCTTGGCCTTGATGACCGCGTTACCGATCAGCTGCTGGTTATCGTTCAGACCCTCGTCGGATCCGGTCTTCATGGTGGTACCGTCCCTGTAGCTGGCGTTGGAGTTGGTGTTGTCGATGAGATACTGTGAATCGTTGTGTCCCGCATGCAGCTGTCCGTCGAACAGCCAAGCGTCGTCCACCAGGTCATGGAGCGATCCCCACGTGTTCTCCAGGAACAGTTTCACGGGGCTCCTTCCGTTGGCGTATGTGCCGGTGTACGAGTTGCCGTTGAACTTCACTCCGCCCCAGTACGCTCCCTGGTCGTCACCCTGTCCAGTCACCCTGAGGCTGGCGGTGCTGCTCCTGGTGACTCCGTCACCTATGGCCAGCTGGGAGTTCTTCGTACCGATGACCGTGTAGGCCATCATCTTGTACAGTGTCCACTGGTAGAAGTTCCATACCATGTACTGTCCGCCCTGTACGTCGGCGTTCAGGTTGTTGGCGGACACACGAAGCTGGCCGATCGATTTGTATGTGGTGGGGTTCTTTCCCGACTGTGAAACAAGCTTGCCATCGTCGGTGACGTATCCCTCGTAGACCGCCAGGGCCAGATACGGCTTCACGACGCCGTTCACGATGTGTGCGCGGGCCTCCATGAGGCTCGGGTCCGCACCGTCGTCGATGCCCTCGAAGAAATCCGGTTTGTTGGATAGCCATAGATGGGTGCTGTCGGAATGCCAGTATACCGTGGGGATGTACAGCATGATGTTGTAATCCGCGAGGTCGTCAGCAGGGATGTCGTAGTAGCCCACGTCGGTGGTCTTACCGGAGTACGCCCCGTTGGGGGTGTCGGTGGATATGATGGCCTGCTTCAGGTTATCGGGATTCAGAATATATGCAATCCTTCCGCTCTGGGAGGACAGCTTGTGCTCCCCGCCGTTGGTCTGGGTGTTCCCGATGTTGACCGCCGCGTAGAATGAGTTGAAAGGTCCGATCCCGGTGACGTTATCGAAACTGAAGTAGCTATTGAGATTCGGATTCAGATCTGTGGTGACCTGAGAGATGCGCCCCTGGTTGGTCTCGTATAGTAGGTTCTTGTAGTTGGTGTCCTCGTAGGGGGAGTAGTGGACCTTGTCCTTATCCCAGTACTCGACACCGGTGAGGGTCTCACCGTGGACTCCGTCTATGGTGACCGCTGAGGTGGTGAGCCTGTATCCGTAATCCTTGGCTTCAGGGACGATCACGGTGATCCCGGCATCCGACGGGTACGATCCAAAATCGATTATCGAGAACGGGACCGCTATCATGATCATGGTGGCCATCACGACGAACAGCGTGCGCCGACCGGCGGATTTCATAGGACCACCCTGTCCTGTCCATAGCCCAGGCTGAAGCATTCGTCAATCGTTGATGAATGGCAACACCGCCCATTGCCGTGATTCTCGTTTTTCGAAGTGATTTCCAACCACCGTTCTGTACTTTTCAATCGGCTGATTGTTCATCCAATCAAGCGGCCTTATTCTTCCTTAGGGCGCTTATCTGGGTATATCCCAGTTGGATGGTTTTGTATTCGCTATTTTGCTGCCTAATATATATTTTGCTTTTCTTAGGACGGTAGATAGAAAAGAGCCGTCGCAAGGGTATGTTTGAAAGGTATAGGTCATCCAGACAATCGTCGAACATTTGGGATTAAGTCTATAATCGAATAGGGGTTTCGACATATAGTGACAGGGATCGGCGGATAGTATTGGGACTCGCGGAGAGGCCCGCGGAAGGACATCCGGCGTCCGTAACAGTATTTTTATAGTTCCCCTTAATTCGCTTGCCTATGGCAAAAAAGAACGACAGCGGATTCCAGTCATCTGCAGGTCTGATGAGATACTTCGACGTCGAGAACGAGAAGGGTCTCAAGCTCAGCCCCTACGCTATCATCGGAATCGCTATCGCGGTCATCGTCATCGTCGAGGTCTGCTCGGTATTCTTCTCCATCTGAATATTTGGATTTAACAACATCACTGATGATCACAACTCAGTACATATCGTCCGGTGTCAGTAGTTCGGTTCTTGACGATTCCGCGTATTCCCTAAGTTCTTCGGTGAATCCTGAGCGGGAGAAGATGCAGTATCTTTTGTTCAAGCAGTTCTTGAGGGATCCGGCGGCTTTTTCCAGTTCCCTCATCTCTCTGATGCCTGTCTCCTTGTTGCGGAACTTGCATTCGCAGACCAGATGGAACTCACCTTGCCCGTCATCGCATAATGCTATGACATCAATATCCGTGATTCCGTCATCGGTCTTTCCCCACCATGTGCCGATCACCTTGCACCTATGATTCTCGCGGATGTACTGTCTGCAGATTTCTTCGAAACCCTGTCCGTAGAAGGTCTGTAATTGGGGCAGTATGATCTCATATGCGGAATCCTTGTCCTGATCGGCAACGGCGGATGAATTGGGCATGAGCACTTCGTTGCTGAACCTGATGAGGTTGTCCGTGATTCTGAAGATCTTTTCCTTTTTGTTTGCGCCACATATGGGGTTCAGCGGGGTCACGACCCCGATAGTTTCCATGTTTTTGAGATTCAGGTAGCAGTTCTCCTTGGATTGCCCCGTGCATTCCGCAATCTCCTTTCCGGAAACATGGCCGTCGGAGATCGCCCGCAGGATGGCCAGGTTGGTGGAGGCGGGCTCCAGTTCCCTGGAGACTATGTAGTTGGCTTCCTCCCTCAGGGGTGCATAAGGGCCGAGGAAGTTGTTCTTCACGCATTCCTCCAGTGTATCCTCGCTCATCATCAGGTGGTAGAGGGGGATGCCCCCGATAATCGAATATAATCTCATCATGTCGGATTCCGACATGCCGGGATGGAATGGTCTGCAGGTTCTGTATGAGAGCGGTTCAATCTTCATCGGACCTATGAAACGCTTGTAGAGTGCACCCTTTCCGTCAGTCAGGATCTTCTCCATCATCTTTATCGCGGAACCGCAAATGATGAGGAACGCATCCATCTGCTGGAGCTCGTGATCTATGAACATCTGCAGGTAGGAATTTGAGCTAGGATCCTGTTCACACAGGTACGTGTACTCGTCTATCACGATAACGAGACGACCGCTCTCAGACTGCAACCCTTTCAGACGCTCGAGGATGTTGTTGAAATCTCCGGAGTCATGATCCCTTCTGATATTCAGAAATCTGTCCAGAGATTCGTCGAAAGACCTGATCGAATCCGCATATGAGTTCTCCACAGCGGTGAGTACGATATGCGGTTTCCCTCTGCAGAACTCTTGGACGAGGAACGTCTTGCCAACACGGCGTCTTCCCCAGATGGCCAGGGTCTTGATCCCAGGTTTGGAGTATCTGCGCTCCATCTCCTCCAATTCAAGCTGCCTGCCGATGAGTTCCGTCATGCATCGTGCTATGCTTCGCGGATAGATAAGGATTACGATAGTGTAGTTTTTTCTACATTATTTTTTATTATGTAATTTTTTCTACACTATTTTTCGGATGGGCAGAACGACCTTTTTCGAAGGATATGTTGGATACGATCAGATCTCGTCCTCTGCCACGATCCTGTAGGTGTCCTGATACTTCTTCTTGAACAGTATGGACAGGATGGGCGGCGCGATTATGGTGGTTGCCACGGACATCATGACCACTACGGAGTACAGGTCCCCGCTCATGACGCCGGCGTTGAGACCGATCGAGGCGATGATGATACCGACCTCTCCCCTGGGCATCATTCCCACACCGATGATGTTGAACGACGACCTGTCTATGGTCTTGTCCCCGAGCCTTGCCCCGAGTCCGCATCCGATGTACTTGGTGGCCATCGCCAGGAGGACGACTATCACTGTCAGTATGATCACCGAGACCTCGGTGAGTGCGGAGAGGTCCACCATCAGTCCGACGTTCACGAAGAAGAACGTTATCATGAACGACGTGATGGCCTCGACCTTGGTCTCCAGCTCCCATTCCCATGCGTAATCGGCGAACATCATCCCGGCGAGGAACGCACCGATGATCGCGGCCAGCCCGATGTACTCGGCCAGGAAGGCCATCCCGAGACATACGATGATGGCCAGGATCAGCTTGTTGTAGGTGTACGGGACCTTGCCTGCGGCCCTGGTCCTCGCGTTCCTGTCGTCGAAGAAGTCGTAGATCCCCGGCACGACGTATTTCGCCGCCGCGATCGCGAGCAGGACGAACGCCACCGCCTTGATTATGATGAGGGCGAGGTCGGCGATGTCCAGATTGCCTCCGGAGCTGCTCATCCCCTGCACTATGGCCAGGACGATCATGCCGAGTACGTCGTCTATGACGGCTGCAGCGATGATGATACGGGATTCCTTGACCTCCATGAGCCTCATGTCCTTGATGATACGGGCGGTGATACCGACTGATGTGGCCACCATCGCCGCGCCCATGAACATGGCGCTGTTCATGTCATGGCCTCCGACCGCCATGATGAGGGAGAGTCCGGCCACGAACGGGAGGATGACTCCCAGGAGCGCCGTGAGGAACGCGGCCTTACCGGATCCCAGGAGATCCTTGACCTTGGTCTCCAGTCCGACCGAGAACAGCAGGAAGATGACCCCCAGCTCCGCCAGGGTGTAGATGACGGTGTAGGTCTCGCTCCTGGTCTCCGTCGTGAACCAGATACCCAAGATGTCCTTCATGAAGGACGAATCCCCGATGGTAATGTTGGCGATGACGATACCCACAAGGATCTCACCTATGAGCCCGGGGAGTCCAACCCTTCCGAAGACGGTGGATCCGATACGGGCCATGATGTAGATGACGGTCATGGTCAGCAGTACCTGCAGGAGAAGTTCCATGTCTCTGGATATCTGTTGGAAATATAAAAAAGTAAGAAGGAAAAGGTTTGGTTGGAAGAAGTTTGCTACGAATTCAGAAGTAGAATCCCACTGAATCGTAGCTCTTCTGTGACTGTCCGAAGGAGAACGTCACTTCTCCCTTGGGCTCGGGCCTCGCCTCGGGCAGGGCCTTCACGGTGGCGGCCGCGGGCAGTGCGATGACCTCCGAAACCGGTTCATCGGAGATGCTCTCCGCTGCCTCTGGCTCATTCTCTATCATGACGGTCTCGGGCTTGAGCTCCACCTCTACGGGGATCTTCTGGAGCCTGCCGTCCCTGAACACGAAGCGGTAGGATACCACTTTCTTCGCGGTGTCGATGTGGAGGTTCTCCTGGTTGATGGCGGTGTTGTCCTTGACCGGTATCTGGACCTCGGCGTCGCCCGAGGTCAGCATGAATGTTCCGGTCTCTCCGGACTGGGCTGCCATGAGGTCGTCGACCAGCTGAGGCTCGTTGGTTGCCTCCAGAGCTTCAACGGTCACGGTCCTGGGCAGTCCCGCGGTGACCTGGATGTTGGCCTGCAGAACAGGCTCCTCCTTGGTTTCGAACATGCTTGCGAATGCGGAAGCCGTCTCTTCGCCGACGTCCCATGCGGGGACTGCGGGGGCTTCCTTGGGTACGGATGCCAGGTACGATACGTAGGCATCCGCCGCGAGGTCATTCACGTCCCATGCGGGTGCGAACGTGACCTCCTTGGGTATCATCGCCAGATACGACTCGAAGGACTCGGCGGTCTCTTCCGATACCTCCCATACCGGGGCTGCCGCGAAGGACTCCTCCTCTGGGATCATGGCGATGTAGTCTGTGAACGCTGCTGCGGTGCTGTCGTCGACGTTCCACGCGGGAGCAAAGGTGATCTCCCTGGGGATCGACGCGAGATACGAGGTGTATGCCTCTGCCGTTTCCTCCGACACCTCCCAGGCGGGGACGGTTGCAAAGGTGATCTCCTCGGGGATTATCGCGACGTAATCCGCGAACATCGATGCCGTCTCTTCGCTGATATCCCATGCGGGAGCGAAGGTCACTTCTCTGGGTATGGATGCCAGGTACGATACGTAGGCATCCGAGGCCTCCTCCGATACGTCCCAGACCGGAACAACCGTTAAGGTCTCCTCTGCGGGGATCGAAGAGAGGTACGACGAGAACGCCTCAGCGGTCTCGTCCGTCACATCCCACACGGGGGCAGCGGCGAAGCTGACCTCCTCGGGGATCATTGAGATGTATGATACGAAGGAATCGCAGGCCTCCTCGGGAACATCCCAGGTTTGCATCGACTCCTCCTCGAAGTCCTCTATGCGCGGGACGAACACGTCGGGGACGTCACTGAAGCCGTCCTCCGGGTCCATCTCGTCGCTGACCGAATAGGTGTCAGCGGATTCCATGACGATCGGGGCCTCGGGAACGATCGGTTCCTCCGCATCGAAGATGCGTGTCTCGATCTCCCTTGCGACCCTGTCCTCCGCGATCTCCGCGGATTCGATCATCTCCACTGTCTCGGCCGGAGCGGTCTCCTTCATGACGCCGTCGGTGAAGCATCCGATCTGGGTGTCCACCACTGACGGTGCGCCGCGCATGATGTCGGCGAACAGGTCCTCAGGGGACACGTCCTGTGCCACCACGGGGGCCTCCTCTGCGGGTTCCGCTTCCTCCGCGACCACGGTCTCGGGTTCCGTCGACTGTATGATGAGGAGGTCCTCCGTCTCGGGCTCCTCCTCGACGAAGAGGTCGTCGAAGGATGCCTCCGCGATCTCCTCTTCCTGTTCCATTGATGCTGGTTCCTCGTCGAATCCGCGGAACTCCTCGCTCTCTGCCGGTACGAACTCCATATCGTCGTCGTAGAACAGAGGCGTCTCCTTGTTCCGGGAAATGTATATCTGCTGGCCGTCGGGAACGCCGAAGCTCTCGAATCCGTAGCGACCCATGTCGCGCACCTCGGAGGATGCGGGGGGTGCCCTGACCCTGGAATCGGCGGGTTTCCTAACAGCCTCTTTCGCACGGTCGGGAGTACGTTCCGTACCTCCCTTCCACAGACCGAATATCCCCGATCTGTTGAACTTCGGCAGCTTGAAACTGCCGAACAGGCCCTGAAAGCCTTCGCTGCTATCGCGTGAGCTGTCACTCATGCTATCCCATCCGAGGAACAGTACGCGTTACTGCAATATAAAGGTCGCGCCTTTATTAATTAGGTCGCCCGCGTTTATAATAGGGACTAATGGTTTATACGGATGGTCCATACACGAATCCCATGTCCGAGACCGAGAGGGCCAGTTTCAGCGGCAAGATGGGATTCATCCTAGCCACGGCGGCCGCATCCGTGGGTCTCGGGAATCTATGGCGCTTCCCGTACATGGTGTCCCACTACGGAGGGGGAGCGTTCGTCGTAGTGTACGTAGTCATCGCCCTGACCTTCGGTCTCTTCCTGATGATGACCGAGGTCGCGCTCGGGAGGAAGACCGGGAAGTCGGTGTTCGCCGCGTTCTGGGAGATCAGCGACAGGTTCAAGGTCGCCCCGTATATCCTGGCTGTGGTGCCGATGGTCATCGTCCCCTATTACTGCGTGATAGGCGGATGGGTCACCAAGTGGTTCTTCGAGTCCACGGCAGGGAACCTCGACATGCTGGCCGGAGGGACTTATTGGAGCGATTTCATCGTCGGGAACACGGACGGGGGGCTGTTCAGCCCGGCGCTCTGGTTCATCATCTTCGCGCTGCTGTGCTTGATATGCATCATGGCCGGCGTGGAGAAAGGTATCGAGAAGCTCAGCGCGATCCTGATGCCGGTGCTCCTGGCGGTCATAGTAGGCATAACGATATACGAGTTCGCGACGGTGGACAACATATGGGAGGGCCTGATCTACTATCTGCAGCCGGACATCTCCAAGATCAACGGCGACACCGTGTTGGGTGCCGTCGGGCAGACGTTCTATTCGCTGTCGATCGCCATGGGTATCCTGGTGACCTACGGTTCCTACACTAAGAAGGATGTGGACATCGAGAAATCGTCCATCAGCGTCGTAGGGATTGATACCGGGGTCGCATTGCTGGCGGGACTCATGATCATACCGCTGGCCTTCTCGTTCGGTTTCGAGGACTCCCAGGGCCCCGGGCTACTGTTCAGCGCCATGCCGGCGGTGTTCGCTTCGATGCCCGCGGGCAACATCATCGCACCCGTGTTCTACTTCCTGGTGCTAATCGCCGCTCTGACATCCGCGATCGCTCTGGCCGAGGCCTCCACATCCATATTCATGGACGGCATGAAGAGGGGCAGGAAGCATTCGATATTGGTCACGGCAACAATCATCGCGCTGGTCGGTCTGCTGGTGGTGTTCGGAATGCCCGGAGGGCCGCTGAACGTGGACACGTTCCTGGGCGACAACTGGCTGGACATCCTTGACAACATTACCAACAAGTTCCTGATGCCCATAGGGGCCATCCTGATCTGCCTGTTCGTGGGTTACGTAGCGAAGACGGTGCTGATAGAGGAGGAGATCCTGCAGTCCAGCAGGTTCAGGCTGAAGGACATGTACGGGCCGATGATCAAGTATGTCTGCCCGCTGCTCCTGGCGGCGATATTCGTCACAGGGATCGTCGGCATGCTGTGATCCCGGCCGGTCCTCAGCGTACACATTTGACCGTACCTACATTAGATTTAATTATTGTAATAGGGGATTGCCGAACCGATCGATAATGGCTAGCATCTCCGAACGTCTAGAATCGTTGCCGATGACCAGGGCGACCTGGGCCATCCTGTTCCTCATAGGGGTGGGGTGGATGTTCGACGCGATGGACCAGGGGATGGTGGCCGGTGTAATTGCATCGATATCGGATTGGGGTCTCGATATCTACCAGAAGGGGCTGCTGACCAGTTCAGGTCTTCTGGGAATGATAATCGGTGCCGCGTTATCGGGTGCGCTTTCGGACCGTTTCGGAAGACGCGCGGTGATATTGTATACGTTGCTGATCTACAGCATCGGGAGCTTCCTGTGCGGTCTCGCGACCGAATACTGGATGCTGATCGTGTTCCGCTTCCTGACCGGTTTCGGACTGGGAGGCGAGCTGCCAGCGGCATCCACGCTGGTGAGCGAGATCTCCCCGCTGGAGTCCAGGGGGAAGAACGTCATCATCCTGGAGAGCTTCTGGGCATGGGGATGGATCCTCAGTCAGCTTGTCGCGTATCTTCTGATTCCGGTGTACGGGTGGAGGATGGCGTTCATCGTCGGTGCCGTACCGGCGCTGTTCGCAGCCTTCCTGAGGTTCAAGGTGCCGGAGTCCCCCAGGTTCCTGGAGGTCAACGGCAGGACTGAGGAGGCGGACGAGATCGTCTCCGGCCTCGAGAGGGCCGCGGGCATGGAGCCGCGGCCGTACGAGCCGTCGGAGGGAGCGGTGGAGAAGAGGCCGTGGTACTCCGAGTTCAGGATGCTTTGGTCCAGGAACAACCTGAGGGCCACGGTGGTCCTGTGGGTGATCTGGTTCGGCATCAACTTCGGTTACTACGGATTCGTTCTTTGGACCCCTTCCATGCTGGTCGAGCACATGGAATTGACCAAGAGCCTCGGTTTCGTGCTCATAATGTGCGTGGCACAGCTGCCGGGATACCTGTCGGCGGCGCTGCTGGTGGAGAGGATCGGGAGGAAGCCCACTTTGATCCTGTTCTTCATGGGCACCGCTGCGGCGGCATGGCTGTTCGGTCATTCGGATACCGACATGACGATATTGGCGACGGGATGCCTGCTGTACTTCTTCGCCCTGGGGGCGTGGGGGTGCGTGTACTCGTACACGCCCGAGGTGTATCCCACGGACGTCAGGGGATCCGGTACAGGCTGGGCGTCGGCCTTCGGCCGCGTGGGCGCGGTCCTGGCGCCGATGGTGGTCCCTGTGCTGTATTCATATTACGGTTCGGAGACGGGATTCATGATGGTGTTCGCCGTGCTGTCGGCGGTATTCATAATGGTGGCGGTCGTGATCGCCGTCCTGGGGAAGGAGACCAAGGGGATCCGTCTCGCCGACAGGTCCCAATGATCATTCGAAAAGGTTCAGTGGCAGTGGCACTCGTGGTCGTGATGGCATTCCGAATCGCCGCAGACCAGCGTACCTCCCAGATACTTCTGCACGACCTCGTCCGCATCGCCTTCGGCGCCCGCGACGAGCTCTATGCCGTGGGAGACGATCATCTGCCTCGCACCGCCTCCGATGCCTCCGCAGATGAACACGTCCACCTTCTCGTCCTGGAGGATGGTCCCCAGCGCCCCGTGGGAGAGGCCGTTGTTGCCGATGACCCTCGAGGATAGAATCTTCTTGTCTTCGACCTCGTAGATCTTGAACTGCTGTGTCCTTCCGAAATGCTGGAAGATCTCTCCGTTCTCGTAGGTGACTCCGATTCTCATGATCGGGAGTATCCGTCGGCATACGAAAAAGATAGCGGTCTAAAATGGTTAAATCCCCCAAGGGTGAACGTGTTAGATACGGCATTTGATGAGATGTTTAGGGAAATGCGTCATTTGCTCCATAGGGTTATAGTCCCTGTACAAGTCCGTTTAACCCTTGTCACTATAAGTTTCTAAGTGTACTTAAAGAAGGCTGAATAATGTACATTTATGAGCAATAAAATTATTAATATTGAATGTAATAATTAATAAAATAAGGTGAACAGGAGGTTCGTCGAATGTCTATCATTAGTATATCGCTCAACGATTCTTACATCAAGGCGCTGGACAGCATCCAGGAGGCATACGATCTCAAGGGGAGGTCCGAGGCCATCAGGGCTTCCATATCAGCAGCGATGGACGATATCAGGGAACTGGAGGATCTTTCCGGGCTCGTGGAGGGCGTCCTGATCATCGTAAGGGGCAATCACGCGGATCCATGGATGATCCAGCTCCAGGCAAAGTATCAATCCAGCATAAAGACGCAGATGCATTCGCATCTGAAGAACCAGAGGTGCCTCGAGGTCATGGTGATATCCTGCGACGCATACATCCTGCACAACATGATCGCCGAGATCAAGTCGAAGGACAAGGCGGATTATGTCAAATTCGTACATGGATGATACTTCCAGAGTATCCATCCATCAAACCGTTTTTCACCCATTTTTGCGATGTCTGGCACATAATATTCTTAGACCCATCCATCGCAGTCGATTGGTCATATTTTCTAACTTCTCCTTCGGAAAAACGTCGAACGTACGAGCAGGATTTTTGAAAAGGGGGGGGGGCTTTTTGGCAAAAGCTTATAAATGGTTGGATATCAACAGTCTTAACTCGGCTCGTTTGCAATTTTTTATAACTATTAGGGGCACAGGTTAAATATGGCACGCGTGTATATGTTGCTTGGATTGGGGGAATAGCTATGGACGCTATGGATAAATCGCCGCAGAAGAGGAAGACCAAAAGAGTCGTCGCAGCAGTGATCATCGTAGCGGTAGTAGCGCTCGCAGTCTACACCTTTTACGACTTCAACGGCCACTCTCTCGACCCGTCGGACCGTCAGGTCCTCCTGATCGTGACGGACTCGATGGACGGGAACGTGACCGAGTACGAGATCGATTCGTTCCCCAAGAACACGCTGATCATGGTCAAGCACCTCTCCGCAGAGGAGATCGGCGAGATCAAGATCGGCGATGTGCTGTCTTTCAAGATGGCGGACGGGAAACTGAATCACCACCGCGTCATCGGATTCCATCTGGACGACCCATCGGGCGCCTGGATCGAGACCACCGGAGACAATCCCAGTTACTACAGCACGGACCATGTCAACCTCAATGACATCAATGGTAAGGTGATCGGGACCATGCAATGGATCGGCCATCTGGTGACGTTCGTCAAGCAGAACTTCCTGCTGGTAATAGCATTGCTGGCAGGCGTAGCGATCGCTGGCGAGATCTATAGGTACGTGAAGACCGGAAAGGAATTGAAGGAGTGAGAAAAATGAACACAAGAGCAATAACACTGATCGCGACCATCGCGGTCATCGGAATCGTTGCCGTCGGAGCTGGATACGCATACACTGCGATCACAGTGAACGACAGCAACAGTGCATCAGCAAAATATGTGACGCTGACTCAGGATGATGGAGCTCAGCAGTCTCCAGAAGCCAAATATACATTCAGCGTGAACGCTGTAGAGTACTTTGATAGCGCCTCTTATTACGAAAACAGCGCTGAAGTTTTGGCATACAAAGTATCTGCCAACCAGGTTGCGCAGTCACCTAGCGTGTCTGGATACACTCTCCTGAAATTGGGAGACGTCAGAATAACCGCGACTGCATATGGATACAGCTCCAATCTGCCCGCAGTCGTGATGACAATCAAGAGTTCCAACAGTTTCGATATGGGAACTAAGCTGGGCTATTACCTTGTTGACAGCAGCAATGCTATTGTTGCTAAGACAACATCAGATGATACATGGGTATTCCAGGGAGCTTATGCAACGGCAGGTGGGGTCACATTCACTGCACCTAATTCCCCAAATGCTAACGGATCTGTGTACACTCCCGTGACACTCAGTCTTTGCTATGGATACGCTAATGATTCTGCAACAAAAACCATAGGGCAGGATAAGTACGTACCAATCGAGAGTCCTCAGAACCTGAGTGGCGGACAACTCGTGTTTGCAGTAACGGTTAACGAACCTGCATGATTTGAATTGAATTACTGAAACAGTCACGTTCCGATGTCCGAGAACATCACAAACAGGTCCATTGCCGTGCTGCTCCTAGCAGTAGCTCTAGCCATGGCCATTGTCCCTGTGCAGTTCTCCGACGACATCGACGCAGATACAATAACCACAGTGAAGATCGTCGACCAGAACGGCGACGAGATTGCAACACCACTCTTCAATTCCACACTGGGCTTCGATACGGTGGACAACGAGGGTACCCCCGAGTACTCCCTCCCCGTGAAGAAGATCAGCGGGGAGGCACCGGCATTTTTGAGGATCGGTGCCTCCTCGGGTACGTTCAAGCTCACCGTAGCGGCCGAAGGCAGCTTCGGTGTCCTTGAGCAGACAGGATTCACCGTCTTCTTGCAGGACGGGACGATTCAGTACCACGTGGTCCTTACCGCGGATGATGAGTACACTGCTTTGCTGACCGACGAGGACGGCAACGACGTGTATCTCGAACCCGGCAAGGACTACCCGCTGACCATCTACACGGCATCACCGTATCAGAGCACAACACCGCCCGAGGCCTCCGGCAGCATCGACCTCCATTTCGGAATAGATGCGGTAGGGACCAGGACCATCACATTCTATTCCGACGGCGAGGTCCTCGACACGAGGACGTACGCGGTCGGAGATGTGCTGGGAGCATTCCCGGACGTATCCAAACCAGGATACGATCTGGACGGGTGGCTTTGCGGTACAGCATATGTCAACGAGAGGACGGTGGTCTCCGACCTCACGTCAGACACCATCACCGCGCAGTGGAGTGAGATCAAACCCGAACCCGAACCTCAGCCGATCATCCACATCGATACGGAGACGATCGAGAACGAGGACGGATCGATTACAGAAAAGGAGACTACGGAAATCATCTATCCCGACGGTACCAGGACAGTCTAGGTCACCGATGACACCACATCGTCCGACGGAAAGGTCGAGACGGTGGAGATCGACGAGTCGACAGTCGGCCCCGACGGCAAGGAGCTCAAATGCACCTGCAGCGAGGCCATAGTACAGATGGACGACGGTACCGTCGAGATAACTTAGGATTACGACCACGACAACGAGGACGGAACGGAGAAGGACATCCATTCCCACACCGTCTACGGCGAGGACGGAAAGATGATTTCCCTCGAACAGACAGTCATCTATAAGGATGCCGAGGGCAACACCACGGAGATCACGGCGTACGGCGACGGCGAGAGGGTATACATCCCCGTGCCGGAGAACACCGTCATGGCGGTGGATTACGCCAAGGACTCCGTCGAGGGAATGGACGCACAGGTCGTCATAATGCCCACGGAAGAGGAGGACGGAACGGTCGTCATCCCGGAGGACACGGTCCACATCATAGCGGAGTACGGTTATCTGGCATCGGTCACCGCAAGGAACGGTACGATGTCGGTCACAATCGACAACGATGTGCTGAAGAATTTGTCCGGCAACAGGGGGGATGTTGTGCTCTCGATCAAGCCCGTGACCGAGTACAACACCACCGGCGCCCAGTGGAAGGTCATCGGAGACAACTACGCAGTCAGCGTCACGCTGTTGCAGAACGATACTCTCATCTCGGAACTGGGAGGCACCGCGGAGATCGAAGTGGAGCCCGGATACGAGGCCATGCACGTCTACTACGTTGCTGACGACGGAAATCTGGAGGAGATCCCGTGCACATACGATTCCGAGACAGGAATCGTGGCATTCTCGGTGGTCCACTTCTCGGTATACATGGCAACGAACGGTGAATACTGGGCAGGTCCGTCGCAGATGTGGGTGATGATGCTCCCGCTGATCCCCATAACGTTCCTGGCATTGATGTTCGCAGGCATCAGGAGGGTCGAAGATGAGCAGTCGTAAGCCCCTGATGATGCTGATGGCCACATGCGTGGCGTTCATGATGATGTTCGCCGGAGTGGGATACGCGTACACGGCGATATCCGTCAACGACGGCAACAACGCCAGCGCCAATTACGTCACTATAACGCAGGAGGGATCCGACATCGGAGCGTACACGTTCGGTGACGCCGAGATAAGGTACGACCTGATATCGACACGTTACGTGGAGACGTGGTACAGGCTGCTGGATTCCGTAGATATCCAGGTAGGCAGCGATCTGTACAAAGGGGCCCCGCCGACGAGGTCGCGACCCTGAACATAGACGCGACGGCCGCCGGCGACTACCAGATCAAGATCTGGCACCTGGTGTCGGATGCCGGTGACTGGAGGGCAGTGGTCCATTACTGGCCTGACGGACAGAACGAGGATTACGCCGTGGCCAACAATTACGTCGCGCCGGTTGCCTGCGGTGAAGATAACGCGGTCACGATCACACTGCACCTCAATGAGGGTCACAACACATACCACTTCATGGCGTACACATCCGCCGTCAACGGTGAGGCCAAGACCATGCTGCCGGTGAGCGTTCTGGTGAACGGTGCGCGCTTCGTCGTGTCGACGACTGAACAGGGAGTGACATTCCCGGCCCCGTACCCCGATCAGGAGTATGGACCCGGATTCAAGATCACGAGGACGCACCACGTGCAGTACACCGTGGAGACAAGGGACGTCCCGCAGAGTCTGACCAGCGTCTACAAGCTGAAGCCTGCCTTGACGAGCGACCTCACGGTCGGAGGGGATGTCTACAAGGTGGTCAAGTTCGGCGGAGAGCAGTCATACCAGATCATGAGGGTGGCGGAGCAGACCACAGGCTCGCACCAGACCAGCTACGACGTGTTCACATGGTACGATCCCAGCACGTTCCCGGCAATGGGCGGCTGGAAGATGATCATGGAGTACTGGACGGACAATGACGGCGCAACGGGTGTCGGAGTCCACAAGACGTTCGTCCTGGGCGCAGGCGAGAACAATAGCAACCAGATGACATTGTACCCCGGAACCAACGGCGAAGTGGTGTACAAGGTGAAACTCTATTTCGGAGCCATAGGGGGCAGCAGCGATACAAGGCCCCCGTTGAACGGCGCGATAAGCGACGGTACGATAATATTCAGATGCACGGTCGGATGAGGCCGGAAGGAAGGAGATAGCATGCAGGAGAACGTGAGACCGGAAGACACTGGGATGAGGGCCCGTCAGGGACGGGCCTCGGTGGTCCACGGGACCGTATGCAATCAGAGTTGGAAGGTGATGGCATGGTGAGAGATGTAGCCATTAGCGGCGCCCACGGCGGTTTGAGAATGAAGACCATTGCGGTCATTTCGGTGATGGCATGCATGTTCGCATGCGTGGCAGTGCTGATGGAGCTCAGTGCGACCGCTCCCAACATAGAGAACGACCAGTACGTCATATATCATCCCAACGGCGCGACCCTGTCCGACGGAAGCGAGGCATCCTACATAGAGTTCGGATACTACGGTATCGCATCCACGGAATACAATCCGGAGCGCTGGTACGACGAAGTGAACGGGAAGGATATCTCCTATGTGTACAAGAAGGATCAGCAAGGGCAGGTCGTCGAGACCTCGACGGACATAGTGAACTGGGTCGGGCCAGATGGTGTAGAAATCAACGTATGGGGTTATTCAATAACGATAACCGCACATACCATGAATGCCGGTACATACAGGATTGACTTTCCGGAAGAATTGAACTATTACCCCGGGACGATCACTGGAGCAACCAGGGATTATGCTACGGGCGGTCTGGTGTTCACAACTGCAGAAGCCAACAAAACGACTACTATCACAATGACGGATGCGAGCTTTTCGTACACCCCTAACAAGGTCTTCGGAGGATGGGGAAACGATCCAACTAACCCGTCAGTAGTCTATCTGCCTGGTGATGTCATCCCGGATACAGTGACTGATCTATGGGCCGTATGGGTTCAGCCGGACGTGTTCGAAATGAAATCGGAGGAAATCCACTATTCATATTGGACGAATAACAAGTATACACTACCGGTTTCCGCACCCTATGCCCTTTTGGACAGCGATGACAACGGTAAACTCGATATGGATCTTACCAATTACAAAGTCAACAGGGATGGGGAGCAAGGTAATACTGGTCTCTTGTGGAGGGATCTCGCAACCTCAGACCACGGATGGACTCCCGACATGTACAAAACCATCTACAAGATGGATCCGAACAGGTTCACGAACAAGCATTCCACCAAGAACAACATCGGGGAGATCAAGGTGAGTCACAAAGGCGAGCTCACGGGTCTCAACGAGTACTACACCAACGACGGTGTGAATTTCACATACGGTTACACTCCCTTGGTGCATGTTACCGAGTTCACCAAGACCGGGGACATGAACATCTCTGTCGACAGACTGGGGAACAAGTACATCAAGAACAACAGCGACGATTACATGTGTATCTCCAAGATTATGTATGCGACGTCCGACAATACGAAGAAAATCGTCTATCTAACCGGTACCTATCTGTCGATTGACGAACAGAAGATAGGCAATGCGAATAGGATCGCGATTGATACCTGGAGCGGATTCGACTATAGCTCCTACTACTTCAAGGACAGTAGCGGAAATAGATACACCGCGATCTCGGACGGTACGGAATACCGCCCGACTGCCGGCGGAGCCGACTATGATCCATTGGCCGTAAAGGATTTCAGCACGGTCAAAGTGAACTACTTCTACGACAAGCTGGGTAACAAATACAACAAGATGGGCAATCTTTACACCCTGATGGCCTACGTCGCCTACACAGATCCGCAGGATGTGAACACCATGACGCTGATCTACAAGCCCGGTGCATGTCTCTCGGACGAAGAGTACAACATGAGCAACAAGGTGCCGTTGACGAACCTGGTGGATCTAACAACATACTCATTCAAGGATTCGGGCGGTGAAGTATATACAACAGACGATGGCCTCAGATTCACCCCATCCAATGCCACGATCCACACGATCGCCGATTATCGTTCGGAGATCCATGAGGGGAAGACATACTACTATGATGACATGGGTACCAAGTACATCCTGTCCGGAAACGACTATGTCCCGATCACTAAGGTCGCATACGATACCTCCGGTAAGAAATATGTGCTCTACGACAGCAATTCTCAGCCGTACATGACGTATGATGAGAAAAGCGGTGCAACGTTGAAGAAGATAAACAGCCTTACAGATGCGAGCGTATACGACAATTACTTCTTCAAGAACGTCGACATCAACCTCGTCGTACCCGCGGGAACGTTCACGAAATACGAGGGGACCACCAACAACTCGGTCACTCCGACAATATTCCTCCTCAGCAAGGACGGAAATGTGGAATACAAACCGTTCAAGATGGGCGGGGATGTGATATTCGATTCATTGGGAATAACCACCTACACGCTCTCGGCAAGGCACGGGGACGGAGGGGTCGGAGGTTCATTCGTCGCGGACGGCCACAAACTCATCATGGGGAGCAACATCACCAATCCCAAGCTTGCCAGTAATAAAGATCCAAGGACCACAGGCGGTGCACCGCAGTTGATCGGAGGCAGTGCGGAGGTGAACATAACCACTGCTGTTGTTTCAGGAAAGGAGATAGTGTACGAAGGGGATTTGTCATCCACCGTCGACCTCGGAACCTATCTGATCATACACAGTGGTATCTACCAGTGTGTCGTCGCCGGAAGTGTCAGTACAGGTTCTATACTTAATATCGGTACCAACGGCCAGAACGGCAATCTGTCCACCTATACGGTGATGAAGGGCGGATTGGTCACCGACACCTTCTGCGGAGGAAACGCGGGGACCAGCCGCGGAGGGAGCGTCTATGGTGCTAGTACCAACGACCTATCGTCCGGAGGAGTCTTCGTATACATCCTCGGCGGAATGATCACAGGGGACAACTACGAGGATAAGGCATCCGGATACAAACTGGACAACCCTGCCGGCGGAGACTATCTTCAGAAACTCAGATCATCGTTCATGACGACCGAGTCCAGTGTCCTAGAGGGAGGGAACTCAAAGGGTACTAACGGCAACACTTCCAATATCTTCGGTACAGTCCACTTGTTCATCAGCGACAGGGGAAATGTCTGGGACGCACAGGCTGCGGGAAGGACCAACTACACCACGACTCAGAATGCGTTCATGGAGATTAGCGGTATCGCGAAGGTCAGGCATGTGGCATGCGGTACGATCACCGATGCGGCGGAAAAGGATGCCAACACGGTCGGGGCGCTCATCGCCGACAACAGCGGCGACAACAGGGGTACCATAGATCTGCACGTCATGGGCAATGCGATGGTCGCCAACCTCATCGGTGGCGGATATGATACCTTTGCGGAAGCTCAAGGAAGGTCCCTCATGAAGGGACACATCCAAGTAACCGTCGAGGGCGGAACGGTCGGAAACGTTTACGGCGGAGGATACAGGGGAAGCATCGGCGACAGAGAGGACAGTTCCCAGCTGACCATCACCGTCACCGTCAAAGGCGGAACCGTCGAGAACAATGTTTATGGGGGAGGAAGCGGAGGCCAGAACAAGATCCATCATAATGAAAACGGTTCGATAAATGCCAACGCCGAACAGGGAAAGAACTCCACCGGAAGGTCCTACGTCTACGGGACCGTCGAGGTCAACGTCACCGGCGGTGTGGTCAAAGGTAGTGTCTACGGTGGCGGAATGTCCGTTCCCAAGCTGTATCAGTACTGCTCATACGGTGATAACTCTTTCAAAAATGAGAGTGTCGAATGGTCCAACAATTACGTGGACAAGGATCCGTTCAACTATGTCGCATCTGTCAAAGGTCCGGTGACCGTCAACGTCACCGGTGGAGAGATCTGGCACGACGTATACGGTGCCGGAAGGGGTATCGAGATCGCATACACCCCCGGTACAGGAACGCACAGCAGCGACGGCAATTACACATTCGCCAACGGTACGGACGAATACATAACCAACACGATCGTCAAGAGGGACGGAACGTTCTATCAGATGCCCTGGCTCACGAACGCCGACGGTTCGATCACATACAAGTTCGATACCAGCGCCAGTTTCATCAGTGCCGATGCAGAGACCAATAGGATCACATCAGGATACTATCTCGATTTCGCCAGGGTCGTGGGCCCCACCAAGGTCAACGTTACGGGCGGGTCCATCGGAGGCGACGTCTACGGCGGAGGTGCCGTCGGAAAGGTAGTTTCGGGTAAACTGGGACCCAATAACGCCACGCCGGCGCAGACGGAGACGCTCGTCGGGAGCACCACGGTGGATGTCTCCAACGGAACGATCGAGGGCAACGTCTTCGGAGGGGGTCTCGGAAGGGCAGGCGTATCGGTGACGGGAGCCACGTCCAAGAGCACCACCGTGGTAACGTTGGGCGACAACTTCGTCTACATATCAGGTGCCGACACGAGCATCGGCGGTTCCGTCTACGGTGGATCGTCAGTCGGTGACGACGGATCCCAGGCCAAATTCGAAACCGGTACGGATGACAACAAATCCGACACGCGTATCGTCATTGAGGAGGGGACCATCGGCGGTTCCGTCTACGGTGGAGGATTCATGGGCAACGTCTGGGGTAATACCAGCATCTATGTGGGGTATGATTATGAGTATAACTCACTCACAGACAGATACACATTCGCCTATCACGACAGCGAGGAACTCAAATACATCAATCTCGGATCGATCTATGCCGGAGCGGACATCGGTCTGGATGATACCGCGAGCAGTGCCGAAGCTTTCAGACCCGGGGTCACACCGGTCCACGGTGACGGAAGTATCTACATCCACGGAAACAACAACAGGCCCGGAATGACGATCAGCGGAAGCATCATGGGCAGCGGGAACTCATGTATGACCGGAGGTTTCAGATCCATTTTCATAGAGGACTTCACGAACGATTCGGAGACCACCATCAAGGGGATCCACCGCGCGGATGTCCTTACAATCGAGAATTCGGTATTGGATATCGACGTCAGGAACACCCAGACCACCGCCGAGGGCGAACCCAGCAGGAATGCGAGTATCTATCTCATCGGTAAGCAGGCCGACGACAGCACCGGGATGACTCTCAAGGACGGTACCACCATAACCATCTACGGTCCGGTCGGAGAGGTGTCCAAGTTCGAGAGCAGGAACAGCAGGGACGCTTACACATCGGTCACCGCCCCGTCGAACAAGGTGATATTCTCCGGAGGTGCCACGTTCAACGTGAGGACCGGTACGACGTACAACCAGGTCTACGGTTACACCGAGATGGCGGTCAAGGACAGGTCCGATTACGGAGCATATGTCCTGGGAAGCTCGAGCAGTACCGGAGGATTCGTGGTCTACAAGGACTCCATATACAAGGTGGCCGAGACATCGTACTTCTCCACCGGTAAGTGCTGGTACATCGCGGGTATCGAGAAGAAGGTCATCAACATGACCCTGTCGGCGGATGAGGACCAGGTGGAGCACATCGTCACATCGTCCGTGGACATCATGAAGATCCAGGATAATGCTAAGATGAAGTACACCGGAGGAACCTTTACCAAGCTTTCATCGTTCGATGCCGAGACCGATTACACGTTCGTACAGCCCGGCGTCTACTATGAGGACCAGGTCTTACACAGGGAGTACATGGGATTCATGTTTGGATTCCAGGGTGCCGAGGACTACCATATGCTGTCCACAGGAACCGGACAGGGTGAGTATACCACCTACCAATACAACGCTACCGATTACAAGGGAATATACTATCGCGAGGGAGTGGCCAGGGGGCTCCCGCTGAACTGTACCGGATACACCAATGCGGATCAGGCCGGTTCCTACACATTGAACTTCCTGTTCTCAGGAATGCCCAGGAACCAGACCGCATACATCGGGTACCTGACCCTGAACTTCCAGGAGACCAAGGACATCGTCTACGAGGTCCCCGACGGAAACGGCGGAATGGTCGAAATGACCCAATCCATGCTGGTCAATACGGTCGAAGTCCGTATCGACCTGTATGTGGCAGGAAGCGGAGGTCTGAACTCGGACGACGATTTCTATGTCAACGTCAACCTCGTCAAGAGGGACGACGTTTGCAGCGGTTCGACCGATGTCCTGGTCCCGGAAGGATACATCAGGGGAGTGACCACACTGAAGTGGGTCGAGTTCAGCGGCATCTCCGACCAGACCGTGCTGAATGTACACATGGCGAACAATTCGGACAACACCTCCGGATGGATGGGGGTCACGCCGGCGGTCATCAGGAACTACAGCACCGGCACGACGATGGAGTCGATCCTGACTCAAGTTGATAACATAAACGATAACCTCTCAGATTACTACTTCAGGGACTCCGCGGGAAATAGATACGTCACTACCGACGGTTTGGTGTACACGCTTATCGGAGGCGAAGAGGAGTATGACATCAGACATCATCCCCATACGACGGTGGAGATCGACGGTACCACGTACTATGTCGACATATTCGGCAACAAGTATGCCGGAGCAGAAGATCCCACCCCCGTTTCCAGGGAGGTGTACAAGAAGGTCGGCGATGATCCTGACAAGGATAAGAAGCAGATTCTGTATTTGAACGGAACTAAGATCTCTGCCGCAGAGCGTGTTATGACCGATGCCATGGCCGTGAACGAGGAGGTCGGAACCCTCTCGGGATCCATGGTCGCTACCATCGTGTACCAGATATCGAACAATATCTTCGAGCAGGGCTCCACGATCACACTCCACTTGGACATCCTGGACAGTGCCGGGGTACATCATCTCTCCACCATCGTCCTGACGCCCAAGATGATCAGGACATACGAGATAACGTTCTACGACGACTACGCCAACCCGGAGAATTATCGGCCGGTCGTCATAACGGTCCCCTACATGACCAAGCTCACCGCGGAGGATTGCCCCCAGACCCTGGACAACTTCTCAGGATGGTACATCGACGAGATGTTCACCAACACGTTCAGTTTCGACAATCCGATCACCGGTGACATGACCCTGTACGCCAGGTACACTTTCGCAGTGGTGTTCGACGAGCAGGACGGAAAGAAATCCACGCTGTATGTGGCACAGCAGCACCCCGGCGCCCTGATGAAGGAGCCGGAGGCACCCGTCCGCGAGGGTTACGTCTTCGAGGGATGGTACAAGGAGAAGAACCTGCTCCACATGTGGGATTTCGACATGGATCCAGTTGAGGACAACATCACGCTGTACGCGAAGTGGACTGGAATCGAGTTCAAGGTCATATTCGTGTATGTTGACAAGAATGAGAACGAGCAGGTCTTCGACGGATGGGATTACGACAACAGCACGGACCACAGGCATGGTAAGATCGGTGAGGAATACGACATTCACGGTGCGGATGCCAACGAATATTATGTCATGAAGTGGGTCGCGGGCAACGCGATCTATCCGACCGTCAAGTACGGTGCATCGTTCTCGACCCAGGATCCGACGCAGGGCGGCAAGAACATACTGACCTTCGCCGAGGAGAAGCTGAGCGAACAGCTCGGCACGAACCCGTTCATACGCTGGTTTGTGGTCGTCAGCGACCCCAACGCCCAGCAGGGATCGTTCGTGAAGACCCAGACCGTCTACTCGGATACCATCCTCAGCAGGGATATAGTGGACTGGGAGAACAATACCGTCACGCTCTATGCGACGACCGGAAGCATATCCATCGAGCTCTACATGAAACTGAAGGACGACACCCACGATGCTACCGCCAAGATCACCCCGCCGTACAGCTACCTTGTCTATCCGATCCCGACCAACATCGGATGGAGCAGCGAGCACAGCAAGTATCTCGATGAATACGACAACATATACTACGCCGTCAAGAATTCGGTGGTGTACGATACCGAAGTCCAGGATCCAGATTACTATCTCGATAACGACAAGTTGGTGCGCTACTATTACGACAGCGATAGCGGAACGTACTACTGTAGGGATGATGACACCAAGGAGTTCGATTACGAGATCGTGGATGGAGTGACCTACTACTACGACAAGTGGGGCAACAAGTACACCAAGTCGGGTACCGTACAGAACCCGGTCTACACCCTGGTCTCGAGGGTTGTCTACGAGGTCTCAGGAGATGACGTGAACATCAAGAACGTAATCTACATCGATAACAACGCGTACATCTCCGATAGCGAGAGGGTGATGGAATCTAAGCTGGTCAAGGTGGAGAACCTGTCCACACTGACCTGGGCATCGTATTACTTCGTGTATGTCGACCCGGCGGATCCGACCGACACCTACAGATGCATCACATCCGACGGTCTGACCTTCACCAAGATCGGCGGAGGCGCCTCATACGTCCCCGCAAGCGATACCAACTACAGGGAGGAGGTCTACAGCGGAGTCAGGTACTACTTCGACGCCGTCGGCAACAAGTACGTCAAGGATGCGAACGAGAACTACGTCCTCGTGTCGAGGGTGGCATATCTCGCGTCCGGCGACTATCAGAACCAGAAGCAGGTCCTCTACGTCTCCAATGACACGTACATCACGGATGACGAGAGGGTGATGGAGTCCAAGCTCGTCCACGTCGACAGTCTGGACGACCTCTCGTCCTACTACTTCATGGATGTCTACAAGAATAGATACCAGTACGATTCGAACAGAGGCGAGATCCTGATCATGAGCGGCTACAGTGAGAACTACTACCACTTCGAATATACCCTCAACGAGGCATCCCGTTCAGGATACAGGCTCTCCGGATGGCACAACACCAACGTCCCGGAGAACGATGCGGAGTATCCCACCTCAGGTGTCCAGAGGTTGATGAAGATCTTCATTACCAACATCGGCGGGCACACGGCCGTCACCAAAGAGGTGCTCCATCTCGATGCCAAGCCGGTCATCACCATGGACTTCAAGGGCAAACCTCAGGACACCCAGAAGTATGTATACCCCAACAATGAGACCTCCTTCCCGTGCATCGATGTACCGACGAAGGCGTACAGGATCGTGTACGAGGCCGAGTGGGAGAGGCTGACATATACCATCAGCATCACAGATCAGGCCCACGGAATAGTCGACGCGTACCTCCTGGACCAGGACAACGGTACCAGGACCTACATCGAGAACGGAACGGTCAAGGCCCACTACGGAGACAGGATTGAGCTGAGGTACACCCCGCCGGGAACGGACTATGTGTTCAGCAAGTGGCTGGTATACGGCGATTACGAACTCGATGATGCTACCAGTTCCAGGGCCACCATGGTCGTCCACGGGGATGCGGAGATCATGGCCAAGGACATCGGAGAGGTCCAGGTGAGGATCATCGTCTACTACGATTACGGAAAGGACGGATCGGGACACACCAACGGAAAGCTGGAGTGGGGAGATGCGGACCACACGGACGTCTACCTAGTCAACTCCAGGGGCGTGGCATACCACCTTGATATGGTCAAGGGAGTGAAAGGCGAGTTCTTCTACACTGGAGAACAGGAGCAGGGAGAGGTCTACAGGGGAATGGTCCCCGTGGGTACCGATTACAAGGTCCACATCAGATACGGTACGGACCCAACCCCCATGATCATGAAGGAGCCGGATTCGGACGGCGACGGAGTAGATGACTACATCGTCATCAACAGTTCGCAGGCCAGGACCTTACATTACTATGCAATCTTGGCAAGGATAATGGACTTCAGTTCCGGTATCTACAATGAGGTCGTGAACGAGCGCGGCACCACAAGGGATCATGATGGCAACGTCATCTCCGGTCCTACGAAGGTGTTCGATGCCATCACCGGAGAGATGATCGTGAGTATCACCAAATACGTGGGAGTCCGCGATTCGCTCCTCAGCCTGGACGACGGATGGATCACCAACAACTCCAGCAACCAGTTCCCTGCGGTTCAGATTGTCATATCCGAAGGATACTACTACGATGTGCTGGAAGGATTCCCGGACAAGTCCTACATCACGACGCTGATCGAGGTCGGAAAGGATTACACCACCAAGAACGGTACTGTGTTCTCGCTGAAGGACGGAAGCACGTATTATCCGTATCAGGACACGGCCAATTTCGTCCCCGAGGTCGATACGAGTACCGGCACGACCTATTACATGGACAAGCTGGGCAACAAGTACATCAAATCCAACGACATCTACACGGTATCCTCGAGGATCCTGTACGACTCCAACGATGTGAAGTACGTCTGGTACCAGCCCGGATCATACGTGGCCGGCTTCGAGAGCATCGGTGTAGACCCGCATAATGTCGTCGAGAAGGGCGATCTCAACACCGGATTGTTGGGATACCACTTCCACGAGATCGTGCCATACGATGTCAGGGACATCAACATCCACACCGAGACAGCCGATGACACCGTGAACCCGCTGATCCACCCCGGCGGCCCTGTGAATGTGGGTAGTTTCAACCTCAACTGGACCAGGACCGATGCACCTGCGGATATAGTGTTCAGCCAGCTGATACCCAAGGCATACACGGTGCACTACAGGATCGGTCTCGTCAACGGAGAGTCCCCCCAGCAGGATCTCAGCTACGATGACGAGGGCCAGCACTGGAACAGAACATTCGGATTCGCTGCTGCGGAGGCCGCGGTGGCCCAGATGCAGGTGTACGAGGGCTACAGCGTCGTCGGATGGTATTATGATGCAGCATGCACTCAGATGGTACCGACCACCCAGACACTGGACTTCGGAACATGGGCCAGGATGCAGGCCACCGGCCACACCCTGTACGCCAACCTGGTCAACACCTCTGTCAAGGACGTCTATGTGAGGACCTATCAGAGCATCGACGGTTCCAGCTACGTCTTCAAGGAGACGGACCCGTACGAGGTCATCAGGATCGCCCTGGACAACGGCACCACGTACTCCGGTACGTATAGGATGACCATCCCGGCAGGATACACGCCGTCGCCGGTCCTCAACCCGAGCAAGCCGGTGACCAGCAGCACCCTGACACTTCAGGGTGTAATGCTGGCGATAACCATAACCTATCCCAACAACTGGGATGACAACACCGACAAGGTGTACATTGACATCACATACAACAGGTCGGTGACCGGAGAGCTCGTGCTTGACCCGAACAGAGGTACCGGCGATACCAGCGGTTGGCCGGAGACCGCGGTGTACGAGCAGCAGATCATCATGCCGACGCTCACCAGCGGCGGAGTGGGAGTCTCCAATTGGAACGTCTACACGACATCCGACGGAGGCCAGAGCTGGGTCATAGACAATGACAGGTCCGATTCCATCACCAAGGCAAGGGACGGAACGTTCACCTACACCGTCATCGCGGATGATGCGGGAAGGATGCTGAAGTTCCAGCCGTCCTATGAGGTGATGATCCAGCTGACATACCTCACCACCGAGGGTATATTCGGAACCAACGATTCCCAGAGGCTCGTCGTGCAATACCCGTTGAACCATGCCCTCACCACAACCGAGATCCAGAACGATGTCCACATCACGGATCTGCCGGCATGGGTGGCTCCGAACAGTCAAGGCGTATACGTCCCCAACATCAAGGTCGGTAACGAGATCATCCTGGACAACGAGGATTACTCGTCGCAGTCCTGGCGCTATACCCTTACAGGGGACACCACGATGGCCCTCATCTGGAACATCAAGAAGGTAGAGTTCAGGTACTCCATCGACAAGGACCTGCAGACCGACGCACCTTACGCTGACGTCTCCGCCACGGTCGACTCCAACGAGGATTACATCCCGCCCAGTCAGATCTATAAGAAGTTCGATTACAATTCCGAGATCATTATCAAGATCAATCCGATCGCCGGGCGTACCGTCGATATGGTTCGTTCGACCGTCAACGGAACATCGGTTTCCGACCTGGTCTCAAGAGGAACGGTGATATCATACATTCTCGACGAGGACAGGGGATTCCAGTGGGAGTTCAAGCTCACAGCGGACCAGTCCGATGTGGTCATCGTCACGAAGACCATCACCAAGACTGTGAACTTCTTCGTCAACGGTACCCTGCAGGAGCAGGTCGATGTCGACCAGTATGACAGCTTCGAGTTCAAGAACTTCAACCCCTCCGGGGACTGGTACGGTCCCCAGGCGGTCGGAGGAGCGTACCCCTGGTACACCGACATCAATTTCACCAACGAATACCAGAACGACAACTACAACTACACGTTCATCGCGACCAACGACCTCTCGCTGTACACGTATGCGGACAAGTACATCGTGTACTACCACAACACCGACGGTTCGGTCGCCTACAAGAGGATGATCGACGTGGTCGCGGGAACGGTGACCATGGACCACTACGTCTCAGAGTACTTCAAGGTCCACTCGCCGCAGGGACTGATATTCATGGGTTGGGCGACCAAGATCGGTACCAGGCTCACCTATGCGTACACCCCTGACCAGGTGGTCAACGTCGCCGTGAACAACGGTGTCTGGCACCTGTACCCCTACTATCTGAAGGACGGTACCATCGCCGACCCGATCCCGTTCGACGACGAGTCGCACGGATCCATCATAAGGAACACCCTGGAGAACCAGGACGATCCTGGATCCCTCGTCGTGTACTATGCGGACGTGGAGCTGAATGCCCAGAACTACAGCACGGCCGGAACGACCACCCCGATTGCGAAGTCCCAGCCCGGACACTACACCGTGTACTACTACATACTCATCGGAAACGCCTCCGGTCTCAACAACGCCATATACGAGACGCCCGGAAGCTACACGATGTACATCGACGCGTCCAAGGAAATCTACGTCATAGCCCCGTCCAAGTACAAGGCATACGACGAGAGCCTGCCCGTGGGAGACCGCGGAATCTCCGTGACCGACCAGGACATCAGGGTGTACATGCCGTCCGGAGCTTCGGAGCCGTTGGGATTGTCGTACCATCTGGACACATCCGGCGGCTATGTGACGAGCATCAGCGAAAAGGGCCGTATCGGACAGACTCATGTGAAGGTCATCCTGTCACAGGCCCTCCAGGACGAGGGGTATGTGATCCATTACATCGACGGTACGCTGTACCTCTACGACCAGGACGGTACCGTGAGGCACGAGTCCAGAGGATACGCGGAGGTGCAGGCATGAGCCGCTGGCTCACTGTGATCCTCCTGGCGGCCGTCATGGCGGCGGCCTCCGTCGGTTCGGCGGCGGCCTACTCAGCTCTGAGCATCGACGACGGCAGCAGCGTCGTCACGGACATGTCCATAGAGTTCACGGCGCAGACCACGGAGAACGTCCGCGGGGTCCAGGAGGCCGTCCCCGCCGCGTCCAGCAGGATGATTCAGGTCCCTGCGGCCGCGTATATCGAGCACGGAGGGGTGTACGATCCGATCTCGAAGCCCCAGAGGACCACGACGGGGATACTGGACATAGCGTGCGATGAGGTCAACGGTGCGATACTGGACGTCTACATCGATTTCAAGGACAGCAGGACGCTCCTGCTCCTGAGCTCGATAACCCTGACGATAGGCGACGGCGAGCCGATCTCCCTGTTCGCATATACCGACGACACTTCGGAGGCGACGGCCCCCTGGTCCGGCATCAGGGAATCCATCCACGTAGGGAACGGATACAACCAGAGCTTCTCCATCACCGCGACGTACAAGAGCAGCATCACACCGGACCCGTCGGCCTTCGCCGGATCCAACATCAGGTCGAACGTGATGTTCCTGCTCAAGCCTGCTCCCCCATCGCCATGAAGGGGTGTTAGCGGAACGTCGAACATGGATGGATACATTCTATGGGCCATACATAATAAAAGTTATATATGGATGAACGTTGATGGCAGATTATTGGAAGCCCTCGCAGCGACGGCTACGTCAAAACGAGGACAGTGTCCCCGGGCCACAGAGCGGTCTCAACTGCGCAATGGGATCGGAGCACCGGAGATGCTTTCCATGAAAAAGTTTCCAAGGAGACGATAAAATGGATACAAGAAAGATGACGTTGTTCGCCACCATAGCGGCCATCGCACTGCTCGCAGTGGGGATCGGATACGCTTACACGGCAAGCACGTCTAACAGCGGTAACTCTGCTAGTCTTGAATACTATCTAATTGGGCAGTATGCAGAAGACGGTCAGAGCCACGCTATAATAAGCGCTACTGCGAATGACTACAGGGAAGATTTTACGAAAGGGATAAACTACAGCACAGACAATGTTGCTGGTACCATCTCCTACACACTCAACGGTACTGAAATCACAGCTCTGGGTAAGACTGTTTCTTTGATAGGAACTACCAAGCTTGTTGCTTTCGATCAAGACGGTAGTATAGATTCACCTGGTGTACAAGGTAAAACCCATGCTAAGTTGAAAATTGAGATTGCTTCTCCTGCCCAAGCACACACAGTCAATGATAATTTCACACTGATTGCTAAACTCGGAACAGAATTTGCAGCAGTAGATGTAGCCAACCAGGAAGCAGCCACCTCTGTATTCAGTGGCTATTCTGTACTGACTCTTACCGATAATGTCTATTCAGGGTACCTCTATGTCCCTCTTGCTAGTCTTTCAACAGGTTTCGATGTTTGTCTTGGAGCATACTTCTCCGGCCTCGATCCGACGGTGATTGATGATACAGATATGGCATATGCAACAGTAGACGGTGACAAAGACGAGAATCTTTTGTACAACGCAACAGTGAAGTTCAGCATAGACTCTACTGCTTGGGTTGCAGCAGCTTGAAAACTACATAGGTGGCCAAGTGGCCACCTTTTTCTTTAACAATTTTCGAGTTTCCATTATCCTATCAAAACCGGTATCATTCATGTCTCTACTTTCTTCGCCCAATCCTTATCGATGCAGAACGCCGCGTACAGAGGTATGGAATACAACCCTTCTTCCAACCCAAAGTTCTTGGACGAGAGCCTTATCGAGGATCTTGGCGAATATCTGTCCCGGAGCTTTGTAAGGCTTCTGGAATTCGTCCGGTCACCGGGTTTAACCTCTATGGGAACGATCTCCCCATCCGAATCCTGGATGATGAAATCAACTTCCGTGTGTCGACCCAGTTGGCCCCTCTGGAATGGTCCTTGGTACAGTGACTGGTCAAGCACCAGATCTCACCACTAACCCTGCCAAGTTAGTATTCCAGGCAGATTCTACGCTGAACGCTTGAAACAACACAGAGGCCTTCGGGCCTCACTTTATCTTAAGTTGAAAAAGTGGTCTTTGTTCAGAAAAGTTCATTTTATCTTAAGTTGATTTTTTGCTTTGACGAAGTAAGCAAACCATTAATAATACAGTCATCGATGAAAAATCAGTGACCCAAACATGTCATCGACTGTCGAATCGGATTATTACATGAAGATGGACATGACACCATATATCGGTGAATGGATTGCCATCCATGGGAAGGAAGTAGTAGCTCATGCCAGATCTTTCGGTGATGTACATTCGATGGTTTCTAAGATAATGGATCCTTCAACCGTTTTATTCGTACCAGTAAGGGATTCAGATTCGTTGATACTGTGATTTCATGTCCCTTATATTCAAATATCGTGCGATTGACAGCAGGGGCTCTGCAATCAAGAGGCCGATAGTCGATGTAGAATTCATCAATGGGGACAAGCATTTCACGGCAAAAGCATTATTAGATTCCGGTGCAGATTCCTGCGCTATAAGTTCTGATATGGCTGCCGTTCTGGGATTGGATCTTGGTGGTGAGAGGGGTCGCTCTTACGGGGTTGCTGGATCCGTCGAATCCATTACAAGAGAAGTTGGCCTTAGACTAAGCGGTGCCCATGAATCATACAAGATGAAGGTCCCAGTCAGAGTCATATTTGTTGATGAAAGAGAATCTGGTTCTTTTGTTCCCCTGTTGGGGAGATCAGAAATCTTTGATTCCTTCAAGATAACATTCGAACAGAAGAAATCTAGAGTCGTCATGAAGCCAGAAACTGGATGATTGTGCCCTTTGACATGTCAATGAAAGAAGCTTCGTTGTATGAATAGCACAACGGCCATGTTATTCTCAGCACAGTATGGGGCTGGTCTTAGTGAAGTGAGGGATCCTTTCTGTTTCATTCCTTCTTGGCAGGCACCAGGAACTCTGCGATACCGTATCCGGTACGGCCATCCATGACGGTCTCCGAGATCGTCTCCACCAGGAGCATATAACAATCTGTGTGAGTGATTTGTTGCACTCACACAGACATCTTTTTTCATTTGCTTGACAAAAACATGCAGAAATAACGCTCGTTTTGTCAAGTAAAGGAAAGAGGCCCGTAGGCCTCTGAAATGTTTCAAGCAGTTGTCTGTGCAGTGAACTTGAACGTCACATCGTTCAATGCCTTGGCATTGAACGGAGTATCAAGATCCTTTACGAACGGATCTCCACCGCTGAGAGCAGCGAATATCGTCAACTTTACTACGGAATAGTAGTCGGCACCTGCATTAATGGGCGTTGCAGTTTGAGCGACAGCATCGTTGCCGGCAACATTGAAAGCAACCAAATCCCCATCAGCAGGCGTAGGAACAACAGCATCTGCCGCGGCCTTAGCGTCTGATTCAGTAGAACTTGTTCCGACATTGAACTGGGCATAGTAGTTGTACGTAGTCGTATCAAGACCCGTCTTTCCTTCTACAGTTACAATGACGTTGTAGTTCTGACTGGAGTTATGCTGATCAACAGTGAGATAGACCGTTCCAAGATTTACGAACTTGGTGGTGTATGTTTCTACATTGTTACCAGTCAACGTGTATTGTGCTTTCTCTGTGTCAGGCACACCATCCGCGGGTTCAGTCGTATCAACAAAAGTTGTCTCGGTGTTGAACTCTACAGATTTGTTAAACGTATTTGAATATTTAGGGGCCAAGTCGTTGCCATTCTGTGATATTAAAAGATACTCAGAATTGACAGTGTTGCCCGTGTTTGACGTGCTTGCCATGTAAGCGTATCCGATCCCCACTGCGAGCAGTGCGATGGCCGCTATGGTGGCGAACAACGTCATCTTTCTTGTATCCATTTCCTTTGATGTTTCAACGCAATCACATCAGTAGATTCCTATGTTGTAAGATTGCATAGCTCGCGCTGACGCATCTCCCATCTGATATTCCTGTATCAATCGGAAAACCCAATTTCCTTCCAGACGGTCCATGCCGTAAAATGGCCTTCGGGCCTGGCCCCGCATGATGCGTAGTTTTAGCGTAGATGGTTGTGACCACAGAATGGATTCGACGGTTCCTCACGCAGGGCCTCTCCGGTGATACAGAGCATCGGATGCAAGGGATACGGAATTTTCACAGACAGGGATCGAAGTCCCTGCCTGTGCTGAGCAGCGTGAATATCAGTGACAGCATCTTCCTCGAAGTTGTTATCAGAGCCTTCCTCGCTCCCATATCTTTACACTTTCTCTCATAGTATCTGGTTATCGGCGAATCGCAGTGCCTGATATGCGATTCCGTGACCCTCTCCATCAGGGACCTCATCATCCTGTCCCCGCTCTTGGTCATATGCCCGCTGCGATTCTTTCCTCCGGAGTTCCTGACCCTCGGGACCATGCCGAAATAGGAGCAAAGCTTCTCCGGGTCCCGGAACCTTCCGATATCCACGATCATGGACATTATCTGCACCGCGGACTGCCTGGCGATCCCCGGTACCGACATCAGGATCTCCACGTCCCTGGAATCAGGAAGTCTTGATTCAATCTCCCTCTGCACCGATGCCGATTCCGATATCAGGGATTCCAATCTGTCCAGCCTCATGATCAGAGTCGGGTCCGATTGAGAACATTCTCTGATGAACCGCCTGCATTTGATCGTCCTGAGATTGGAACATCCTTCTGGGAGGTCCACACAGTTCCTCGCAAGATGTGATCTTATCCTCCTGATCTCATCCCCGATCTCCGAGGACAGGTCCTCGCGGTACCTGCAGACGTCCTTCAGCTCGCATTGCTCCCTCGAGGGCATGAACGCCATCTGCAATTCGATCTCCCCCAGCTTCCACAGCCTGAGCATCCTTGCGATGGTGAACGCATCCTTCTTGTCGGTCTTCCTGTCCGACTGGGTTATCATTTTCAATGCCCTCGCATGAACCACATGCGTCTCGATCCCGCGATCGGAGAAGTACCTGTACGGTCTGTAGGCGTACGTGCCTGATTCCATCATGACACAGATTCCCTCACGGTCCTTCCTTTCCAGCAGTTCGGAGAGATCCCATCCTGCATCATCCCTGATGTAGTCCTTCTCCAGCACCGGTTTCCCGTCGGATGACAGGACGCATGCCGTGATGTTGTCCTTGTGAACGTCCAATCCTATGTATCTCATATTATCAAACCTCGGATACATAGACTGGCGTTACTGAGATAATGCGATTGCCGTCAGGCGGTATCGTACCTTGATACAGCAGATTTGAATCTGGAGAGAACGGCCGTTGTCTATACAGCACGATGTTCATCTTGTCAGTGAACCGCGTTATCTATCCAGCATGGTTTCCTTCTTGACTATAGCGCCATATCTTACTGAATTTTAGTGCGTAAATACGCAATAAAATTCATTATAATTATATACACGGCACGGAATATCCAAACCGATAATATGGAGATCAAGAGGGACAGGTATTTGGAAAAGCTCATGCTCCGCAGATGGAACGGACTCGTGAAGATCATCACCGGTATCAGGAGATGCGGCAAATCCTATCTGCTGTTCAATCTGTTCAAGGATGCCGTCATAGCCGACGGTGTGAATCCCGACGATATCATCGAAGTGAAGCTCGACGAGGTCGAATCCATCCCTCTCAGGAACCCTCTTTCCCTTTACAACCATATAAAGGGGTTGACCTCCGATGGCAAGAGGAGATTTGTGTTCATAGACGAGATACAGATGGCCATCCGCCCAAGAAGAAGCGATGACGAGACAACATTCTACGATGTATTGAACAGTCTTCTGAACACGGAGTATCTGGATGTGTACATAACGGGAAGCAACTCACATATGCTGAGCTCCGACATCCTTACGCAGTTCCGCGGACGCGGGGACGAGATACGCATACACCCCCTATCGTTCTCGGAATTCTACGCTGCCAAAGGCGGCGACAGATCATCTGCTTACAACGAGTACCTCATGTATGGAGGTATGCCCCGTATCCTGTCGATGAAAACGGACGGGGACAAGGCGGAGTATCTCAGGGGATTGGTTAAGGAAACCTACATCAAGGATATCGAAGAGAAGCACAGGATAGATCATCCCGAAGCACTCGAAGGGATAGTGGACCTGCTGTGCTCCAGCGTCGGATCACTGACCAATCCGAAGGCCATATCCTCCAATTTCGGGGGAGTCAGCGAAGGTACGGCCAGGAAATACCTGGACTATGTACTGGACGCATTCATGTTCTCCGAGGCCAAGCGCTATGACGTCAAAGGCAAGTATTATTTCACGTTTCCCCAGAAGTATTACTGCGAGGATGTGGGGCTCCGCAATGCCCGCCTCAATTTCAGGCAATTTGAAAAGACGCATCTGATGGAGAATGTGATATACAACGAGCTCCGCATACGCGGTTTCTCCGTGGATGTGGGGGTGGTCACTATCAATTCCAAGGATGAGGAAGGGAAATCGATCCGTATCTACAAGGAGATAGATTTCGTCGCCAATAGGATGGACAACAGGCTCTACATTCAATCGGCCTTTGCCATCCCGGATGAGGAGAAGCTCTTATCGGAGACAGGTCAATTGAAGCGTGTCGGGGACTCATTCAGGAAAATCGTGGTGCGCGGAGATACATGGAAACGCTGGCATGATGATGATGGGATCCTTCACATAGATGTCATAGATTTTCTCCTCGATGAAAGCGTCACATTGAATTGAATTTTAGTGCGTAAATACGCACTAAAATTCATTATAATTACATACTCAACTTGGTGCTCCGTTGACCGAATCGACCGCCGTCTTCATCCTGTTCGAACAACATTCGGTCTTGGACAGTATTTCATCGGCCGTCTTATGGACGATCTGTCCCCGAGTCATTTATGTGAGCACGAAGTATGAAAATCATCAATGATTATTCCGAAAAAATATCAATAAATTTTCCGAAAAATCATCAATAATAAATACCGATGACGATATGAATGGTTATGACGCTGAAGAAGGACGGATACATCCCCAGACTCATAGACGATGAACTCAGAAGATATCTGTCGGTCTTCGGCGCAGTGAATATAACCGGGCCGAAATGGTGCGGGAAGACCTGGGCGGCATACAACTGCTGCAACAGCGCCACGCTCATCGCCGATTCCAAGGGAAACTATCAGAACCGCAGACTGGCGATGACGGACCCCACGCTCATCTTCAAGGACGATCTCCCCCAGCTTATCGATGAATGGCAGGACGTTCCCGGTATCTGGGATGCCGTAAGATACAGGATAGATGACGCGGGGAGGAAGGGAATGTACGTGCTCACGGGTTCCGCCACGCCTAACAGGGAGGGATTCGTCCATTCAGGCACGGGGCGCATAAAGGAACTCCGTATGGGGACCATGACCCTGTTCGAGAGAGGGATCTCGGACGGAAAGGTGTCCCTGAAGGGGCTGTTCGGTCATCCCGGGTTATCCTTCGCGACGGGGGATGCGGAACTGAAGGATGTGATCGATTATACCGTCCACGGCGGCTGGCCGGGTGTGAGGGATATGACCTCTGATGCATCACTGGAGGTCGCCAGAGGTTACATCGAGACCCTGGTCAACAACGACATTTCCTTCGACGGGGTGAACCGTGATCCTGCCAAGATGCTCCGTCTCATCCGTTCCCTGGCACGCAATGAGAGCACCGTCGCATCCAAGAAGGCCCTCAAGAGGGATATGACGGAGAATCCGGACGATCCCGAGATCGCCGACAACACCCTGGACGACTATCTCTCCGTACTCGAAAGGCTCCATTTCACCGATTTCCAGCCCGCCTTCAACCCGAACATGAGATCCTCTGTGAGGGTCGGGAAGACCCCGAAGAGACATCTGGCGGACCCTTCTCTCACGGCCGCAGCGATGGGGATGAACACGGAGTCGTACATCAACGACCTGAATTCGTTCGGATATCTGTTCGAGGCCCTGTGCGTACACGATATGAGGGTGTATGCGGCGATGTTCGACGGGAAGGTGATGCACTACCGCGACGGGGACGGGAACGAGATCGATGCGGTGCTGGAACTTCCGGACGGGAAATGGGGAGCGTTCGAGATAAAGACCGGCGCCCACGAGATAGACGATGGTGCCAGGTCGCTGTTGAAGATGGACAGGAAGATACGCGACCAGGAGAACGGAAGGCCTCCGGAGTTCATGTGCGTGATCTGCGGGATGACCAATGCCGCTTATATCAGGGATGATGGGGTCTATGTCATCCCCCCGACGGTGCTGGGCCCCTGAACGCGATCGGCCTTACCCTCGCCCCCCGGTTCAGGTCTGGTAGGTTAGATTCATCTCGCTTGCTAACTCATGCATTAGAATTTAGTGATTATGCAGTTATGATGAAAAATCTGTTCTTTGTTTTCTTATATCTAAAAAGTGTATTTGTATAGCATAAATTATTATTAAAAAGTGTAATTGGTAATGTGATACTTTTTAGTTGATGTTTTGTCTATAAAGAAAAGACATCAACTCCGTCATCCCCCAAACATGGTCGGTCAGACCCAATTTCATCGCAGGCGTGACATCCACGCGTTTGCCACCGTTCTCCTTCTTCCGGATCGAAATCGAAGAGTGCGGAAGACAGAGGTTGTAGTAGCCTTTGAACAGATCCAGACCTGCCTGCACGGCCTCCCTGGATTTACCGAAGGTCACCGTTCTGCGCCTGATCCTCGCATTGAACAGCCTGATCGTCAGGTTCTGCCTCTCGATTGCCGACGTGTTGAGAAGGTGTTCCGGTACGTCGCCGAAGGCGACATACCGTCTCACCTTCTCCAATTTCTTGCCCAGGCGGGTCTTCTCCACTACACCGTAGTTGAAGTCAGAATTGGGCTCCAAATGGCTTCCCGGGCGTCCGCGTCCGTTGTTGTACACGCGATAGCTGTACCTCTTGAAAAGAGTGGTCAGATATGGTCTGTAGCCGTCGGTTACGAAATACGGCATGTGGTTGCGCCTAAGCTTGTCTAATTCGGTGTTGACGATGCGTTCGCAGACGGCCTTTCCTCTGCCGTCGGCGACAATACCCAGCAGATACTTTTCGGTGGCACAGAAGGAGGTCCAGATCCAGTCCCCGTCCTCTTTGAAATGGTCCCCCACGAAAATCATGTTTTTTTTAGAGTATATAAAAGCTCATCGAATTGGAGGCTCTCGGGGGCCACACCCTTCGATTCCAGACTGGCCGAGACCTTAGCAACATGCTCTCCGCCGCGTTTCGTACGCTTCTGCACGGTCCTGACCGTGCAGCCGACGATGTCGGCCGTCCTCCGGACGCCAACCCCGTTGGCCTGACAGGCCATGATCAGATTGTGCTCCTCCTTGGTCAGGTGGGTATGCTCATAAGCTGTGCCAGTACGGTCGTTGAACACGCGTCCGCAGGTCTTACATTTGTATTTGCGCACGGTCCCTGACTTCGTCTGATAGGTCCCGTTCGCTATGATGTTCTGCTCCCCGAGTCTGCCGAAATTCCTGCATTCCTCGTTCGGGCACGAGATCTCCAAGAACTTCTGTTTAGGCCCTCTTTCTCCCATCTTGATCATCATAAACGATATGGGAGTATAAATATAAAATATCAACTAAAAAGTATCACATTACCAGTGTAATTTAAAAACACTAAATATGAAAAGCGTCACTCAGGCCGTTCTTTTCTGATACGGGGATCCTCTGTTCCAAAGCAGAGGTGCCGTTCAAAATGGTGGCCACGGGAAGAGCGAGCGATAGGTTCAGAGGTGTGATGGCGGAGAACTATGTGGCGCAATCGCTGACCGCGAACGACATCAACGTATATTACTGGAACCCGGACCAATATACGGAAGTGGACTTCATAATCCAGGATTCGGACGGAGAGGTCGTACCGATAGAGGTGAAATCGGGCGATCGTACGAATTCCAAAAGTCTTGCAAAACTGCGGGACAAGTATTCGCCGAGATCCTCGATAAGGCTCTCGTCAAAGAACTTCGGATCGGAGGACGGCCTGTATTCCATACCCCTGTATGCGGCATTCTGTATCGACGGGAATTGGGCGAAGAAGGTTGCGGACAGTAAGTGACAACTGGTATTCTGAATCTAGAGAAGGTAGTCGTTGCCTGTACAGCACGATGGCTACGTCACACGCAGCCGCAATACGGGACTTGTCCTGACTGTTGTTATTATCGTAAGATATCGTATTTTAAAGTGAGTCTGAGTCCTCACAAAAGTGAAGCGATCATTAATGAAAGGAGGGGGAAACCCCTCTGGTTTCATTCCTTCTTTGCAGGCACCAGGAACTCGGCGATGCCGTATCCGGTGCGACCGTCCATTACGGTCTCCGAGATCGTCTCGACCAGAAGCATGTCCTTGCTGCCCTGCATGGGAAGGATGGCATGCTGGAGGATCTTCGCTGTAACCGAATAATCTTTTCCGCTCTTGCCTTTCATCGTCATGCGGTAGCACTTCGGGATGGATCCGTCGTAGCCGATCTCGATATCGATTTTCACGACAGGATCGTTGGAGTCCTTGTCGCCGACGAAACCGGCATCCACATCGCCCATCTGCGTTGACAGCTTGGTGGCGTTGAATCCCCTGTCCGTCCCGTAGACGGAGTTGAGCCAGAGCCACATCTTGGGGGAGCCCCAGTCGCGGACCCCTTCGCTCTTGTCCCTCTCTCCTGTCGCATCGACATCGAAGGTCATGTCGCCGATGACGATCTTCCCTTTAGCGATACCGAACTGCTCGAAGTGCTCCGATGCGGTCTGTGCGGACATCGCCGCTCCTTTGGCATCCACGCAGTCGTGGTAGTCCATGACCGGATTCACGGGAGTCCACACTATATCCAGAGAGGACATCGTGGGTGCCGGCTCCTTCGACACGTCGAACAGAGGCCCGCTGTATGCTATGTGCCAGACCCCCTTCTCCTCCGTGAATTTCAATCCGCTGCATTCGGTCTTCTTATCATCGCACGGAACGGCGTTCCTCAGTCCGAAGATGCCCTTCTTGGTCATCACGAACAGGAACACCGACTTCTCGTCCCTGTTCGGTTTGTTGCCGATGCGCATGAACGCGGTGACCCCTTCCTTGGGGTCGAAGAAGTTGAAGTAGTAGCTCTCGTTCCAATCAAGTTCTGTGCTCATTCTGATTCCTCCAGTATGGTGACCTCTCCGTTGCTTCCGTCCACCGACACGAGGTCCCCTGTCTTAAGCGTCGCCGTGGCCGATTTCACAGCTGTCACGGCCGGTATCTTGTACTCGCGGGAGATGACCGCACCGTGGCACAGGATGCCCCCGGTCTCGGTGATCAGCCCTCCGAGCTTGGAGAACACCACGGTCCATCCGGGGTCCGTGTTGCTGGTGACCAGGATCTCTCCCTTTTCCACCTGCCCCAGGTCCCTGACGTCCATGATGACGCGGACCCTTCCCTGGTACCTTCCGGGGCTTGACGCCGCTCCGACGAGTACGTCCCCGTGTGAAACAGGTTCATCGTCGAAGTCCACACCGTTGAGGAGGAACTTGGGCGGCAGCCTGTCGCGGTACTTCATGAACTCCGCCTTGCGCGGAGCGATGATCGTCCTGATATCGGGGATGTCCCCTCCCTTCAGGATGGCAATCGCCTCCGTGTCCTCCAGGAAGAAGATGTCCTCGCTATCATCGATGAGTCCCCTCTCCTTCAGCCTCCTCCCCTGCTCGAGGAAGATCAGCCTGTTCCTGTACATCATGTGGTCGAGATAGAACCTCTGGTTCTCCCTGAATATGAGATATGTGCGGGCGTACTGCAGCACCTTGAACATTATGATCCTCTTGAAGAATCCGATCCTCTTCCTGACATCGGCTTCCGTCTGGATCCTGCGCTCAACGCCGTGCTGGAACTCCTCACGGAGGTCCACGTCCCCGGCGCACATCTGCAATGCGATGCCCATGACGTAATCGGGATCCTCCGCCCATCTGAGGGCGTTGAGCTCCCTGGTTCCGGACCTGTGCCCGAACTCTTTGATGAACTTGTCATAAACTTCCCTGAACGGGACATCCGATTTCTCCAGCCACTCCACGAATTCCTTCGCGGGCATGGATTCCGCCTTCTCCCTGACGGCGGGATCGTTCCTCAGTGCCACACCGAGATCGGAGAACCCTTTGTTGGTCTCGATGGTCTTGTTGTCCTCCAATCCTGCCATCAATCCGGCGTAGATGTTACCGTCGTCGCCCATCCATTTGGCGCACCAGTTCTTCACCAGCAGGTTGGTCATGATCGAATGCGACACCATGCCGTAACGGATCAGCTGGTAGTGCTTGGTGGATCCCACGCGGATCCTCTCGTACCAGTTCGCCAGCTCCGCATCCGTTATGGAAGTAATATCAGTGGAATCGAACTCGTCGCACAGCTTCAGGAATCCCTGCGCCCATTTTCTGTAAACCTTGTCGGTCTTCCAGATCATACCGTCCCTGTCACGGAACAGCAGGCAGATCTGGGACTTTATCATCCCGAGGAAGTCGTTGGGGTACTTCGAGATCCTCTCCTGCTCCTTGCGCGGGAAATAATCCAGGAGCTCCCTGGAACGGATCAGCTTGGGATAGTGGGCGAAGATCCTCTCCAGCACCGTGGCGGAGAAGTACACCCTGGATTTGTGCAGTTTCGTCAGAGGACCGGATTCCAGGTCCTTGTAGCCCATCATGTGCGCACCCTCGTGGTTCACGTAGTCGGTGAGCATCTTTCCCATGACGGTGTAGAACATCGGTGTCGTCGCATCGGCCCAGTACTCGTCGCCGTATCCCCTGGACCAGAGGATGTCGTCCTTCTCGGATGTATCAGGGAGGGTGGTGATCGCCCTGGACTGCAGTATGTACACCTTGCCGGCCTCCACAGCCCACTCGATGTCCTGGGGACATCCGAAGTGATCCCTGAGCTTCAATCCCTGCTCCGCTATGAGTTTCAGGATCTTGTCGTCCGCACAGCGGACTTCCTTCTTGTCGGCATCGATCTCGACCTGCCTGTTCTCGCCGTCGATGAGGAAGAATCCCTGCTCTTTACACTTCACAGAGAAGTCCAGCACCTTTCCGTCGTAGGACACGGTGTACCTGTCAGGGGTGACGAGACCGGAGACGATCGATTCGCCCAGTCCCCAGGACGCCTCGATGACGACATGGTCCTCCCCGGTGACCGGGTCGGATGTGAACATCACACCGCTGATATCGGATTTCACCATCTTCTGGACGACGACGGCCATCCCCTGGGACAGGTGGTCCTTGGACGCGTCGTGCCTGTACTTCATCGCCCTGGCGTTCCAGTAGGACGCCCAGCAGGTCAGCACCATTTTGATGATGTCGTGCTTCCTAACATTCAGATAGGTGTCCTGCTGCCCTGCGAAGCTGGCATCCGCCAGGTCCTCGGCGACCGCCGAGGAACGTACCGCGAAGTATTCCCCTTCGAGGTTGAAGAAGTTCGCCTTGAGCATCTCGATCTCCTCGCGGGGGATCTCCGCCGTGAGGAACATTTCGCGTATCCTGTCGGAAGAAGCGTTCAGGGCGTCCTCGTCCTCGAAGTCCGTCTCACTGAGGACTTTCGAGATCCCGTCCCTCAGGCCGGTGATGTCCAGGAACATGTCGTACGCCTCCACGGTCACTGCGAGTGCCGGGGGTACGCTGAATCCGTTGGAGATCATCTTGGCTATGTTGATCCCCTTGCCGCCGACCAGACTTATGTCTAGGTCGGAATTGTCAAGGGGTACGACGGGACGGGGACTGCCTTCTGTCATTGTGGGCGATATAGCCAGGTTAATTAATTGCTTTATCGGTATGGGTATTCGACAATCGACGTAAGTATGGCGATTGACGATTATCAGCGGATCAGACCCTGTCACCCTATGATGCCCGGCGCCATGTACTTCACCAGTAATCCTAAACAGGATCCGAGGCACACTCCCATCAGCAGCCCCAACGCTATGCTGGGTCTTCTGCTCGGCAGGAACAGCGGGATGAAGAAGAACAGGAAGGTGAACCTCCAATAGTACGTGACCGAGAACGTTATCAGGCTCGAAAGCGCCAGGAGCAGGAAGAAGTACTTGTCGAACAGCACCTTCTTCAGGTCGACGGGCTCCGCACGGGCGTTGTACATGTTGAGGATCTCGGGCGGGAGCTCATCTGCCGTGGGCTGACGAACGATGTTCCCGCACTCGGGACACTGGTACTCGTGCTCCTTGAGATAGCGTCCGCACCTGTAGCAGAATTCCATATTCACACCCAGGGATAGCTTGCTTAAAAGGATGACCCCTCGTCATTCGGAATATCCGTATCATCGTTGGCCGTGCTTCCTGATGACTTCCCTGTAGAACCCCTCTATGGCCTCCGAGGGGGACAGGCCCTTCTCCATAAGGATCCTCTCCGCCTCGATTTTGACGAACGGGTCGATCCTGGCGTTGACGACGGCCCCGCGCTCGCTCTGTTTCTCCCCGTACACGACCTCGTCGTAGAGTGTCGCTATGTAATTGGAGTATCCGAGCTTCCTCTCGCGGGCCAACGCCCTTATCAGGTCGGTGGTGCCGGAACCGTACTGGGAGGACTTCTTCTTCCTCTCGGCGAGGAACCCGTATCCTAAATCCGAAGCGATGTCCTTGAGGACCTGCTTCCTGGAGTCCATGTCCTTGGGGACGAGGGCCTCCGGATCGATCAGGGACAACTGTGCCAGCACATCATCTTCGAGATACGGGTAGACCAGCGTCTTCCCGAAGTGGTCGGCTATCGCCCTCTCGCACGGGACCGACACGTTCATCAGGCGCTCCACACCCGCGTCCTTGAGCATCTGGAACTCCTTCTCGGACTGCCCGACGTACTTGGCGCAGCCCATGAAGTACTCGTCCGCCCCCTGGCCGGTGACAACAACATCCTGATTGCATTCCCTGCAGACGCTGAACAGCTGCAGCTCGTAGGAGATCGTGAAGGGATCCGACACCCCCGTGGAGGTGATCATCTCCCTGATGAGGTCCGGAACGTTGGATTTGGTAATCTGGACATGGACGAACGGGAGGTTCAGCCTCTTGGCCACGTCCCTGGCCATGGACACGTCGAAGGCGTTGGCGGTGCCGCAGGTGTAGAGGGTGACGGAATCCGCGTATTCCTTGCACAATGCGGACAGCAGACCCGAGTCCAGTCCCCCGGAGCAGGCTATGCCCACATCCTTCCCCTCGACTGCATCCTTCACCGTACCGACGATCGCGTCCCTGAGCGAGTCCCACATGGTACACCGACATGATTCCGGTGTCATAAAGATTGGCGTTCCCACGTCAGGACGTGTTGCGTCCTGCTTTTATATGAAAAAAGACAATAAGCGGAATCGAGTGGGAGCAATGACATTCTGCGGAAAATGCGGTTACAACAACCCAGAGGAAAGCCGTTTCTGTGTGAACTGCGGCGCGGACCTAGAGGAGTCAATCGAGACCCAGACCGAGCTGAAGGAAGAGGAGACGGCCGTCAAGGAGGAGACGGAGGAGGTCGAGCGCATCGGCGCATACGACCCCAACAAGGATTATTCCATCCCTCCTCAGCAGCAGCCTCCTGCACAGCAGCCCCCGCAGCAGCCCTACCCGCCGATGTACGGCGCACCCCTGCTCAAGCCCACCCGCGGTAAGATCCCAGTGGTCACGATGTACGACCCGAGGGGACGCAAGATGGGGATCATGTTCTCGATAGCGGCGCTCGCCGTATCGCTGATCACCCTGTTCGCCATCCCGATGGACTTCGCCAGTCTGGACAACACCATCTTCAGGATCGGCCTTATGGAAGGCAACACCACGGTCCTCGTGCTGGTCCTTCTGACCCTCGCTCTCGCCGTCATCGCGCTTCTCGAACCCGTGTTCGCAGCAGGCACCGCGATATGCCTGATCGTAACCGGATACGTCATGCTCAAGGACAACCTGGTTTTCTTCGGGGCACCAGAGTTCGCGGTCGTCCTGCTCATCGCTCTGGACGTGGCAGCCCTGGGAATCGTCGCCATGGTGTTCATGAGGAAGTTCGTCATGAACAACATCCACGAGACCAACCTGTTTAAGGCCTGCTATCTGGCCTGGACCGGAATCCCCCACATGTGATTGTAAAGGATCTTATGCCCCTGGGTCGGGGCATAAGGTCATCTGTTTCAGTTCTCAAGGGTTTCGTTAGGTTCCAGCACAAGGTGCTGGTTGTATTCATCGATGCTTATCAGGAACTTGTCGAAGAACCCTTTTCTTCCGAGAAGTGTGGAACATATCGGAGATCCCTCTTTCATGAACAGGACTCTTACAGGAATCGGAATGATATGTTTTTCCGATTCATTCTGAATTGTTACAGTCGTACTGCTGATGACTGTCTCGATCGTTCCGTCTATCCCATAGGATTTTGTCTTAGGACCTGTCAGATCGAGATTCAGCGTTTCAGCTATCTTGGAATCCATGGCGCTCATGTCTGCCCCGCTATCTATCAGTGATATGGCACTGTATACCCTATCGCCTTCCGAATACGTTGCTAAAACAGCAGGGCGTGGCATCAAGCTTCCTTTAGCCAGTGTCATCGGTAAATAATCACATTGGATTGTTATGGTATCGCAGGAAAAGAAAGTCTTCGGGAGGCACATACATGATGAATGGTACGAAGTCCCTTCCGCAAACTTCTGCCGTCTTATCAAAAACCTCCTGGAAGCTTTTGGAGTGGGCCACCAGTACGCCGTCGCATAGGCCGATGACCTCCCCCTCGTACGGAGAGAGGTCCATCTTCAGATAGGCCTCGTAGGATCTGTCCTCGTGAATTTCACGTTGTGTATCAGCCAGACCGTTATCCTTTCTCATCTCAGAGATGTTAGAATCCATCCCGGTCACCTCCGTCCCTGTATTCTTTCATTGTTCCTTTCATTTGTTTCCCTTCCTGTTCGGTTTTCATGCACCCTGTCCATACCCGTTAAAATATTCGAAGAGGGGGAATATAAAAGTGAGTCCGAGCCGTCACAGATGGTCGAACGGTGGTAGCAGTTGATATCCCGCCGCGTGCGCAGAAATCTAAAGACTTAGATGTAAAGATATTAGTATAATTTATCAGACTAAATGTATTAGCCAGAAGGTCCGCCATTTCCACGTTTCTATCGATCCAGATCTCACTCGACCAGGATCTTCTTGGCGTCCATCAGGCACTTGCCCACCCTCTTCCCCTTCTCGGAGAGGCTGAGCGTGTAGTGGAGTCTGGGTTCCCGCGTCATTTCCTCGATGACCAGCCCCTCGTCCACCAGGACCTTGAGGGTGCTGGTGAATGCCCTGTAGTTGCTTGATACAGCGTAAAGATCCGATTTATGGACCGTCCCCTTCTCGTAGATGTATGTGATAATGTCGAACGCATGGTTCTTAGACATCACCGTTTGGTAGGGGTGGTCGTAATCGGGCATAAACTTAGTACGGCGTTTCCTGTAGATATGCAGTTTAATGCGAATCGGAAGATATCTTCCGAATCGAAGATTAAAAATAAGCCGAGACAGTTGACAAAAACATGAAAACGGACGGTTCCGAGGAAGTCGCGGGCATCAAGGTTCCGATAGGCGGAAAGGTGGAGACCCGGAAGGATTCCGAGGAGGAACCGGTCCCGGAGGAGATCCTCCGTCTCCTTTCTGAGAGGAAGAAGGCCCCTGCCGAACGCACAGTCCTCGAGAAGATAGAGGCCCGTCACGTTATGAGGATACTCCTGTATCTCGACAAGCTGTCCCCGGTGATGAAGACGGACATCTACAACGACATATCTAGATGTTCCAACATGGCCGGGAAGCTGCAGGACCTCGTCGAGATGGGACTGATCAAGTTGTACACCACCGGGCACGTGAACTCCAGCGTCGCCGTCATAACCCCCAAGGGCAGGGAAGTGGCGGCGAAGGTCAGGGAACTGATCGAGTACATCGAATCGGGCGAGTGAGAATCTGCATTTTGTGCGAGAGTTATGATATATCATCTCTCTCGCGGTTTTTGGCGAGGATTGCGTCCTCTTAATACATCGTTCACCTGTCATTCATTCGACCGATCCTGCCGTCCCGGATGGAATTAGGGGCCGGAAGGGATGGTATACGGGGGAGGTCATACGGTAAAAGGCCCGCAGGACCCTTGTTAGGGAGAAGGTCCTGTAGGAGCTGACCGAGGATTTTCGACATCGACCGCGCAAGCGATCAACCCGATTCAGTGGCTGAGTAGCCGTGAAAAGGAGAATTGAAATATGAATACAAAAGGAACAAAATTCCTGGCAGTTCTTGCTGTCCTCGCAATGGCTTTTGCTGCTTTTGCTGTTATTGCATCGTCTGATGACAATGATGCGGCCGCTACGGCAACATATTATGTCGATCAGACGAATGGTAATGACGTAAATGCAGGTACAGCTACTGCGCCTTTGAAGAAATTCGCAACAGCTATCGCCAAGGAAGACGTTTCGACAATTGTTTTTGTCGGTAACTATGCAACAGCCAATGACGACAAAGTCGATATGGCTGGAAAAGCCGTAACCTTGAAGAGTGCAGACCCCGCGAACAAGTCTGTCATCACAGGAGACTATGTAACGTTCAACGGCAGTGCAAGAACCATGTCTGGTTCTGTAACTCTTGAGAACCTCAAGATAACATTCACATCCGATTACCTTGGATGGGACGGAGCCGCAGCAACCACATGGACGAATGTCAACCTCAAAATCATAGGTTGTGAGTTCGTATCTGGAACCCCTGGTGATTTAATCAGGTTGACTGGTGAAGATGTTTGTGCGACTGGAACCATTGCAGTTACAATCCAGGACTCGATGTTCACATCTCTCAACACAGATGATCGTACTGGAATTGTCGTTACTGGAACGCCTGCATCATTGACTGTGAAAAACTCGGTCTTCAATGGATTCTCAAGACCCATACAGACCGATGCCACAACAATTGATATCGATGGTGTGACCTTCAACTCTAACACAACAGTGAAGACAGATAAGCCCCAGATCAACATCAAAGGAGCAATCGAGAATGCAACAGTTTCCGTCAAGAATTCCAGCATCCAGGGAATTCTGACAAAGCCCATGGCGTGCATTTATGGTGCAGATTCTGATGTGGCCGGACCCTCTTTTAAGAGCTTCCAGGTTGATGGGGATGTAATTATCAACGATGATACGGCCAACCTCATCACCATTCCCGCAAACGGAAAGTTCATCGTTTCAGAGGGAACGAAGTTCACAATGGATTCCACCGCAACCGATAAACTCGTAGTTGCAGATAAGGGAACACTTCAGATTGATGGAAAGATGGTCCTCCTGAATGGAGCCGTTGTGGAGAACAACGGAACAATCATCGTACCCACAGCCGCAGATGCAGCTATGTTCGACGGAAATGTCAAGGTTGCAGCAACCGATGGATCTCCTGAGAAGACCACCGATACCAGCGATATCGCTGCGAATACCGATGTAACTTCGGAGCAGATCAACGATGTTGGTGCAGACGTTGTCATCTTCGAGAATGCTATCGCATCCGCAGATGTCCCTGCAGGAAAGACAATCGTTATCACGAATGCCGCAAACCTCACCGAACTTGATGTTACCAAGGACAACTCCGCAGCATCAGTCATCGCTGAGGCCGCCTCATTCGAGGTCACCACAGGAACAGATCAGAACGTTGCAGTCACTGATTTCACTGGAACGATCACTTTCTCTAAGGGATCCGTTGTCATCGTTGTTGATGATTGGTCCGCAGGAACCATTAACCTTGATAAGGACACAATTGCGAAAATCAGAGGAAATGTCACAGGTGCAGATGTAAAGATTCTGTTCACCGGTACTTCTGGAACCGCTAAGGTCATCGTCGAGTCAGGAGCTGACAAGGCACTCACTATCGGAGCCGGTGCAAAGCTTACAATCGGTGGATCTGCAGCAGCGACTAAAGACAAGATTGATGTAGAAATCAACGGAATTGTCACCGGTGCTGGAGCACTTGATGTCCAGTACGCTAAGTCCGTTACCATCAACGATGGAGCGGTTGTGGATGTTGCCACATTCACGAACACCAGCAAAGCCGTCACTGTCTACAGTGGAGCAGATATCAACAAAACGGCATTCAGTGCTTTCGATAAGATTGCAGGAAAGGACGCAGGATCAGGTACATGGTCTTATGCAGACAATGTTCTGACCCTCAACAACTATAACGGAACATACAACTTCAGGCAGATTGCAGGATTAGCGACTAGCATCAAACTCATTGGTGACAGCACTATCACATACGCAGCACCCGCAGATCTCGTGAACTTCAGTATGTTCACGGCTCTTACAACACTTACTGCAACCGTAGGTTCCGAGAGCCTGACGATCAACGCGGACATCTCTGCAGTCGAGGACATCAGTGTCCTCAATGATTTCGTCGTTCTTGACCTCGGAGGCAACTTCAAACTCGAGCAGGTCAACCTTGCAATCACCATCACAGGCAGCAATGCCAAGTGGACCGCAGAGAAGATCGCACTTGCTGATGTCGTTGGAATGATTGTGGACGGAAACCTCACAGTAGAGGGAACCGCATCGCTTTCTGTTGATGTGCTTTCAGCACTTACCACTGATGCGGCAGAGATCAAGGGAGTATCCGTAACTGGAACAACGGACATCAAGTCCAACTCGACATTCACAGTAACCGCACCCGCGAACGCTTTCGCAGCTGCCGGTGCATTCACAGTGAAGTTCGAATCCACTGTAACAATTAACGGAGACATGACCTCTGGAATATCGACCAATGTCAACAACAAATCCTCGTTGACGGTCAGCGGACTGCTCACAGCAGCAGCTCTCGGAGTCACACTCGAGTCTGTAGTGGACTTTAATGATGTCGTCCTCTCGGGAGCGAGCAGCAACGACGTCGAGATGACAGTTAACGGAAACATGCTCATCGCAAGCGGTACCTTTACCAACAACGGTAAGCTGACCAACAACGGAACCATCCTTGTCATCGGTAACCTCACCAACAACGGAACCTTCGACAACAACGGAACCATTAGCGTTCCTGCGAACAAGATCGGAACCCAGGGTACTGCAAAGACACTCACCTTCACCAATAATGAGTACGATCAGCTTGGAGTCAATGTGGCAATGATCAAGCAGATCTCTCTGACCACAACTGCTGTTCTTGACGGTACTGGAACGGTCGCTGTCGCCGCTGGAGACCTTATGGTATTTACCAAGACCGTTAATGGAGCACCGACCGAAGAGGCATTCACCGGTACCATGGTCATGACCCAGGATGGAACGGGTTACACCATCGTCCTCGAGAATGCAGCCAAGACCACAAAGATCACCATCGTCTATGACAGCACCAAGGCAACCGATGCAGCCCACGACCAGATCGGAACTGACTACTCAGTATCAGTTACCGGAAAGGTCACCGTAGCCGGAGATCTGTACAACCTCACGGCCAACACCTACAAGAAGGATCACGCCGGAGCTGTAGGTGGATCACTCCCCGCAGACGCGACGATCTTCGCGGCCAACACCGGAACATTCTCAGTTGCTATGGGAACTTTCACCAACGCTGGATCCGTTATCGTATCCGCCAACGGAGCTACAATCCTCGTAGCAGATGCGACATGGAACGGCCCCATCACAGCCAATACCGCTCTGACCATCGCCGGTAAATTCAACGGAGAGATCCTCTCGAACGATGGTGATATCGCAGTCGGTGCAAAGGCCGTCATCAAGGGTAACATCACCGCGGTCGGCAACCTCGATATCGACGGAACTGTCACCGGTAACATCGATACAAAGGGAACTGTCAGTGTTGACAAGAAGGTCACCGGAGACATCTCCACCGAGAACGAGGTCACCGTAACTGGCGAACTCGTCGGAAACGTCACCATCACGGGAGCATCCCAGTTCATTTCCACAGCAGGAAAGATGAACGGAGAGCTCACATACAACTTCGCATACCTCGCCAAGAAGGGAGATGCGGCAAAGACAGAGGGAAGCGCCACGATGAAGATCGTCGGAGAGGCCACATACACCATCGCGCTCGTTGCAGCTGTCGATGCATCTTCGGACTCCGTTGACGGAACCGCAGGATTCTTCAGATACGCAACAGCACCTTCGGCCGTCGACAAGGACGGAATCGAGTTCACCCTGCTCGCAGGAACATTCGACCAGAACTCATCGGTCGTCATGCCTGTCGGATCATCCTTCGTCGTTGAGACCGGAACCGTGTTCCAGATCGACAAGTCCTTCGAATTCAATGTCGTCGATTCGGCACTGAAGATCTCGGACAGCGCTACAGCGAACATCGATCTCGGATCCGACGTCCCCGATTACGGAACTGTCGTATACGTGATGAGTTTCACCAAGACCGAAGGATACACTATCTACTCCAACCTCGCATACGCTCTCGCCAACGCAGATGAGGGCTCTGTCCTGACCGTAGGTCAGTCCACAGTCATCAAGACCAGTGTCGAGATCGGAACTGGAATCACTGTTGAGGTCCCCAAGGATATTATCCTCACATTCCAGAACGATGCAGGTAAGTCTATGAACCTCTCCATGAAGGATGGCGCAAAGATTGAACTCATCGACAACGGTATGGTTGTCTTCGCTGCAAGCGGTGACGATACAGACGATGCCGAGCTCGAAGCAGGAGATTCATTCGAATACTACTCCGTGAGCGGAACCATCGTCTTCGGCGACAACGCTGTCGAGTTCGACGGTGTCAGGTTCACCGCAGAGTCCACCGTCGTCGGGGTCGCTGCGACCGAGACCGTTCCCGCCAAGATCAGTACCACCCTCCTGTACAACGAGGGAACCGCAACCATAGCAGCAGGAGTCGGAACCGGATCCATCACACTCGGCAACGGTGATTACCTCCTGGTCAAGGGAGACGACGAATCCAAAGAGCTGGTATACGCCACATTCATCGTGGGAGAGGGCGCGGTGTTCGATGCCGTTGCTATCAACGACGCTTTCGCAAGGGTCAACTATGACGCCGATAAAGAGGTAGATGAATACACGGCATACCCCACACACGTCGAGATCAACGGTATCCTCAACCTCAGTGCCAACACCATCGCGAACGGAGTATGGTCCGGACTCGGAAAGGTCACCCTCCCCGAGAACAAGACCTTTACTCTCCCCGCATACCCCGCGCCCGTTGCCAACGGAGCCGACATGAATGCCGGATCCGTTGCATCGTTCGTACTCGTGGACACCACGGAGGACGAGAACGGATACGCCCTGGAGTTTGCCACTGCCAGCGATGCCGGTGAATTGACGTTCACCGCGAAGAAGGTCAAGCTCGACGGAGAGGACCACTATGCCATGACCGTCGGCGGAATCCTGGGATTCGGAGCCATCGAGGCCACCACCGCAGCGGTCCTCGACCAGCTCACCATCAAAGAGGACGCAGGTGTCGTTGCGGATACGACGTTCCTCCTCAAGGACAAGAACTCCACAGCGCGTGGATACCTTATGACCAATGATATCTACATGAAGGCCGAGGGAGTGACCGCATACGGAGCACTCGATTACGAGGTCACCTTCGAGCAGGAGGGCTACACCGTATACACCTACTTCGCATCCGTGGATTTCGAGGAGATCACAGACATCACTATCGAGAAGGAAGGATTCGTGTTCGCCAACGGACAGGTCATCGAGGGAGATGTGACCATCACCATCATGGACGGAGTGTTCGCCCAGGTGCCTGCAGGCGGAAAGCTTATCATCGGTGAGGCTGCGACCACTCTCGGAGCGGGCGCACCCGTCATCGTCGGAAGCATCTGGATCCCCACGAACTCATACATGATTGTCTATCCCAACGCGGACATCACCGGAGCCGAGATCCTCAGTCAGGACAAGACAACGGATGCAACCAGCTCTAAGTTCGATATCGAGGGAACCCTGTATGCTACGGTTTACGCAAGCAAGACTGCAGCAACCACCAAGACTCTTGCTAATGCCTCCGCAGATCTTGTTCCGAAGATCACCGGATACACCTTCACCAAGTGGGTCGCATACAACGCCGTTGAGGGTGACGGACTCGACCAGCTCATCGGAGTAACCGATGTGACTGCTACGCTAGTTGCAGGAAAGGTCACCATCACTATCACGGCAGTCGAGGGAGTTACCTACTACATGGATGGAGTCGAGTTCTTGACAACCGATCTTGCAACCAAGGTCACTGTCGGTTCAGTCGTTACCATGAAGATCTCCGATACCTCCAAGTATCAGGGAACACCCAAGATCGACGGCAAGACCAACTACGTTGTCTCCGGTGACTCTGATGGAAAGACCATCACTGCAACCGGAGTCTCACCCGTTGAGCCCGAGCCCGAACCCGCACCGGCAGGAATGACCCTGACCGAGATCCTCCTGATTGTCCTCGTCGTCCTGATCGCCATCATGGTGGTCATCATCGCGCTGAGGCTCAACAGGAGCTGATCCGGGAACTGAAACCTAAAAACTGAAACAGGATCCCCTTCGGGGGATCCGCCTTAATCCTTTTTCTTCGGGAATCCGGAATTTCAGAAGGTAAGATTTATCCGTTGAACGTCCCATCGTTCACAAAGGTGATACAGATGGACACCGACATGATTGTATTCGGTCTGATCCTGGCCGTTCTGATCTCCGGGTTCGCGCTCACGATCTGGTTCAGATGGAAGACCGGCGTCAGGGCGTACGGCTGCAAGTGCGCCTGCTTCAAATGCAGGGAGATTCCGTGCACCGGCGACGACGAATGCGATTGCAAGTGACCGGTGTGAAGATTATTCGGCCGGCAGTACGCCGTCGGGGGAGCCCTCATCGGCCATCTGGTCCGCGAACAGGAACAGTTCGTAGAACGGGATGGTAAGTATCCTCCGGGACTCATCAAATCCGTAGTTGTTCCTGGATACCTTGACCGCGTAATCGAATCCGTTGGTCTCCCTGAAGCATTTGAGGGAATTCATCGGGCCTCTGCCCTTCTTCACGTCGACGGGGATGGCGTGACCGTTCTTCCCGAGTATGAATTCGAATTCAGAATTCCTCCTGCCCTTCCAATAGAAAAGGTCCAGGCCTCTCGATTTCAGTTCCTGTGCGGCGAAATTCTCGTAGAATATTCCTGCCAGCATGTTCCTGCCGTCATCGCTTATGAATGACAGGGGATCGACGGCACTCTGATACGAGAACATCCCGATATCCGCCATGTAGACCCTGAATGTGTTATCAGTCTCCGTAAGGGGGATGGTCACACGCCCTTCGATCTTCCGGCATACATTGATCACACGGGCCTCTGTCAGCCAATCGATGGGTGACATCATCTCACGGCCCCTGGCACCTTTCTCCACGATGGACGGGCTGAAGTTCTTGGATTCCCTGTTCAGCAGGGTGTATATCTTGGAGAATATCGCCCTCGTTCTGATTATCGATTCGGGGCTGGCCTGATATAGATCCATATCTGCCAGATAGTTCCCGTATAGTTCCTTCAGGACCTTCCTGGATTCGTTGAAGTTATCGGTCTCCAGGAACGCGGAGACGGATTCGGGCATCCCGCCTATCAGAAGATACTCATAGAATATTCCCACGGCCATCTCGTGGAGCTCCTTTTCCATCGGTTCCTTCCTGCTGTAATGTTCAACTACCGAGTCGTACATCCTCCTGTTGCGGTTGTACAGGTATTCGTCGAATGACAGCGGAGTGACGGTGATCTCGTTTATCTTACCGACAGGGAATAGGAAACCGTTGTCGGATACGCCCCTCTTCTTCCTCTTTATCCTTATCCTCACCATGGATCCGGTGACGATCATCGGTATCTCGGTATAATCCTGGCACATGTATTTCATCATCGTTATCACTGATGGGCATTCCTGTGCCTCGTCGATTATCAGGAGGGTGGATTGATTCACGTCCTTGTTTTTTGCCAGAGATATGTATCTCAGTACATCGGAGGCTTTGGGATGCGATTCACAGTATCTGCAGAAATCCGGTTCTTCCTTACAGTCGATATAGATGTAGCTGTTTCCGTAGTAGCGCTCTGCGAAGATATCCTTCACAAGGTACGTCTTCCCCACTTGCCTTGCACCCCATACCATCAGGGGTTTACGGCGGGGGTCATCCCGCCATTTGATGAGATCTTTGAGATATCTTCTTTCCATAATCATCCAGCAACGATTAATTGTACTATTTGTATATATTTTTAAGGAATTAATTGTACATTTTGCAGGTCTATTTCAAGGAATTAATTGTACATTTTGCATTAATTTTTTTTACGAAATATAGCATTGGAATTGCCAATTCGTCCAACAGACGTCGGCGGCATCGCCCAGCGGACCTTGGAACTCCGTTGGAAACCTATTATAAATCAAAGCTATACTGGATGGTCAAGGGCGTGACACATTGTCAAAGACGTACGAGCAGATCAACGAGAGGATCCGTTCAGGCAAAGCGGTAGTTTACACAGCCGAGGAGGTCATAGACCTCGTGAAGGAGAAGGGCGCGGAGCGCGCGGCCGAGGAGGTCGACGTCGTAACCACCGGTACCTTCGGGGCCATGTGCTCGTCCGGTGCCTTCGTCAACTTCGGGCATTCTTCACCGCCCATACGCATGACCGACATCAGGCTCAACGGGGTCGAGGCGTCGGGCGGCCTCGCCGCTGTCGATACGTACATCGGTGCCACATCCCTCACGGACGATCCCAAAGGGGGATACGGCGGAGCCCACGTCATCGAGGACCTCATCGCAGGAAAGAGGATCCACCTCCACGCCTGGGGCCCCGGTACGGACTGTTACGTCAGGAAGAACATCGACACGTACATCACGCTCGACGACGTCAACGATGCCTATCTCTACAATCCCCGCAACTGCTATCAGAACTATTCCATCGCGACGAACACGTCCGACAGGACCATCTACACCTACATGGGGAAGCTCCTGCCGAAGATGAAGAACGCGACCTACAGCTCCGCGGGACAGCTGTCGCCGTTGCTGAACGACCCCCATCTGGATACCATCGGCATGGGTACGAGGATCTTCCTCGGAGGAGGGGAGGGCTACGTCGCATGGCCCGGTACCCAGTACAAGACCGACGTGGAGGAGGTCAACGGCGTGCCGATAGGAGGCGCAAGGACACTGGCCCTCATCGGCGACATGAAGCAGATGGACGCCAAGTTCGTCCGCGGACTGGACATCACCGGCTACGGCATATCCATGGCCGTGGGCGTCGGTGTCCCGATACCTATCCTCAACGCCGACATCATGAAGAGGTGCGCCATCTCCGACGAGGAGATCTTCGCGCAGATGGTCGACTACAGCCAGCCGGTCGAGAGGCCGCCGATGGCCAGATACAGCTACGCCCAGCTCAGGTCCGGAAGGATCCAGTATGAGGGGAAGTCTATCAGGACCTCATCATTATCGTCGTATTCCGGCGCCAGGCAGATCGCCAACATCCTGAAGGACTGGATCGAGCATAAGGAGTTCGAGCTGAACAGGCCGGTAATGTCGTTCCCCAGGAACGTATCCCTCAAGAAACTGCAGGAGAGGGGGTGCTGAGATGGAGAAGAAGTTCAAGATCCTGTTCGAAGAGGGGAACGTCCAGAAGTCGGTCGCATACACCCTCGTGTCCGAGTTCGACCTGAAGCCCAATGTTCTGAAGGCCGTCATCGACGGAGACGGTTCAGGAGTCATGATCCTGTCGCTGGAAGGCGACGAGCAGAAGCTCGACAGGGCCGCGGAGAGGCTCAGGGAGGAGGGCTTCGACGTCACCGAGATGGACAAGCGCATCAGCCGCGACGAGGAGCTTTGCTTCAGCTGCGGGGCCTGCGTATCCATCTGCCCTGTCATGTGCTTCTCCTATGATCCGGAGACCTGGGAAGTCAACATCGACAACAGCAAGTGCATCGCCTGCGGAGCATGTGTCAACTCATGTGCCAGGCATGCATTGAGCCTGCACCTATGAGGACGCGTTTCCAGGTCAAGGAGACGGTCGTCACGATCGTCTGCGACGAGGAGTTCCTCAGGGTCGCGGAGGATGCTATATTCGAGGCGCGTTCCGTCATCGAATCGAAGATAGCGGACGATTCGTTCTTCGGCGTGACCTACGACCCGTATCCGGAATCCGGGGATGACAATCCGCTCATCCGGAGGATGTGCAGGGCTTCGGTGTTATCAAAAGTAGGCCCCATGGCCGGCGTGGCCGGGGCGGTCGCCGTATACGCGGTGGAGAGGATGTCCGAGGCCGGGGCCAAGGAGGCCATCGTGGAGAACGGCGGCGACATTGCGTTCCTGTCCGACAGGAAGGTGCCCGTGGGACTGTTCGCGGACCATCCGGTGCTGAAGGATGTCGCATTCGAGATCTCCTCCGAGGGCATCACCGGGATATGCTCCTCATCCGCGAAGATAGGCCCCTCCGTCTCTCTCGGGTCCTCCAACGTCTGCACCGTGTTCTCCGACGACGTTATTCTGGCGGATTGCTGCGCCACCGCGTTGGGCAATCTCGTGAAGGATGAGGCATCCTTGCAGGAGGCCCTGGAGACCATCGGCTCCATAGACGAGGTCAAGGGATGTCTCGCTTGCATCGGCGACAAGGTCGCCATGTACGGGGATGTGCCAGATATGGTCAGGACATCCCACATTGAATACTGATAGGAGACTATACAAGGCCCCTTGCATTTGAATTCTGACAGTGAACGATTTATCCTAACATCGTTTTTAGATATCCGAGGTTACAGCATGTCAAAGATCGTCGCAGTGATTTCAAGTCCCCGTAAGGGAGCGAACTCAGAGACAATAGTGAACGCCATGGTGGAGGCGGCGAAGGGAAAAGGCCACGAGGTCAAGGTCTTCGACGTCGCATCCATGAAGGACAGGAGAGGATGTATCGCATGTATGGGATGCAAGAAGGCCGGCAAATGCGTGCTGAAGGACGAGCTCACACCTGTCCTCGATGCGATCAGGGAGGCCGACGGACTGATCCTCTCGACAGCGGTCTACTTCGGACAGCCCACAGGACATTACAGGCTCCTCGAGGATAGGTTCTTCAGCTTCATCGACGGATCGTTCACACCCAACATCGCGGCCGGAAAGAAGCTCGCGGTCGTCGTCACCGCCGGAACCGCCGGAGCGGACGACCTCGCGGCACAGATCACCGGACGTATGGTGAGCTTCTTCAAGTTCGATCCCATCGGCAACATCACCATGACCGGTGGAAACCCTCCGCACGAAGCCGAGCAGAACCCTGACCTCCTGGCCAAGGCCGCCGAGATCGGAAGCAAGTTCTGAAATCAACGTTCCTTCCAGGTCTGCCAATAGATCGCGGTGCCCTGTCCCTCCCTCTGTTCGGGGGCGGGATAGGCGCCTTTGACCACGGTGGCGACCTGGGGGAACCTCTTCTTCTTCGTTATCAGGAACTGCTCCAAGGGAGCGGGTTCCGTCCTTAGGTTGCGTCCATCCATCGATATGCTGGCACATTTACTGTACAAAGGTGTCCCAAGCATCTTCGATGTCTTTTCGGCGATCTGCTCGCCCCTCTCCGTCGAACCCATCGCCACGACGGCGGGGTTCACGCGTTCGATGATGTCGCACAGCGTTATCGAGTACACGTTGGAATCGTAGCATTCGGAACCCTTGTCCCTGACGTGATAGATGGATCCGACACCGCAGCCGAATATGGACCGATACAAAGGTTTCAGCTCCGGTCCCCCGAACATCACCGCGAAGGTGCGTCCCTCGTTCATGCCGCAGACGGCCGAGAGCACCTCCATGCTTATTCCCGAGATTTTCGGTCCGTCCGGACACCACAGGACCTCCAGCCACACCAGCGCGCCATCTGCGGTGGATTGATCCAGATCGTACCTGTCCAGCATCCCCGGGGGCAGTCTCACGTCATCCTTTCCGTCGCCCGAGGAACATGAAGAGCACGAGGAACAGGAATCGCCGCTGCAGCCTGACATGGTACCGTCATCACATAGGGGTGATAAAAAATGGAGCCACCTGAGGAATTCGAATCCCCGACCTGCTGATTACAAGTCAGCCGCACTACCGGGCTATGCAAAGGTGGCTTTTGTGATTCGGAGTATAAGACTATCGTTTATATTGATTTGCCTTTGGCGATGCCCGATGGCACAGCCAGTAGCCCATACTCGGGAGACACGCTGACTATATTTTCCCTGTTCGATACCTTTTTAATAAACTATGGCATGCGCGCGACTAGTTAATTACCATTCACGGTGAATATCATGGCAGACGCAAAGAAGCTCGTTCGCCTTACCTACAAGGCTTACCTCGCCGATGCAGACGAGAGACTCTACGACACTACAGACGAAGAGGCCGCGAAAGCAGCCAACATCTACAACGAGAAGATGACCTACGCCCCCATGGCGTACCTCTTCGGATCCAAGGCACTGTTCCCTGCCCTCGAGACAGCGATCGAGTCCGCCGAGATCGGAAAGGAGGTCACCATCACCATCCCCTGCGAGGACGCAGCCGGTGCAAGGAACCCCAAGCTCATCGAGCTCCACCCTATCAAGGAGTTCTACAAGCAGGAGATCAACCCCTACCCCGGAATGGCCGTTTCCCTCGGAAACAGGCACGGAGTCGTCATGTCCGTCGCAGCCGGACGTGTCAAGGTCGATTTCAACAACCAGCTCGCCGGCCACGACCTGAAGTACGTCTTCACCGTCACCGAGGAGATCACCGACGACGTAGCCAAGGCAAAGGCGATCATCGAGCTCACCGCGGGAACATCCGAGGGATTCGAGGTCGCTGTCGAGGCCGACAAGGTCGTCGTCACCGAGGCCGAGACATGCAAGTTCGACCAGAACTGGGCAGTCGCAAAGTACAAGATCGTCGCTGACCTGAGGTCCGCCTTCGGTGTCCAGCGCGTCGAGTTCGTCCAGGTCTGGGATTCCGGCAAGAAGGAAGACAAGAAAGAGTGATGTTGGGGTTTTCACCCCAACTCCCCCAAAACTCTTTACCACCCTTTCGGGTAAGTTTCTAACAAGTTTGATCCATCCATCTCAGTCGAAGAACGCCAGAATGGTGTTCGCTTCGCTGTTCCTTTCGCGCGCAATGCGGCATCCGTACTTGTCGTACTTCATGTAGTTCTGTTCCCTGATCCTGCTTGCGGGGATCGGGGACAGTAGGGTCTGCTTGTAGTAACTCATGTTTTTCACCTGCAGTCTTGGGGGCTGCAATACTACTATCGCAGATGGAATATAATAACATCAAATTGTAATTGTTGTAATTATTGTTATTAATGTTACTAAAAGATAACAAAGATAACAAACAACTGTTATTATACTCGACCGGTCGATCCTGTAACCATGGGAGAAACCCACAGGAAATGATAGAATGGAAAGAACGATCACAGTGAAAGGATACGCGAAGATGAATATGCCAGCCGATATCACGTCTGTATCGGTGACCATATCCGGTAAGGAGAGCGATTTCGACAAGGCGATGGAGGCAATGATCGGGTGCACCGTGAAGATCAAGGACGCCATCGAGAAGGCCGGACTCGTCCGCAGCGAACTGAAGACATCCAACCTCTCCATAGTGCAGTCCTACCGTAAGAGGAAGATCGGTACCGACAGGAATGGATACGATAAGTTCGAAGACGTTGAGGACGGTTTCTGCTACAAGCAGGACGTGAGCTTCGAGTTCCCAAACGACAACAGTAAGTTGACGGACATCGTTCGCAACATCAAGGATACCGGGGTCACCCCGAAGATAGATTTCGGATTCCGCAGCAGCAGTTCAGAGACGGTCAAGAACGAACTGCTGGCACAGTCGGCGAAGAACGCATTGGGAGAGGCCAAAGCGATAGTGGAGGCGGTGGGATCCAAGCTCGGTAAGCTCCTCAGTGTGGACAGGAGGGGAGGCTACGATGACGACTACGTCTATAGGAGGAGGTCCATCGAATACGACGGTGATTGTTGCAAGTGTGCATCGCCATCTCTGGACATCGATCCCGACGACATTGCTGTCGGTCAGGAAGTGGTCATGACCTGGGAGATCGCAGATTGATTGTCGAAACAACGGCGGACCCGTTTCCGGTTCCCGGCGGGTCCGCCAAATTATTGAAAAATGGCTCGTATACCACAATATACCGGCAGTATACGGAATAACCTGAGTCAACCCTGCTCAAACTCTCTAATTCACATTGTATTGTATATTTAGGAACAGGCACAACCATCTTGAGTGAAAACTACCTTGTGAAAATGGTGAAAACTACCTAGTGAAATGGATCCTGCACAGTTCGATTCAAGTATTGTCTGAATTCTACGGCCGTATAATTACGACTAATCTGAATTCTACGGCCGTATAATTACGATTAACATGAATTACACACAATTAAATAACAACAGGACAATCCGTATCCGTGAAGCGCAAGATATACGATGAACTTCTTCGTTGGAAAGAGGACAAGCAGAATACCTGTCTCACGATACAAGGTCAGAGACAGGTAGGTAAGACATACATCATCGAGAGATTTGCAGAGGACAACTATCAGCATTTCATCGAAATAGATTTCACAAGAATGCCCGAGATGGAGAAGGCTTTCGAAAGAGCAGTGGATGTCGATTCGGTCATCAAAGAACTGTCCATAAGACTGAACGATGCCGTATTCGAACCGGGGAAGACCCTTATTTTCCTGGACGAGATCCAGGAGTGTCCTGAGGCGAGATCGTCATTGAAATGGTTTGCGAAGGACGGGAGGTACGACGTCATAGCATCGGGTTCCCTTCTGGGCGTGAGGAATACGAACGCCAAGAAAAAGAAGGAGGAGAATAAGAAACCGCTTTCACCGATGGGCTACGAGAGTGTCCTGACGATGAGGTCCATGGATTTCGAGGAATACCTTTGGGCGATCGGATTCAACACGGAGATACTGAGCGGCATCAAGAAGAAGATCGGTGCGATGGAGCCACTGGACGAATCCGAGCTGGAGGTCATGGCCTCGCATTTCCGCGACTATATGATAGTAGGGGGCATGCCCGCATCCGTCGAAGCCTTTGTTAGGACCAAACAGTATTCCGAATCGGGAAGGAAGATCGACATCATACTGGGGGATGTGATCAACGATATCAATCGCTATAACGATCCGGTGAACGCCCTCAAGACGCAGAGGTGTTTCGAATCCATACCGGAACATCTGAGTTCCAACAACAAGAAGTTCCAATACTCCCGTTTGGAGAAGGGTACGGGTTCGCGTGCTTCCGGTGAGAAATACTCCGAGAATCTGCTTTGGATAGAGGGCGCCGGATACGGGAACTTCTGCTACGGTCTCAATTCTCCCGAACGTCCGTTCAAACGCATAGAGGACCTGTTCAAGGTGTATCTATCGGATACGGGGATGTTGGTCAGGATGATGGGAACATCTGCGGCGATGGCCATCCATAACGACGATATCAGTTTCAATGCAGGAGCGGTGGCAGAGAATGAGATCGCAGAATGCCTTTCCAAGAGCGGGATAAGGCCGAGATTCTATCGTAAGAATAGTGGAAAGAACCAGATGGAGATAGACTTCGTGATAGAATTGCTAGATGAATGCGTAGCGATCGAAGTCAAGTCTGGCAAGAAGAGGGAATCCCCATCGGTGGAGAAGGTCAACAAGGTATTCAACGTCGATAGAAGGATGAAGTTCGAGAATGGGAACATACTTAAGGACGAGGAGGGGATAGAGCACTATCCGTTGTTCGCCGCAGCATTCATAGATCTTCTGAAAAGGAGATATGACGGTCCTGCATTTTGACGGACATTAAAAACTGACAACGCGATCGATTCTATGATGATATGCTGATTGAGGATACGATTCAGATAGGTTCGGATAGGCCGTGATCAATCAACATCCAATCCCGGATAAGTTACCGAACTTATGCCCGTATACAGGGTATAAGTTACCACATCTTTTGACGTCTGGCTAATGTCTTAAGCGGTTCCCGGCGGGTCCGCTTCATTCTTAGAAAAAAAGTTAGTATACTGCAGTATACTCTGATTATATCTCGAAAACCACCTTTGTCAGTATGAAACAAACGGCGGGTAACGATTATCGTTGAGACAATGCTATTTAGAAAGTACCGGAAGTCTATGATATGATAATAAAATTGTAGATAATTGTGGTATATATGACTGAGAAATCCGAACCTAGGTCTGTTCCAAAAGAGATTTCTCCGTATGGAGGACTCGAAGATCTTACTGATGAACAGATCGAGAAGAATATCCGGGATTGTCCATACGTCATGGGAAAGCTCAAGGATTGCTGAGGTGCGTATTGCACTTCAGCCAGTTTCGATCTTAGTTCTTTCGTCTTTTCCTGATGCCTTGGGCGAAGGTAAGGGTGCAGTAGACCTGTTACCACAAAGCTGGCACGGGAGATAGGGCATACCCTTCACGCAATATCCATTCCACAGAGCCAGTCAATAACGTTGACGACATCGATCCCGTCGTAGGAACCGAGGCCGATGCGGTCCTCGGTCAGAACGATCTTCCGGTAATTATCCGGGACATTCTCCAATGGCGTCAGCTCCCTTTTCTTCGTTTGTTCGGCATGCATGGTCTGGGTCACCTGATAGTAGATAATCTTGTCACCCTTCATGGCGGTGAAATCTATCTCGGAATCGTTGTAGCTCCCTACTGATACCTTGTAGCCTCTCCTGAGCAGTTCGAAATACACGGCATTCTCCAAGGGTTTGCTGAGATCCGCCAGGCTGCCGGGGTTCAGTAACATGTATCTCATCCCCAGGTCGGTAGCGTAGTATTTCCCCTTGGATTTCAGGTATTTCTTCCCGACGATGTCATATCTGTCGACATGATAGAACAGATGAGCGGAGACGATCTCGTTCATGAACCTGTAGACATCATCCTTAGGTATGTTCAGTGCCTCGGATATCCTGTCCGGATTGGTAACGTTGCCTATGTTGGAGTACAGGAACCTGCATATGGCGTCCAGTCTTCTTGTGCTGCCGGATATGCGGGACATTATATCCTTCATCACCACGGTGTTGAACACCCCCTCCGATTGATACATGCATACGGATTCCCCCCTGTCCGGATCTATCATCGGCAATCCGCCGAATTTCAGAAAGTCTTCCAATCTTTTCTCCTTCTCGCCCGGATGCAGTTCCATATACTCCTTGAACGAGAGGGGCAGGATCTCGATCTCGATGTATCTTCCGGACAGTTTGGTGGACAATTCGGAGGAGAGCATCTTGGAATTGGAACCGGTGATGTAGACATCGCAGTCCCCTCTTGCGACCAGCATAGCCACCAGCCTTTCCCATCCGTCCACATCCTGTATCTCGTCTATCAGGATGTAATGCATCCCTTTCCTTTCGAGTACCGGTTTTATCTGTTCATGGAGCCAGTTTATATTCGGTTCATCGACCAGGAGATCCAGATTGATGTGACAGATGTTTTCCTCGTCTGTGTCCATCGAACGAAGACGGCCTACGAATTGGTTGAGCACAGTGGTCTTCCCAGTGCGTCTCATCCCCGTTAGGACCTTGACCGTACTGGGCATGTCCTTGGACGATGTCAAGACAGCCAGATAATCTTCTCTGATGATCTCCATGATCGTACATGTCTCTCTGCGTATTAAAAAATTCTGATTTTTCAGAATTAATTAGGTATTCAACAAATAAATTCTATAATTCCAGAAATAATCGGATAACTGCCAACAAGTGTATGCAGGATCTTAAACAAAGGATATGTGATAACAATTGCCCGTTTCGTTTTGGAAGATAATGTACTGGATTGTCCCCAAAAATGGGGTATAATGTACCTTCGATTTTTCTGTCTGGCTAATGCTATAAGCGGTTCCCGGCGGGTCCGCCAATATTGTTAGCCAGCATCGATTTTTTCAAGTGCATCAAATATTGGTATTCGATTCACCAGGGATTATACGCGACCTATCAATCCGGTCATATAAATCGGAATATACAGTATCTCGTTTTCTTCTTTCAGGTTCCTGGGGGATATCATTATACTGTGGTGGATCTCCTTTTTATGTTTCGATATGAACGCATCAAGAGATGCATGGGATGAGGTGGAAGAGGATTTGACCTCGACGGGGCAGATCTTCTTACCCGAAGGGATCAAGAAATCCACCTCATATCTGTGTTTGGAGTCTTTTTTGGGGAACGTGTGGTAGAATAGTTTGTATCCTGCTGCTACCAGACTCTGTGCTACCGCGTTTTCGTATACATAACCTAGGTTGGCCGGAAGTCTCCCCCTCACCAATGCCGTATAGATGACATTATCTGAAAACTCCCTATCATAGAAGCACAGTGTGACGAATAATCCTGTGTCCTCAAGGAACATCTTGAATTTCTCCATTTCCTGTGTCATCGGAAGACCGACCTTTGGATCATCCACGTGCATACTTTGCTGTACCGTCTGGGAATCCACCATCTCCGAGATGCGTTTTATCTCTCTCCTGATGGTTTTACCTTTGACCCTGAAACGCAGACTTTGGCGCGAGAGTTCAGAGGGAATCGACATGAAATACATGCCGAGGGAACCGCTCGGATCAATCTTACGGAAATCATCGAGGTAGAGGTTGAGGATATCCCTTTTTATCTTGTCAATCTCCTGGTAGCTCCTGCCTTCTGTGAACAATTTCACCGCCTGTGGCATTCCGCCGACAGCGAGGTATTCGTTGTAACGCAGCATCATCGTATGATGTACAGCACCGGATAGCGGTTTCCTGTCAATCAGGTCCTGTTCTAGCAACCTGTAGCTGTGGTTTCCGCAGGCCCAGAGGAACTCTTCGAAATCCAGCGGGTGAAGTTTCATCTTCTCCTCCTCACTGGGTATTACGATGTCCTTCACGTTCTTTCTGATCGAGATCAGGGAGCCTGTTTCTATGTAATCATATCTGCCGTCATTGACTAGTGCCTTGATAGATTCCCTTGCCCTGGGGAACCTCTGGACCTCGTCGAATATTATCGCGGTATCGCGTTCTTTGAATTCCACTCCGGTCAGGACTTGAAGTCTTCTGAGAAGGCGCGTAATGTCGCTCAAGTCATCGAATAGGGCATTGATATCCTTGTTCTCTTTCGAGAAATCAATTAGTACGTATGAGTGATACTCCTTACGTGCGAATTCTTCGACAAGTGTGGATTTCCCTACACGTCTCGCACCTTCCACAAGCATCGCTGTGGCTCCGTTGGACCTCTCCTTCCATTCCTTGAGGACAGTGTAAGCCTTTCTCTCGAACACCCGTGGCGAATCTGATGAGTGGTCAGTCATAATTCCATTTAGTGTATAGATGGTATTTGTCTGTTTTCCCAAAATTTTTAAATCGATATTTGTCAAGTTTCCCTGAATTTTAAAAGATTGAAATGTCGTTTTTCCCATTAATTAGAATTGTTTTCAAGGAATATCAACTTGCACCAATCCCTATGGTTGTGCCCTAAATAATGTACGGGATTATCCCCCAAAATGGGGTATAATGTACCTTCGATTTTTCTGTCTGGCTAATGCTATAAGCGGTTCCCGCGGACCCGCTCATTTCATCGAAAACAGGCTGTATATCGCAGCATACCGGCAGTATACAGGAATCATTCTATTGCATCTCCTCTCTGGTTATTTTGATTAATAGCATAAATATGCGAGTAATCAAATTTTTATGAATTATTTACATAGGTAATGTGATACTTTTTAGTTGATGTTTTGTCTATAAAGAAAAGACATCAACTCCGTCATCCCCCAAACATGGTCGGTCAGACCCAATTTCATCGCAGGCGTGACATCCACGCGTTTGCCACCGTTCTCCTTCTTCCGGATCGAAATCGAAGAGTGCGGAAGACAGAGGTTGTAGTAGCCTTTGAACAGATCCAGACCTGCCTGCACGGCCTCCCTGGATTTACCGAAGGTCACCGTTCTGCGCCTGATCCTCGCATTGAACAGCCTGATCGTCAGGTTCTGCCTCTCGATTGCCGACGTGTTGAGAAGGTGTTCCGGTACGTCGCCGAAGGCGACATACCGTCTCACCTTCTCCAATTTCTTGCCCAGGCGGGTCTTCTCCACTACACCGTAGTTGAAGTCAGAATTGGGCTCCAAATGGCTTCCCGGGCGTCCGCGTCCGTTGTTGTACACGCGATAGCTGTACCTCTTGAAAAGAGTGGTCAGATATGGTCTGTAGCCGTCGGTTACGAAATACGGCATGTGGTTGCGCCTAAGCTTGTCTAATTCGGTGTTGACGATGCGTTCGCAGACGGCCTTTCCTCTGCCGTCGGCGACAATACCCAGCAGATACTTTTCGGTGGCACAGAAGGAGGTCCAGATCCAGTCCCCGTCCTCTTTGAAATGGTCCCCCACGAAAATCATGTTTTTTTTAGAGTATATAAAAGCTCATCGAATTGGAGGCTCTCGGGGGCCACACCCTTCGATTCCAGACTGGCCGAGACCTTAGCAACATGCTCTCCGCCGCGTTTCGTACGCTTCTGCACGGTCCTGACCGTGCAGCCGACGATGTCGGCCGTCCTCCGGACGCCAACCCCGTTGGCCTGACAGGCCATGATCAGATTGTGCTCCTCCTTGGTCAGGTGGGTATCTCATAAGCTGTGCCAGTACGGTCGTTGAACACGCGTCCGCAGGTCTTACATTTGTATTTGCGCACGGTCCCTGACTTCGTCTGATAGGTCCCGTTCGCTATGATGTTCTGCTCCCCGAGTCTGCCGAAATTCCTGCATTCCTCGTTCGGGCACGAGATCTCCAAGAACTTCTGTTTAGGCCCTCTTTCTCCCATCTTGATCATCATAAACGATATGGGAGTATAAATATAAAATATCAACTAAAAAGTATCACATTACCATTTACATAAATCCACGATTAATAAAAGATTTATACATACAATGTCCTGTTAACAGAAGTTAATATCGAGACCATGCCCGAAAGGGGCATGGTTTCAGCATCTGTCTATCGCTTTTAGTGTGCCAGCAGACAACATCCATAAACCAGAGAGGGACACCGGCCGATGGGTCAGCCGGTGTAAAAGGTCGCAATGATATTATGGCCTTCGTTTGTGAGGATGTATTTGGAGTTCAGACTGTCCTTCTCGACCCACCCGTTGGCGAGCCATTTCCAAATGAAATCCCTTTGGTAGTAGACGGCCTCCGTCTGGCGCTGAGTCGATTTGCGGTTGGGGTCGCCGTTCTCGGTGTCCCTGTACCACAGATCGGCCTCCTTCAGGGCGGCGATCATCTTTCCGCTGGTGACGGACTGTCTTTTCGCATTCCTTTGGTCCAGAAGTCTAAGTCCGCGGACCAGGCGTTCTTCCGGGATTTGGATGGAATAGCTTGGAAGCTGCCTAGGATCGTATGTGGACTTTGTCAGACCTACGGGTTTGTCTCCAATGAAGTAGTTTTTACGGATGCCTTCGGCATCCACAGTGTATTCCTTGGTACCAACGGAGAACGGGATGGTCCCGGGGACCATCATGGACGCTATGGCTGCCGCCGCAGCGTATTCCGATCCACCGGACGAGATGTTGACATAGACTTCGCAATCCTCACCTGCTGCTGAAGCCTCCGCGTGCTCGCCCTGGATTATGTCCAGAACGGTGCGGAGCATGAGGGAGAAGTCGGTGACCTTCTCGATGTGTTCCACGATGTCGACCGGGCGAGGGGATTCATCCTCAATGATCTCCTTGACACGGTCGTAGAACTGCTGGTATACACTGTCACTCTGGCTGGTCGGGTCCCTTACATAATGGATTATGTGGGCCTTGTTTATTTCGTAGAATAAGATCGGATCCGTTACCTTCGTGGTTTCGAAGGTGACGCAGGCGATCATTATCCTCTTTTTGCGGCCAGACTGCAGAGCACATCCCCGTTGTACTGATGGTGCTTTAAGTATATAATAACATTGATAACGTAAATTACATTCCTTACAAAAATTACAGGCATTACAAATTAATGTTTATGTATGGATCAGTAGATATTCTAATTGCCCAAAAGGCGCACACATCCCCAGAAACAACTTAACTCGGCCAAGCGGCCGGGCGTGCATTCATCCACCCATCCCGCCCCCTTCCCCGGGGGCGATTATTTCCTCAAAAATAATGAGCTAATCCGAACACGGATGGCGTTGTTGGAGTCCGCCCAATGGAAACCCTTTTATCTGTTCCGTTTATAGCGACATCCAACGGACAGGTGGCCTAGCTTGGATATGGCGGCAGCCTCCTAAGCTGCAAGCCGAGGGTTCGAATCCCTCCCTGTTCGCTTATTTTTCCTTCATGCTGGATATTCGTATCCCCATACCATGAATTCACGACATAATCAAGAGCGGACACGTTGCGCACACGGGCATAATAGTTCTCGGTGGTCCTCGAAGAGGAATGACCGAGGAGCACCGAGATGACATCGATGGGGATCCCTTCGTTCTTCATGCGAACTTCCTGAGATTGTGTTTCGAAGTTATATTGCATAATATAGCAAACACTACTCAAATACGCTTCACGGACTTCTTCTTTAGCTTGCGAATTAAATGATACCTGTCACGTCTACTCAGAATACTTTTATGCTTCAGAAGATCAACATCCTTCACCGTAAGAACCCTCGTATCAATCCAAGTTTCTAAAGTAAGACCGGTTCCTTTTCTGTGCTTAATTCTATAATAATCAGGATCCGAACTATGTCAATCCCTGGAAGTCATTTCATGCCCACAGATATAACTCCTATAAATTTCAGAAATCAAAAAAGGACGTTTCTTGGATTGATTCGGATCCTGTTTAAATTGGACATCAGTACGCCAAACCTGCCATTTCCTTTTATGTTTAGGATCAGTCATCGTCAAGCTCCTTCGGATAAATATAATGACCGTTCTCATCAATATACCCGGGATAATCCGAAGGCCCGCCGTCCATCGGAACGATCTTACCATCGCGGATGATCTTACGACCGGGCAATGATAACGGATCAACAACTTTCGACATCTGATTTCACCTCCTTTTATAGTTCTGAGAGGAAAAATCCCCTCAGAACTTAAAAAGTTTACAACAGACCGCACAGCCTATATAGTTAAACAAATACTTTGCTACAGTAAGAAATATTGAATACTTTTCAAACACTTTACATAACTCAATCCAAAAATATAGCAATCGCTATAATATGAACAAAGAGCCTGTGCAGATCTATTTTAGATGTTCTGCAAACTTTGTAGAGCTCATAGAGCAGGACATCAAATCCACAGGTGAATTCAAAAACCGTACAGAATGGATCATGGAAGCCATGAGACAATTCCTCGATTACAGGACAAAAGTAATTCCGGTTTGAGTTTATCTTTAAAATAAAAATTGGTTCTCCAAATATGCCAACGACGCTTATTGTTCTCCTTCAACATCGTCATCATACTCCTTCGGAAGAATATAATTGCCGTTCTCATCGAGATGGGCCGGATTCTCACAAGTATCAAGATACCTGTTCAAAAAACCAAAAGACCGAATCTTTTTTCCAATACAACCATTATCCGACATCATAATTCACCTCCTTTTATAGTTCCGAGAGGAAGAATCCCCTCAGAACTTAAAAAGTTTGCAACAGACTTGAGGCCAATCTGATGACAGAAGACGCCAAATATCATCAGATGGCCTCCGCTAATATTGATGAATTAATACCAGCGGAAACAATAATCAATACTGGAAAGGAATGATCGAGATTCTCTCCCTGGTAGCCATTTTCTTCTAAAAATGAATTCAGTCAATCCAGCCGAAGTTTTCCTTCCCGGCCCCGATCTCGAAATGGTACTTCGCAATACCCGCATCGATCTGTCCGAGCGTTCCTCTCGATGGGATGATCCTGACCTTGTCGCCTTCCCTCTCGAACCTGAATCCCTGCTTGTTGATACCGGTAGGTGCCAGCATCGCGCATTCGATACCGTCGATGAACCATTTCGGGGCACCCTCGATCTTTCCGAAGTCCTCAATGGGTTTGCTCTTGTGAGGCACGCCCTGGTTCTCCCCGTATCCGACGGAGATGCTGATCACGGTCCTGAACCCCTTCTCGAGTCCGTCCTCTGATGCTTTCTTACCGGCCATCATCGCCCAACACGTGTTCAGACCTAGCATCTGGGCGAACAGCACCAGGTGCTCCCCGTAATAACCCGCATCCATGTCCAGATGGTCGGATTCGGGTCCGGCCATGGATATGTAGTTCACCGCTCCCTTGAATTTGACGAGGGCCTTGAGCATCACCTTGTTGAAAGCCTTCGGCTCGTTCAGGAACAGGCGGATCCTGAGGCCCGTCTCGGAGTTCACTCTGTCGATCTCCGCCTGCAGCTTCTCCAGGACCTCCCCTTCGATGGGGACGTCCGTGTACTGCCTCACGGAATGGCGTTCCATTATGGCCTGATAGATGTCCATTCTCAAATCTCCCTGTATCTTGCCAGTGCTTCCAGGTTCGCGTTGGGCGTCTGCGGAGGCACTCCACACTCCGGTGCGATGACAGGATATCCGATATCGGAGAACAGTTTGGCGGACCTCACAATCTCCGTGGGTTTGCCCATCATCATGAGATTGATGGGTTCTACGCCTCCTACGAGCTTCACCTTATCGCTGACACGGTCGAAGACGCCCTGCGGGTCCTTCCAGGATTCCACCGAAAGCGCGGTCTCCCCTGCGGATGCCAGCATCTCTAGTATGTTATCGCTCTCCCCGCAGGAATGCGCTGTCGTGAAGGAGCCCTTCATGCAGGAGAACAGTTCTCTGTCGAACGGGTCCACGAACCTCTCTATCATGTCCGGCGACAGGATCTCCTCCGCATAGCTGGCGATGACCATCACGTTGTCCGAGACCTCCGACAGGGCTTTGCCGTATGCGTTCATCAGAGGGGCCATCGCCCCGATCCACTTCAGGCACGGTTCGGGATCCATCAGCGAGGCCATCAGGAATTCCTCCGTGCCCACCAGGTTGAATGCAAGGCCCGCTGCGTCGATCATCGCCGACGTGATGAACAGGTCCTCATGCTCCTTGGTCAACCTTCCTGCCGCTTCGATGTACATCGCGGTCCTTCCCTCAGTTATGAATTCCTCGGGTGACATGAACTCCGGAGGGTCAAGGATCTCCCCCGTGCGCCACTTCGAGCCTATGACGGCGGGTTGCGTCTCAGAGTTCCCCGGGGTGAACTCGCAGCCCAGGCGGGAGGATTCCGCAGTGATGTCGAACGGTATCCTGGCCGTTGCGAAGCCGATCATCTTGGATGGCTGCAGTGCCAGACCGATGAGCTTGTCGATCTCGTAGAACGCATCGGGCCAACTGTACCCGCTGGCCTCCATCTGGCCCTTGGTGCCTGTCTGCGTGAATATTGCCGGCGGTGCCATGTCGCCCTTGTACTGTCCTTCCAGAGAATCGATGATCTCCTGCTTCGTGTTCATGACAAAAGAACCGACCCGTGTTTATATAAACGGTTTTAGATGGTCTTGCAATGGGAGAGTGCAATGTGCTCATCGTCGGAGGCGGGCTCGCCGGGTTCTCAGCGGCCAAGAGGCTGACGGAATTGGGGGTCCGCGACGTCGTCCTCATCGAGAGGATGTCTGGTGAGCACTACGAGCACTACCATCACATCTGCGGCCAGGCGATAAGCGAGCATATGTCCGCAATGTGCCAGATAGATGATTCTTCAACAATTTGCAAGATCGATGCACTGAGGATGGAATGTTGCGGGACCGAGATCAGGATACCCGTTAAAGGAAGGATAATCGACCGCGTCAAGCTCCTCGGATCGATGCGCGGCAGGACCGATGCGAGGGTCGTGAAGGATTCCGTACTGTCGGTCAGGAAAGACGGTGATTCCTTCGTAGTCGCCTGCACCGGAGGGGAATACCGCTGCAGGTACCTGATTGGGGCCGACGGTGCCTTCTCGGTCGTTCGCAAGTGCCTGTTCGGGACCGAACCCGATATCAGGATGCCGTTGGTGAACAATGTGGTCAGGGCCGATGGCGAATCCGGAGCCATCCTCTTCCACGTCCAGCCGGATACGGGCGGGAGATACAGATGGGATTTCCCGATCGGGGACGGCCTCAGATCAATCGGTTACATCAACGGGGCATACGAACAGGAAGGACCCGTCGATAAGGGGATCCGCTTCGCCGTCATAGGGCGCATGGGGAAGGTCACGGAGGGCAACTGCTGTCTTGCGGGTGATTCCGCCTTCATGGCCAACGCGATCTGCTACGGAGGCATAGGGATATCCCTCCTGGCCGGACGCAGGGCCGCCGAGGCCATCGCCAAGGGGGATCTTCGCGGTTATCAGAAATGGTACGACGGCGATACCGCGTTCAATCCTCATTTCAGGCAGGCTGTGGACACCTTCAGCACGTGGGACGAATCCCAGTTCGCCGATTCGATAGCACCCTTCCGCAAGGGATATTCCCTGCTCCGCGGAGGATATGCAATCCTGCGGCGTCCGAGATGGGCCAACGTGTACTTTTCAATCTGGATGGCCGTTAGGAGAGGTTGGTGAAAAAACCCTACATTACGCGCATTAGTTTATTTTTATATATTAAAAATAGAATATGTCCGACAGTTGATCTCATGGTAGATTTTAGTTACGAAGTCACAGAAAAAATCGCGTTCCTCTCCGAGTCCTCGAAGGGATGGACCAAGGAACTGAATCTGATCAGTTGGAACGGCAGGGAACCCAAATACGACATCAGGGAATGGTCACCTGATGGAAGCAAGATGGGAAAGGGAATCACGCTCTCCGATGAGGAAGTCGCGGTTCTCAAGAAGGCTCTGGCGACCAGGGACATCTGAATTCTCTGAAACTGCAGGAGCCTCCCTGCAGCTCAAACCTTTCTTTTAGTTTTCATTTCTAAACTTTTATAGACGTTATGCGTTACGCTCTCCATGCGCTAAGCGCGCACTAGTACGTGATATCGATGGCATACGGCGGATACAGGAACGACAGGGAGAGGCCCAGGGAATTCTACAAGGCGACATGCAGCGACTGCGGCAACGAATGCGAGGTGCCGTTCAAGCCCACCCAGGGCAGACCGGTCTACTGCAGGGACTGCTTCAGGAAGCACAAGCCCGCTGTCGAAGTGGACAGAAGCAAATTCTGACCGGGACGCAAGTCCCGTAAAACCTTTCAATCCTTCTTCTGAAAAGTGGTGTACGCTGCCAGCAGCATGAACGTCGGCAGCGAAATGATCGCCGAGGCGCATCCTACTATCAGGATGACGGCCCCAGGCATGTTGTCCTCCATCAGATACATGGCGATCAGACCGACGACGGCCAGGATGATGCCGACCCCGAGGAGTATCTCGGAGAGCTTCTTGATCTGACGGGGTTCCATCTCAGATCACTTTCTGACCGGCGCTCTTGGAGGCACTCTCGTCCCAGATCTCGTCGATGGCGAACTCCCACAGGGCCACGGGAGTGAGGTTGTACTTCTGCATCGCGATGCACATCTTGTCGAAGAGCGGTCCATCGGTGATCCTGGTGACGGCGGTGCCCTTGAGGGAGTATCCGATCTTCCCCTGCCAGATGAGGAACTCGACGTTGGGGTTGTTCTTCAGGTACTCGCAGGTCCTGTGCATGAAGACCTCGGCCACGATGATCTTGTCGCTGCCTCCGAGCGCTAGGCTCGCGCACACGATCGCGTGGGGCTTCCCGTCGGGGGACACGGTCGTCAGGACCTTGTGGGTGTCAGGATGAAGGATCATCTTCGCTACTGGATCTGGGATATCTACCATTGTTCTCACTCCTCGTCTTTCTGGACGCGCAGGCACTGGATGACCAGATCCATCTTGCCGTTCTTGTAGTACGGGATGGTCCTGCATGCCACCACGGTGTTGGTCTTGGGGATGACCTTCCTCCTCACAGGGCTCGTGGGCTCTCCGATCACGACGGATCCCACCGTGCAGTCGTTGCACGGGAGGGAGTTGCCGAAGAGCTGATGGCACTTCATTCCCAATGCGTTGTCTACCTTGATGCCGAATGACTTCTCGCCGGCATGGTTCATCCATAGGATGTTGTGGTCCGCATCGTGTATGACGATGACCTCCTCGATGGTGTCGAGGATGAGGTTCATCAGCTTCTCCGAGTACAGTTCCTGTTGGTCCATTCTGTTCCCCTTTCCGTATATTAACGTCAGGATAGATAAACCGCGTGGCGTCAGCAGGCCTTTCGGAGCCCCTGTGACGAGCCATCAATTTTATATGGTCACTTTGATTAGGCCGAGCGATGAATTACGACGTTGTCATAATCGGTGCAGGCCCTGCTGGTTTAACGGCTGGAATCTATGCTAGATCGAAAGGAATGACAACACTTCTGCTGGACTCCGGCCGTGTCGGGGGACAGCTCGTAAGCCTCTACCCAGAGAAAGGAATCCACAACTATCCCGGTTTCGAGACCATCCAGGCGAGGAAACTGTCGGACAGGCTGTACGCCCAGGCAGAAACCATGGGATGCGACATCTTCGAGCACGAGAAGGTCGACACCATCGTCAACGGGGAGGAGGAACTCATAGTCAACACGTCCAAGGGCGGATACCATGCCAAGTCGGTGATCATCGCCATCGGTATGGGAAGCTTCAAGCCCAAGAAGATGGGCTGCCCAGGAGAGGACGAGCTCGTCGGGAAAGGGGTGACTTACATCCTCCCCGCGAAGGAGCAGCTCGTCGGAAAGAAGGTCGTCATGTTCGGCGGAGGCAACAGCGCCATCGACATGGCCCTCATCGCACAGTCGGTCGCGGATACCACCCTCATCCACCGCAGGGCGGAGTTCAGGGCGGACGAGTCCACGGTCAAGGAGCTGGAGAAGAGCAGCATCACAACCATCATGAGCGCGAACCTCGTCTCCATCAACGGTACCGATAAGGTAGAATCCGTCACGATCAGCCAGAACGGGGCGGAGAAGGTAATCCCCGCGGACCTCGTGGTCATCAACATCGGTATCTCAGCGGATCTGGACGATCTCAAGAAGTGGGACATCGACCTCACTGAGGAAGGATTGGTCAAGGTCAACTATGACATGTCCACCAGCCGTCCCGGCGTGTTCGCATGCGGCGATGTCGTGTCCTACGATGGCAAGTATAAGCAGATCACCACCGCCTGCGGAGAGGCCACCACGGCCGCCATGACCGCGTACAAGTTCGTCAAGAAGCCCTATTGGGCGTGAGAACGGACATGAGCCCCTCGCAACCCAAGGATTTCACCTCCGCGGGGCTTCTGCTGGAGAACGGAGAAACCATTCCGTGCACGCTTCATTGTGAGGACGGGAGGGCTGTCATAGACCTTTCCGAACCTGACAGATACGATTTCAAGGCCGTTCTGATCAAAGACATGGTCAACGCCCACACCCATTGCGGCGACTACGGACTGAAGGTCCCCCCGGGGATGTCCCTGGAGGAGCTGGTTGCACCGCCGGACGGGCTCAAGCATAGGTACCTTTCGAGGCTCTCCGACGACGGGCTCCGGGAGAACATGACCCGTTTCGGCATGAGGTCGGCGGAGCTCGGATCGGCATCGTTCATCGATTTCAGGGAAGGGGGAGCGGATGGCTGCAGGGCTCTACGCGCATGCTGCCCGGATGCAGTCATATTGGGAAGACCCACATCGCCCGAATACGATCCGGAGGAGGTCGCCGAGATCCTGTCCGTCGCGGACGGCATCGGCATACCGAGCATCTCGGACATGGACCTCGGGTACATCGAATCCGTAGCGGACGACGTCCGCAGGGCCAGGAAGACCTTCGCGATACACGCGAGCGAGAGGGTCCGCGAGGACATCGACACGGTCCTTTCCTTGGATCCCGCTTTCGTCGTGCACATGTGCGAGGCCACCGACGACGACCTCTCCAAATGCGCGGAGGCGGAAGTGCCAGTCGTCGTATGTCCGAGTTCCAACAGGTACTTCGGGAAGGAGACCCCGATCGTCAGGATGCTCGATGCCGGGGTGGATGTGGCCGTAGGTACGGACAACGGCATGCTGTGCGAACCGGACATCGTCTCCGAGACCCGCATCCTCGCTGGAATGATCGCCCAGCAGGGAGGAGACCCAGAGGATGCCTGGAAGTGCCTTAGTGTAGTCGCGTGCAAGTTATTAAATCGCATAAGAAGGATGGAGTGCGAGATACGGGAACGGTACGTGACGGTCATACCCCAGGCAGACTCCGGGGCGGATGGCCTGGATTCATCATCACCGTTCCGCGTGAAGATGAATTGAGGTGAACTGAGATGTCATTCAAGAAGATCCTGGTACCAACCGACGGAAGCGAATACACGAAGCCAGCGATCAAGCAGGCGGTCGAACTGGCCAAGCTGACAGGTGCGGAGATCACCGCATTGTACGTACTCGACCAGACCGTGCTGACGAACATGCCCATGGACACGGCCGTCATGAACGTCTACAAGACCCTGGAGAAGGAAGGTCAGGATGCGGTAGATTACGTCACCGACCTCTGCAAGGAGGCAGGCGTGAAGGTCGAGGTGGCCGTCAAGGAGGGAACCCCCGTGAAGGTCATCCTGGACGAGTCCAACAACTACGACGTCATCGTCATGGGAACCCTCGGAAGGACAGGAATGTCCAAGCTCCTGATGGGAAGTGTCGCGGAGAGGGTCGTTAGGGCCGCCTCCTGTCCCGTCATGGTTGTAAGAGCTCCGGAGGCTAACTGAATGGCCAAGACCGTAGCAGACATCATGGTGCCCGCACCCATCGTGGTAGAGGTCCCCGGCACCCGCAACGACGCCATCAACATGATGGTGAGGAACAAGCTCACAGGACTCCCGGTCGTCCGCGCTTCCGACGGCCAGCTCATGGGAATCGTATCGAGGAGGGACATCTTCCGCAAGTTCGAGGAGGACCAGCTCTCGCTCATCATGAAGAAGGAGATCATGACGATCTCCCCGGACAGGACGATAGAGGAGGCAGCGGAGATCTTTTATACAAGGAGGTTCCACAGGCTGCCCGTCGTCGAGAACGGACGTCTCGTGGGTATCATCACGCCCACGGACCTGCTCAAGATCGTCAAGGACATGAAGACCGATCTCACCGCGGAGGACGTCATCAACACAACCTGCGTCACCGCGTACGAGGACGAGCCCCTGACCTACACCATCCCCGCGATGAGGGTCAGCGATGTCACCGCACTGCCCGTACTGGACGCCCACGGGAAGCTCGTGGGTATCATCACGGACCGTGACCTCTTCGACGACCAGGTCAAGGACGCCGATGCGCTCAAGGCACTGGGCATCACCGATGAAGGCAACCTCGCCGGCTACAGGAACGTCCTGCCCCTGTTCTACGCAGCGACGGACAAGTACCTGGAGGATGACAGGAAGGTCAAGGACTTCATGGTCAGGAACCCCACCACCATCTTCAAGAAGATGAACCTGGCGGAGGTCGCGAAGCTCATGCTCACCAACGATTTCGGTCAGCTCCCCGTGCACGGCACCAAGGACGACCTCGAGGGCATGATCTACGATGTCGACGTACTCAAGGCACTTGTGAAGTGATCCACGTGGCCGACAACAGCAGCAACGACCTGATGTCCGTCTGCAAACGCAGGGGATTCATCTGGCCCTCCTTCGAGATGTACGGAGGGGTGGCAGGAATGTACGACTACGGCCCCCTCGGATGCGCCCTCAAGAACAACATCGTGGAGATGTGGAGGTCCATCTACAAGGGAAGGGAGGGTTTCGTCGAGATCGACTCCGAGACCGTCAACCCCAGGGAGGTCTTCAAGGCCTCCGGACACCTAGACAACTTCGCGGACCTCATCACATACTGTCAGAAGTGCCAGGCACCCTACAGGGCGGACCACATGGTCAAGGAGTTCTACGACAACCCCGACGTCCTCACGCCCAAGCAGCTGGAGGAGGCCTTCGTAGAGCACAAGGTCAGATGCCCTGCATGCGGCGGAGAGCTCGGACCCGTCGAGGAGTTCAACCTCATGTTCAGGACCAACATCGGTCCCGGAAACGCACGCGTCGGATATTTGAGGCCCGAGACCGCTCAGGGTATATTCGTCAACTATTCCAACCTGTACCGCTACAACAGGGAGAAGCTCCCCATGGGAGTCATCCAGACCGGAAGGAGTTACAGGAACGAGATCGCCCCCAGGCAGGGAATGATCCGTATGAGGGAGTTCAACCAGATGGAGGTCGAGCTCTTCGTGGATCCCGAGGACAAGGACTGGGCGAGGTTCGATGAGATCGCGGACAACAAGCTGGACCTCATCCCGAACACCACGCTCGAGCTCACCACGATGACCGTCAGGGAGGCGGTCGACAAGGGAGTCATCGCTAACCGTGTCCTCGCCTACTTCGTTTACACCACCAAGCAGCTGCTCGTCAGTCTCGGTATTGACGAGAAGAGGCTCAGGTTCAGGGAGCATGAGAAGGACGAGATGGCCCACTACGCGGCGGACTGCTGGGATGCGGAGGTGCTCCTTTCCTACGGCTGGACCGAGATCGTTGGTATCGCCGACAGGGGCAACTGGGATCTCTCCAGGCACGCGCAGTTCTCCGGACAGGACCTCACGCACTTCAAGAAGTTCGACGAGCCCAGGGAGACAGAGGTCGAGAAGATCCAGCCCAACAGCAAGCTCATCGGGCCCAACTTCAAGGCCAAGGCGAAGGCCGTCTCGGAGGCAATATCCGCACAGCCCCCGTCCGCGATCAAGGACGGCAAGCTCAGGATCAACGTCGACGGAGAGGACATCGAGCTCGGCAGCGAGTACTTCCAGGTCATCAAGAGGACCGAGAAGGTCAGCGGCGAGAGGGTCATCCCCCACGTCATCGAACCCTCCCACGGACTCGACAGGATCTTCTATTCCGTGCTCGAGCACGCCTACGACTACGACGAGAAGGAGGACTACGTGGTCCTTAGGCTCGCACCCGCGGTCGCACCCATCAAGGTCGGCGTGTTCCCCCTCATGGAGAAGGACGGATTGGACGATCTGGCACAGAGGATCTACGGCAAGGTCCACACCAGCAGGGTGGAGGCCTACTACGACGGATCCGGGACCATCGGAAGGAGATACGCCCGCATGGACGAGGTCGGTACCCCCTGGTGCATCACGGTGGATTACGATTCCCTCAAGGACGGCACCGTCACCATCAGGGACAGGGACACCACCGAGCAGAAGCGCATCCAGGCCGAGGACGTTCCCAGGATCATCGACGAGCTGCTTGCTGGCAGGTCGTTCGACAGCCTCTGATATAAATAACTTCACCGGGAACGCAGGTTCCCGGATGGTTCCAAACTCTTTACCATTATTCTCATCTGATATCATCCAGCATTTCCGAACGATCAGGTGCACTCTTTATATCGTCTGTATTCGGATTCTATATTCGAGGTGCAAGAAATGGGCGTAAAGGACCTAGAAGATCTGAAGAAGCTTTCTATGCTAAGATCGCAGATTGACGGAATTTCTGTGGAGAAAATCATGACAACAGAATTCCCGTCCGTAGGATCCGATTCCACCATCGCCAACGCACTGTCGGTGATGAGGGATACGAGATACCAGGACCTGCCGGTCGTGGACAACGGAACATACGTTGGAGTGGTGTCATACTACTCGATCCTCAGGAAGAAGAGCGTAACTTTGGATGCCAAGGTCAAGAACCTTATACGCAACATCCAGACCGCCACCGCGGAAATGGAGATAACCAAGATTGCAGAGATGTTCATCACCAGCAACTGCAGGCAGATACCCATACTGAACGGGAAGAAGATCATCGGTGTCGTGAGGAGGAATCAGATCATCGACATCGTCAGGGACATCAAGGCCCTGAAGGAGATCAAGGTCTGGGAGATCATGACCAACCCCGTCGAGGCCGTGAAGGTCCACGACCTCATGGACGATGCTCTGGAGATAATGATCAGGGAAAACATCAGGACCCTCCCGGTGGTCGACGGTATGGACCGCGTCACCGGTGTCGTCGGCATGAGGGAGATCATCCTCAACAACTGGAAGAAGGAGAACAAGACCATCGGGGACTTGCAGAAGAGCGTCAGGTCCCAGATCACCGTCGAATCCATCGCGACCACCTCCGCGAAGACCGTGGAGTGGGACGCCGACGTGTACGAGGCGGTGGGCATAATGGTCGAGAACGGATTCTCCACCCTGCCGGTGACCGAGAGCGGCGGGCTTGTCGGAGTCATAACCGAGTACGACATAGTCGAGCTCATATCCGCATGCAGGGAGAGGGACATGCTCTTCGTGCAGATCAGCGGACTGGAGGAGGACGAGAAGGACTACACCGATGCGATCTACGCGGACATCGAGGCCATGGTGGCCAAGGTCTCCAAGATCTACAAGCCGGAGTCCCTCAACATCCACGTCACCAGATACAACGAGGTCGGAGGAAACCCCAAGTACAGCATCACCGCAAGGATGTTCATCAACGGGACCGGCCTCATGATGAAGGAAGTGGGATACGACCTCACCAAGACCATGTCCGACCTGATCAAGAAGCTGGAGGCCGCCGTCATCGACATGAAGGAGTCGAAGGTGTCCTTCCGCAACAGGAGAAAGTGAAAATCATTCCCCCCGAAAGGGGGCAAACCTTTTACCTTTTCTCAATAGTGCCAGTATCATGAATCTGACCACCCCTCGTCTCATCCTCAGGCCATGGTCGCAGTCCGATGCGGAGGAACTATTCGACCTGGCGAGCGACGAGACCATAGGCAGGATGGCCGGATGGAAGCCCCACGGGTCCGTGGAGGAGAGCTCGGAGATCATCTCCACCGTATTCTCCAGACCGCTGGTGTTCGCCGTGGTCATGAGGATGACCAACAGGCCCATAGGCTGCATCGAGCTCAACAAGGACCCGCAGATCCTCAGGAAGGGCCCGAAGGATGCCGAGATAGGATACTGGATAGGAAGGATGTACTGGAACCAGGGATACGCCACCGAGGCCATGCAGGAGATCATCCGCCTGGCCTTCGAGGAGGAGGACGTCTCGAAGATATGGTGCCAATGCTTCGACGAGAACATCCAGTCCTCACGCGTCCAGGAGAAGTGCGGGTTCAGATTCGACCACCACGGCGTCTTCCAGAACCCCTACGTGGGAGAGGTGGTGGTGTCGGTGTCGTCCCTGTCGAGGAAGGATTGGCTCAGGACCCGCAAGACCTGAGTCGGTCGCACGCGCGCATAGATTATATAAGAACAGGGACTACGCCGAACCGTTAGCCATGGCATACGATTCAGCTTCAATCGAGAAACACTGGGAGGAGATGTGGAAGAACGAGGCGCTCTACCGCTTCGACCCCAAATCCGACAAACCGGTGTTCAGCATCGACTGTCCACCCAGATACACATCCGGACCGCTCCACCTCGGACACGCCACCGGATACTCAATGATCGACTTCGCCGCCCGTTACAAGAGGATGAACGGATTCAACGTGTTCTTCCCCCTCTGTTTCGACGTGAACGGTACGCCGATCGAGGTCAAGGTCGAGAAGAAGCACGGCATCAACAAGCTCAACACCCCCCGCCAGGAGTACAGGAGACTCTGCGAGGAGTTCGCCAACGGGTTCATCGAGCAGATGACCCACGACTACGAGATGCTCGGGGAGTCCATGGACCCCAGCATATACTACCAGACCGACGCCCCCTACTACAGGAGGATCACCCAGCTCTCCTTCGTCAACCTGTTCAAGAGGGGACTGGTCTACAAGGCTAACTTCCCTGTCAACTGGTGTCCCAGCTGTATGACAGCCCTGGCGGACGCCGAGGTCGAGTACAGGGACAACGTGAACAAGCTGAATTACATCAAGTTCCACTTCGCTGACAACAAGGATGAGTACATGCTCATCGCCACCACCAGGCCTGAGCTGCTCTGCACATGCAAGGCCGTTGCTGTGCATCCTGACGACAAGGAGAAGGCCAAGCTCGTCGGAAAGGAGCTCGTGACACCTCTCTTCGGAAGGAAGGTCAAGATCATCTCCGACCCCAAGGTCAAGATGGACTACGGAACCGGCAACGTTATGATCTGTACCATCGGTGACAAGGACGATCTGGAGTGGACCATGAAGTACCACTTCGAGATGGAGAAGGGAATCGACGAGCAGGGAAAGATGACAGCTCTTGCCGGGAAGTACGAGGGAATGCCCGTGCTGGAAGCGAGGGAGGCCGCCATCCAGGACCTCAAGGACCAGGGATTCATGGTCAAGCAGGAGGACAACCCGCAGCAGGTCTCGATCTGCTGGAGGTGCCACACGCCCATCGAGTTCCTGCAGGTCCCCCAGTGGTTCCTCAAGACCACCGATTTCAAGGAGCAGGTCCTCAAGAGGGCCGACGAGATCAATTGGTTCCCCGAGTTCATGAAGGTCAGGCTGCAGGACTGGACCAACTCCCTCAGCTGGGATTGGGTCCTCAGCAGGCAGCGTATCTTCGCCACGCCGATCCCGGTGTGGGAGTGCTCCAAGTGCGGCCACGCCGTCTGTGCGACGGAGGAGATGTGCTACTGCGACCCCACCCTCGACAAGCCCCCGGTGGACAAGTGCCCGAAGTGCGGAGGGGACCTCGTAGGATGCACCGACGTGTTCGACACGTGGATGGACTCATCCGGATCGTCACTGTACAACACGTTCTGGGGAAGGGACGAGGAGCTCCACAAGAAGCTGTTCCCCATGTCGCTCAGGCCGCAGTCCCACGACATCATCAGGACCTGGGCATTCTATTCCATACTGAGGGCCGACCAGATCGAGAACTCGATCCCCTGGGAGAACATCATGATCCACGGATTCATCATGGCCCCCGACGGAACGCCCATGCACTCGTCGATCGGTAACGTCATCGACCCGATCCCGATCCTGAAGAAGTACGGCGCGGACGCTCTCAGATACTACGTCACCACATGCTCCCTCGGAATGGACACGGCGTTCAGGGAGAAGGACGTCGTCCGCGGAAGCAAGATCTGCAACAAGGTCTACAACATCGGGCAGTTCGCATCCAAGTTCATCCACGACGTGCCGAAGGAGTGCAGCTCCCTCAGGCTCTCCGACAGGTGGATCCTCAGCAGGTACTCCAAGACCGTCAAGGAAGTGACCGACTCGATGGAGGTCTACGAGTTCGACAAGGCCATGAGGGTCCTGGAGGACTTCATCTGGCACGAGCTCGCCGACAACTACATAGAGATGGTGAAGGGAAGGGACGACGACGCCGTCAGGTACACGATCTACAACGTCCTGCTGGGAAGCATGAAGCTCCTGGCACCCATGATGCCCCACATCACCGAGGAGGTTTACCAGAGCCACCTGAAGCAGATCGACGGAGGCAAGTCGATCCACCTCACATGCTGGCCCAAGCCCATCCTGATCGACGAGCAGGCCGAGAAGGACGGGGAGAAGCTGGCGGAGGTTATCGCACAGGTGCGCGCATGGAAGGGAGAGAAGAAGATCCCGCTCAACCAGGAACTGTCCATGATCGAGTTCGTCGGAAAGGACCTGAAGTTCCTGGAGTCATCCATACAGGACCTGAAGGACACCACCAAGGCCAAGGATGTCAAGGTGGAGGCGGAAGCGAAGCTGACCGAGGAGATCACGGCCGTGAAACCGGTCCACGCCAAGCTCGGACCCGCCTACAAGGGACAGGCCAAGGCGATCGTCGCAGCGGTCGCCGCGATGGACGTCAAGGATGCCGCCTCGAGACTCGCATCCGGTGCCATCGAGGTCGAGGCCGACGGAGAGACCATCACCGTCCCCGCCGAGTTCTTCCAGACCGAGAAGGCGCTGATGCTCGAGGGAAAATCCGTCGAGACCATCCAGATCGGCGACGTGCTCGTGCTGATCGAGCAGTGAAACATTTCAGCCGGGGGAGACCCCGGTCATCATCATGATTATCAACACCGGCGGAAGGACGGACACCGTCCAGTACTTCACGCCATGGCTCCTGAAGAGGTTCGACGAAGGATATGTCCTGTCCAGGAACCCGATGTTCCCGAACAATGTCAACCGCTACGAGCTGACCCCGGACAAGGTCGACTGTGTTGTGTTCTGCTCGAAGAACTACGAGCCCATCCTGAAGGACCTTCACAGGATCACGGACAGGTTCAACACCCACTTCTTCTACACCATCACCGCATACGGCAAGGACATCGAGCCCGGTGTGCCCTCCATAGAGGAGAGCATAAGCACGCTGAAGTCACTGTGCCAGATAGTAGGAAGGGAGAGACTGGTATGGAGGTACGACCCCGTCCTCCTGACCGATAGGTACACCGTCGAGGTCCACGAGAGGACCTTCTCAAAGATGGCCAAGGAGATCGCCCCGTACGTCAACGGCTGCGTGTTCAGCTTCGTGGAGATGTACGACAAGCTCCAGTTCAACATGCCCGAGCTGATCCTCCCCACGGATGACGACAAAAGGAGGATAGCGGAGTTCCTCGGCAGGATAGCGGCGGAGAACCATCTCCCCATACAGACCTGCGGTACGGATGATGATTACACAAAATTCGGCATCGGGCATTCTGGATGCATGACGCTGGAAGCACTCGGGAAGGCCAACGGTGTCGAGTTCCGCGACCTCAAGCACAGGGGGATGAGGAAGGGCTGCCATTGCATCGAGAGCAGGGACATCGGATGGTACGACACCTGTCTCAACGGATGCAGATACTGCTATGCCAACTCCAACCCCAAGAAGGCCTTCGACAACTATTCTATGCACGATGTGGATTCACCGTTGCTGCTGGGCAACCTGAAGGAAGGGGACACCGTCCTGAACGCCAATCAGACCTCCTTCCTGAAGAAGAGGCCCAACGTGCTCAGGATAGATGATTTCTGACGTTCACATACCGCTCTCGGACTCCAATTCCGATTTGACGGTTTCGAACACGATCTTTACCATCCTGCCGAGACTGCTTTCTTGATTAATGCGGTAGTAAACATTCCTTGAGACCTTGGTTGATGAAACGACCTCTAATCTCTTCAGTTCGGCCAGACTATGTGACACGGCAGAAACGCTCATTCCGGTGATGTCAGCTAACGAACCGACGTTCATCGGGCCGTGGTTGAGTGCGAATAGTATGGTCAATCTGTTAGGGTCGGAGAATACGGTGGTGATCCCGGAGACGTTCGCTTTTTCCTTATCTATGTACTGGCTCATCATAGCGACCTCCTCTTTGCTAAGAGGTGTTTCGCAATTCTTCTTGATTCCAGAGGATAAGGATTTGTGAGCGATTATGGCGAAGTTGTAAGGCAGTATCATGGGTCCGTTCTCGCCTATGACTGTGAACGATAGGTTGTCAAGGACCTTTACATTAATATCGCGGATGCCCAGCCCCATCAATTGTCCCAGATCCCATTCTGGGCGGACATTCTTGCTCATCGGAAGGCTCTCGGCTATGACATCAATACGACTCAGATCCACATTGTTGACATTGGTTTTGGCATGAAGATTGTTGTATTTTCCGTCCTTCATCCAAAAGTATTCCTTACGCTTCAGATAGTCCTCATTGAATTGATGGAGGTGGTGGTTGCTGTCAAAGATCAGTAGGGATCCTCCTGGTTTCAGAAGTCTGATCCATTCCTTGTAAGCAGCGACAGGATCGCATAGCAGCCACAGACAGTCTTTGGAAACGATGATATCATATGACGATCCCTCCAGACCTGTATTCTAAACATCCCTTTGTAGGAATTCTATTTCCAGTCCCTTCTCTTTTGAGATGTCGCGGGCATACTGGACCATCGATCCCACAAGGTCGACTCCAGTGACTTTGAAACCCCTTTGAGCGAAAAGGATCGCCATATAGCCGCATCCGGTGCCCATATCAACCACGCGCAGACCCGGTTTTAATCCTAATTCATCTATGATGAGCTCTATCTTCTGGTTGACTGCATCTAGGCTCTTTTTTGTAGCCACATAAAATCCTAGAGACCTGTCGTCCCAGTAGTCTGTTATATCATTCGCCAGAGAATCAGTATTGTTCATAGTCACACTTTCATTCAGTAATTGAGTCGTTCAAAATTACATGGGGGCGGCCGTTACGTTCAATGATGTCGACATCTACGCCATAGACGGTCCTCAGATTCTCTTTTGTCAGGATCTCATCGGTTGTCCCGTCCGCGTACAGTTTCCCATCATGCATCATGATTATCCTCTCAGCATAACGCGCTGTGATGTTGATATCATGACTGATCATCACTACCATCGTTCCTCTTTCTTTGGGGAGTCTGGAGAGAATCTTGGTGACCTCTATCTGATGTTTGATATCCAGGTTCGAGGTCGGTTCATCGAGAAGGACCATAGGGGGATTGCGGACCAGCCCTCTCGCGAGTGCGACCTTCTGATGTTGTCCCGCGGAAAGCTCATTGAAATCTCTAAGTGCCAGATCCTCAATTCCTAACAGATTCAAAGTACTGTAGACCGCATCGAGATCCTCATCGCTGGTGCCGAATTTGAAGTCATTCTGAAGTCCGACCATGACTGTATCGACCACAGACAGCGGGAAGTTGTTCTCAGAAGCGTTCGGGACATATCCCAGATAGGAAGATACCTCTTTGAGACGCATACTCTGTATGTCCGTCCCGTTTATTCTGACGGTCCCCGATGTCGGCTTGAGTATACGATTCATGCAATGGATAAGGGTTGATTTACCAACACCGTTAGGCCCCATGATGCAGACGAATTCAGGTTTATCCAAGTTGAAGCTTATGTCCTTGAGGACCAGGTTGTCGCTATTATATCCGAACGATAAATGCTCCACTTCCATCTTCATAGGATCACCACATGGATTTTCTCTGCTTGATGAGCAGATACAGGAAGAGCGGCCCGCCTATGAACGCGGTTATCACACCTACCGGAAGGAATGTGGGGGCAACAATCACTCTTGAGATCAGATCAGATACCATCAGCAGCACAGCTCCGAATACCGCCGAAGCTGGGATCAAATAACGGTTATCCGAACCCAGGAATATACGGCAGATATGCGGGGCCACAAGACCGATGAAACCGATTATGCCTGTGAAGCAGACAACTGATGCGGCCATGAGGGCAATTACGAGAAGCAGTATTATCCTGAGACGATGGGCATTGATTCCCAGTGCAGTAGCGTTCTTGTCCCCTGTGATCAGGACGTTGAGTTTCTTTGACAGTGACCAGAGGATCATTGTCCCTACCACTGAGAACACCAGGATGATCACAAAGGAGTTCCAGTTGGTGTTCGATAGATCTCCAATGGACCACTGGTATACGGCGGCAAGTGTATTGTCCGATGCGCCCACCTTTATGAGTGTCGTGCATGCGTTGAACAGATACATCACCGCGATTCCGGACAGGATCATCGTAGCCGCCGAGGTGTTCCTCATAGAGGATACGGCGATGATGACGGCCGCGGGGATCAGCGAGAATAAGAATGCGGTCACGATGAGTCCGGCAGTTCCGGTTATGCCGCCTACCGTGAATCCCAATGCTATGGCAAGGGTGGCACCGAAAGAGGCACCAGATGAGATTCCTGTCGTGTAAGGGTCTGCCAGTGGATTCTTCATCATACTTTGCATGGCAGCGCCTGCGACACCGAGCGATATTCCAGCGACCAGACCCGTGCATATCCTCGGCAGCCTGACTGTGAACATGGCCCAATCCACATCCGGATCGCATTTGCTTGGGTCCATGAAATGGTAGAATATGTCACGATAGGCATCCCAGGCAGAGAAGCCTGATGAACCTATGGTAGCAGCATATCCGAATACCAGAACAAGGCCGAATATGCATATCACTATGAACATTATTTTCTTCAGGATATAGCGGCGATATTCTTCGCGCCTGTCATAGGTTGTTTCTGGCATCTGGACACACTCTTGTAGAAGGGGGCGCAATGCCCCCAAATTGTTTCAGGCGAAATAGTCCTGCACGTCCTTCAGCATGAAGAAGTTGATGCCGTCGAACTCAGAGGCATTGCGTCCGTTGTGGTACTTGTCGAGATAATCCTGGAACAGCTTCTTCACATCGAAATCGAAGAGATCAGGATAGATGCAGTTCGCCACATATGCTACGGTCAGGAAACTGGCGGCGCCCATGAAGGTTCCTTGGTTGAATCCCATGACCTTGCCGTTCTTGTACGCATTGGTGTTGTCGATGAACTTGGCATACTTGCCGTCTGTCTTGTAGAATTCCGTGTAGAGCTTGTTCTTGGTCTCATCGAATGTAGTGTAGGTCTCAAGGAATCCGTAGTACTCGCTGAAGCAGATCCAGTCGGGGTTCATGGTCTTGACTCCTTCTGCATCGATGCTGGTACCTCCGATATATCCCTCGTCGAGGACGGATCTTGCACCGGCCAACTTGATCGCTTCGTGGACACCGCTGGTGCCGTTGGCGATCTTCGTTCCGTTGTAGGAAGCATATACAAAGGGTCTCTGGGAATCGGGTATGTTCTTGATCTTATCGTCAATCGTCTTGAAGACCTGATCGACCATATTCATGTAGTCGTATGCCTGTTTCTCGCATCCGAGCAGCCATCCAAGGGTAAGGATACCATTCGTACAGGCATCGGTGTGCTGGAGAGGAAGGCGGACAACATCGATCCCAAGGGGGGCCAGCGTCTCCTCCATTGCAGCGTCGTACCACTGCCTCTGTCCAGTGATGAAACAGTCGGGCTTGACATTGCCAGGCTTAGTGAAAACCTCGTAATCCGGATGGAATCTGTCTCCTGCGCTTTTTGCATTGTTAGCAATGGTAGGATACCACTGAGCATACGCACCGCCATCTGCGACCTGATTGCATGCATACAGCACTTTGTCCTCAATGCCGAGGATGGAAGAGGCCTCATAGAATGCCTTGTACGTGACGCAGAGGTTGTTTCCAATCGGGTATGTACAGGCAGCAACGACGCCGTCACAGTCATAGTACTTGACCTGGATTCCGTTTCTGCGGTCCACCATGTCCTTTACCAGATTCACATCTGCAAGATCGATTTTTCCGTCGCAGTTAGCGTCGGCGAAGGATCTCTTAACGAGGCCTCCACCATATGTTACATAACAATCAAAGTATTCTGCCGTAGCTTCGCCGGATATTATTGCCTCGATCGCTTCCACGTCTCTGTTGTCGATATAGTCGTCATGATTCGCGTTACCGAAAATGGTGAGACGACCATCAACATTGGTGCTAGGGCCGTAGTTGGATCCTTTATCGCTCATCATGACAAAAGCAACACACGCTACAGCTACAATGACTGCAACTGCGATGATTGCGTAAATTGTCTTTTGATTCATCCTTTATCACTTGGATTATACATCCAATGAACAAAGATTATCATTCCATATTTAAAAGTTGATGGTATGGATACAATTAATTGAGCGAATATTCAATTAATTATTCAATTAACCTCGATAATGAATTGCTGGCTGCAAGACAATACGGCAATCGCCGTAATGGAAATTATTGCCACCGATTTCCTAATTTCCTATCCAACTTCGGTCTTCTTTAAATATAGGTTCCGCTGAGAAATGAGGGGGGGGGGGCAGTCCATGACCGATGGAATGGAAGTTGAATTAATGGATCAGGTATCGGTCATTTTGGCGATGTCAGCTCCCATCCGGTATGCCTTCTCCAGTTCCTTCGGGAATATCGTCTTGCGCCTCTCCCTCCTCTGTTCGGGATCGAACATGGTCCAGTTGAACTTGCTGTAATCGCTGACCTGCAGGGTCTCCCCGCTGACGAGGATCTCGGTCGGTCCGATGAAGGAATCCAGCGTGCCCTTGTACCTGTTCAGCATGTCCATGTACAGGGTGTCCGGTGCGTTCGACGTCATGATCAGGAGCACGGGGATCCTGTGCTCGTTGCAGCAGATCCTCTCCGTGTTGTAGGTCAGGTACGGGAACACCAGCCTCTCGTAGAACGTCTTGAACTGCGCGCTGAGGTCGCCGAAGTAATTGGGGGCACCCATGATCAGCCCGTCGGCGGCCCTGATGGCATCGAGGACGGGCTTCAGACCGTCGTTGATGATGCATTCGCCCTCGTGGGCGCTCCTCTTGCATCCGAAGCACGATCTGCATCCCGTGTACGCATCGATCTTGTACAGGTCGAACTTCTGGACTTTTGCCCCTTCCGATTCGGCCCCTTTTACGGCCTCCTGGATGAGCATGTCCGTGTTCCAGCCGGAGCGGGGGCTCCCGTTCACGGCGACGATGGTCTTGGTCATGTATGACCGAGCCGTTCTGGGTTTAAATGCTGTCGGTCGGCACCCTCGCCATCCTTGAAGTGTGCATCCTGTACATCGCCCAGCGTGCGACCGGCTGGGCGATGAGCATCTCGACCCAGAACGCTATGCAGAAGTTCCTCGGCCAGATGTTTATCCAGTTCGCTGCCAGCCCTAAGACGTCCACCTGGGGGCCTCCGAGGATGAATCCGATGGTCTCGCCAACCAGTCCTCCGAGGAAGGTCAGGATGACCGACATCAGGAGGACGCACGCTATTATGTTGAAGCAGATGTAGGCGTTGGAGCTGTCCTCGGGTCCGATATACCTCTTCACGATCCTCTTGGCACACCATCCCACGACGGTGTTCGCCAGAGTGAAGGCCACGAGGAACATCACCGGCCAGATGACGATGTAGGTGGCCAAGAAATCGGTGAAGGTGTCCAAGGTGTAGCCCATGTTGTCGTAGACGTTGTATCCGCCTATCAAAAGCGACGAGATGCATGCGATGATGCATCCGTAGATGATTCCCTCTCTGGGGTTCCACGGTAATCTGTATTCCTGAATGATATCGCCTCAGCAGGGTTCACTGTTTCCGCCGAAGCTTACGATTTTTACGTGGGTCCCTGAAACGGGGAATGTGGGATCGATTATAACGGTTTCTCTCGGGACCTCACTTGTCGGTGATCTCCTCGATCCTCTCCTCGGCCTCCATGTACATCTCCTTGAGGAACTCCTGATACTCCTCGGTGGCATCCCAGAGCCCTCTCCTTATCGCCTCGAAGAGGGTATTCAGGATGTTCATGACCGCATAGGGGTTGACGTCGTTCATCCATTCGTGGACGTCCTTGTCCCTGAGGTAGGTGTCCGTGAGGGCCTCGTACATCCAGTCCTCCGCGATATCGGATGTGGCGCCCCACGCCATGGTGTACTCCGTGATCTTTGCCATCTCGGATGCGCCGCGGTATCCGTGCTCCATGAGGCCGCTGTTGAACTTGGGGTTGGTGACCTTGGACCTGAACAGGAAGCGCAGCTCCTCCTGGGTGCTGCGGATCTTGGTCTTGCTGGGATCGGAGTTGTCGCCCATGTAGGTGACCGCATCCTTCTGGCCGTAGGTCCTGACGAAGGCGTTCATGCCTCCGAGATACTGGTAGACGTCGTCGATGTCCAGTATGTCGAACTCCCTGGAGGGGGCGTTCTTGATGGTCGCTGTGACCTTCCCGAAGCGTCTCATGAACTCCCTCTTCATCGGCCTGCCGTAGTTGCCCTTGACGTAGCCGAAGCTGCTGAGGTCCGCGTATATGTCCGCCAGGTCCTTGGTCTCGTCCCATTTGCCGGACTCTATCAGGTTCCCTACACCGTTTCCGTAGGTTCCCAAAGCTTCTCCGAATATCCTCACGGAGTTCCTCTCACGCGCCTCGTCACGGCTCATGCCGCTGAGTATATCCTCGGCGATGTCCTGCCTGAGGTTCGCTGCCAATGCGTTGTCCTCATCGGATTCGTCCAGTTCCGCCACCATCTTGATCGCATCGTCCAGGAGGTCTATGGTCGCGGGGAACGTATCCCTGAACAGGCCGGTTATGTTTATGGTGACGTCCACACGGGGCCTTCCCAGTTCCTTCACGGGGACAATCTCCAGGTCGGTGACCTTCCCTCCGATCTTCGACCACACCGGTCTGAGACCCAGCAGCCACAGGACGTAGGAAGCGTCGTCCCCGCCTGTGGTCATCATGTCGGTGGCCCAGATCACAATTCCGATCTCGCGCGGATACGTTCCCTTGTCCTCCACGTACCTCTCGATCATCTGGTCCGCCATGCGCTTTCCGATCTCCCAAGATGTCTTGGTGGGCACGCATTCGGGATCCAGGGAGTAGAAGTTCCTCCCCATCGGGAGTATGTCTGCGTTGCCGCGGATGGGGGAGCCGGACGGTCCCGGGATGACGAACCTGCCGTCGGTCCCTTCCATCATGTGGTCCAGCTCGTAGCTCATCCTCCTGACGTTCGGTATGATGAAGCCGCATGTGTATTCGACCGATCTCCTCAGGTCGTCGCTGACATGTCCGAACCTCTCGTTGAGATAGTCCAATGACTTGGATACGTCGCAGTCGAACTCGGTCCTGATCCTCGTGATGAAATCCTGTTCGTCGGCATCGACGTCCCTGACTATCTCGGAGTTCAGCCTTCCGTCCGCACCGATCCCGGAGGGATCCTCTATCGCCTTCTGTATGTCCACGCCGATGTTCTCGGCGAAGGCGTCCCTGAGCGATCTTACATCCCCGTTGTCCAGCCTGGTGAGGGAGTACACCATCTCGTCGAAATGGTGGTCCTTCGGGACCCTGCCGATGATGTGCATGTCCGCCCTGATGAGCGCCTCCTCCACCTCCTCCATGTACCGGTGCAGTTCGATTATGTGATCAGCGAAACCCTCCGGACCGGGGTCGTTCTCTCCGTCCAGTCCCAGGTCCTTCAGCAGGTTGTTGGCCTTGACGGCCTCGTATATCTGGTTCACGATCCCCTTGACAGTGGGCTCAGGAGCCGTCCCTCTGAGCCTGAAATAATCCTGCATCTGGACCTCCACTTCGTTCAGGTTGCCGTGGATGTCGCCTCTGGCCATGGCCGGGGGCATGTGACCGATGAGGACAGATTCCGATCTCCTCTTCGCCTGGACTCCCTCGCCGGGGTCGTTGATCGTGTAGGGATAGATGTTGGGAATTGCGTCCAGGACGTAATCCGGGTCGCATTTCTCGGAGAGTCCGACGTTCAAGCCGGGGAGCCATTCCAATGTCCCGTGGGTACCCATGTGGTATATCATGTCGGCCTTGAACACGTTCTTGATCCACCAGTAGTAGGCGTTGTACTGGTGCTGCGTGAAGAGCAGCGGGTCGTGGGTGTTCTGGTCCTGCTGGTCCGCCCATCCCCTGAGGGGCTGGTAGCATACGAATACGTTCCCCTTCATGAGGCCGGGGATGACTATCTTCCCGCTGTCGGTCATGATCTCGCCGACTGGTTCGCCCCACTTCTCCTCGGTCATCCTGCGGTCCCATTCGGGGATCTGCATGTAGTCCTTCTCGTAATCTTTCTTCGACACCAGGTCCACGGCCTTCTCGCGGACCGACTGTATGGACTGGTTGTCGAGGTCGTTGGTGACGTTATCCAGGATCTCCTCTATCAGCTCGCGCCCGTCCGCAGGACAGTTCTTCACCTTGTATCCGAGCGAATCCAGTCTCTTCAGGATGTCGGATACGCTCTCCACCGTGTCCAGACCGGCGGCGGCACCGATCATCCCCGAGTTGGGCCTGGACTGCCACATCATGACGGCCACTCTCCTCTCGGAAACTGGTTTCCGCCTCAGGCTCCCCCAGGCCTTAGCCATGCGGCAGAGGTGGTCCATCCTTTCATGGATGGGTATGGATTTCTTCGGGTTCTCCTTGGTGCTGTACGTTATCGGCACGCCCATGATGTCTCCGTCCAGTTCCGGATAGATGATATTGGACGTGAAATCGGTCTTCTTCATGCCGACCTTCTCCAGCTCGAAGTCGAGGAATGCACAGTGGTAGGACATGCCGAATATGATCGGAACGTCCACCAGCCTGCGGAAGCAGCTCTCCTCGTCGATGTTTGGTATGTTCCCGTCCGCACGGTTGGTGTTGGCATAGCCGGTCAGCGAGATCATCACGTCGATGATCGGCCTCCCGTTTTTGTTGAAGTATGTCCTGAACACCTCCTCGGTCCCGCCTGGGCGTCTCATGGCGTCGAAGGAGCAGACGGCGGCTATCGACTGCATCCCCATGGATTCGAGCTTCTGGATCAGCACATCAAGGAACTCATCATCCCCGTATGACATCTGACCGTTGGCGAGCATGATCCCGACGGTTATCCTCTCCGGATCCAGGGAATCGAGCGCCTTCCGCACGTCGGAGCATTCCTTGCCTTTCGCATACAGATAGTGGTCCGGATACATGACGGGTTCTCCCGGTTTTCTGTCGGTAAGACCGAAGTGCCAGCATAACCACCATATGAACAGGAAGTCGTTCTCCGGGGACTTGCACAAGTTGTAACGGGCCATCTCCTTGAGGTCCTCGTCCGTACCGGAGAACAGATCTGATGTCATCATGTCCACGTCTATGTTTCCGGAGACAGGTGCGACGAACGCATCAGTCCTTTTCAGGACGTCGGTGTAGCGGTCGAACTTTTTGAATTTCCAAGGGTCACCCATGCATCTGATGTAGACGATATCGCAGTGCATGGTCCGTCTGCAGAGCTCGTCGTATCTGAGGGGATCCTCTTCGCATTCTTCCTTGGTGAAACCGACGAAATCAATCTTCACACCGAGTTCATCCTCGACCTTCCTGCATGCCTCACCTAATTGCTTCGGTGTCGTGAATAGAACGGACAGATACGTGATTTTGAAGGTCTTGCCGTTAGACATCTTGGCAGCTCCTGGGATGTATAATCCAAGACAGTATTGGGTTAAAGGAGTTTGTATGACAAGGGATAAAGTGAACTGGATTTCGAATCGGATTCCGGATAAGAATGGTGATCCCGGTGCTCCCGCACCGGTAATGGATTTCAGTCCTGGATGACGCGGACCATGATCCTCTTGGACCTGTACTTGGCCTTGGTGAGATCCATGGTCATCCTGTTACCGAAGTCCTTGTGGACCTCGACGATTGAGGACTCGTCGCCCAGCTCGATCTTCCCGATGGAGACCTCCCTGATCCTCGCGTTGCGGATTATGAAATCTGCAAGGCTGACCTTCTTGAAGCCGTCCTTCTTTCCGAGGTTGATCTCGAACTTGCACATTCCGAAGACGTCGGAGATCTGATCGTAGTCGACAACCTTCTTGATGGTGTCCTTGGTGCCCTCTTCGGCCTCTGGCACATCCCTCTTCTGGATGTCCATCCCAGTACGCATCTCGAATTCCTTCACGAGGTGCTGCTCCTCGGATGTGACGAAGGAAACCGCTGTTCCCTCCTTTCCTGCCCTTCCGGTCCTACCGATCCTGTGGATGTAGGTGTCGATGTCGTCGGGCATGTCGTAGTTGATGACGTATGTGATGTCATCGATGTCCAGACCCCTTGCGGCTACGTCGGTGGCAATCAGAACGTCAACGCCGTCTCCCCTGAAGTCCTTGATGACCTTCTCCCTCTTGAACTGGGGCATGTCACCGTGGATGGCCTCGATCTTGTAGTCCAGGTCCTTGAGCCTCTCCTCGAGCACGTCGACCATCTTCTTGGTCTGGCAGAAGATCAGCGCCTTGGGCTTGTCGATGTCCAGTATTCTGCACAGTGCCCAGGACTTGTTCCTCCTTCCGACGGAGATGTAGAACTGTTTGATGTTGTCCAGGACGACCTCGTCCTGGGAGACCGAGATCTCCTTGGGCATGTTCATGTAGTCGTAGGCCAGCTGCTTGACGTTCTCCTGCATGGTGGCCGAGAACAGCAGCGTGTGCCTCTTGGAGGGCATCGCCTTCAGGATGAACTCGATGTCCTCGATGAATCCCATGTCCAGCATCCTGTCCGCCTCGTCGAGCACCATGGTGGTGATCTCGCTGAGGTTCAGGACCCCCCTGGTGACCATGTCCCTGACACGTCCGGGCGTTCCCGCGACGATGTCGCATCCTGCCTGGAGCTTCTTGATCTGGCCCTCGATGCTCGCTCCTCCGTAGATCGGGAGCGTCACGTGGCCGGTGTACTTGGACAGCTTGGTCAGTTCCCCGGCGACCTGGTTGGCCAGCTCCCTTGTGGGGACGAGCACGATGGCCGAGGGGACCTTGTTTCCTGACTTGATCGAACCTAACACGATAGAACCGTAGGCACCCGTCTTTCCTGTTCCGGTCTGGGCCTGTGCGAACATGTCGTAGCCCTCGAGACCCATGGGGATGGCGTTGACCTGGATGGGGGTAGGTTCCTCCCAGCCCATATCGTCCATCGCCTTTGCTATATCCTCGGGAATGCCTATCTCTGTGAATTTTGAGATCATATGAATCACTGATCTGAAATACTGCCTGTGACCGACACAGACAACCTTTCTTTTCTGAGACAGCGCAACCTTTTATAATATATAAATAGGGGTTAAAAACAGGCCCCTGGATAGGGGAAAATCGGCATCCACGCCTCCAATATCACGAGACGGGATCACTGGTTCTTGGCCAGCTTGTCCTTGCATCTCTCCTTCTGCGGAGCGTAACCGGCCTTGACCCTCTTACCGTTGAACCTTGCCGAGTTGACCGCCTTGATGATGTCGTCCGCACGGGAGGCCTCCACCTCTACGAAGGATCCCTTCGCGGACAGGCCTACGCGACCGATGGAATCCTCGGGTATGCTGGCACATCCCGCTACGAACGATACGATGTCCGTGCGGGTGACGCCCGAGGACTTGCCTATGTTCAGGGAAAGGACAACCATGTCCGCCTTGATCACGACGTCCTTGGTAGCTGTGGCATCCACCTTCTTCCTGTGGGACACCTGGGGCTGTTCCTTTATGATCTCGTCCGCATGGAGCGCCTTGAGCTCGGGATTGTCGATGCGGAGCCTCGGGATCTGTTTCCTGGTGACCCTCTCCACCTTCATGCCCATGAACTCCTCGTAAGAGGGTATACGGCGGTCCTCCCTGTTGGATATGAACGTTATCGAAACACCGGTCCTTCCCGCACGTCCCGCGCGTCCGATGCGGTGAGTGTACGTCTCCGGGTCCACCGGTGCGTCGTAGTTCACGACGCATTCTATGTCGTCGATGTCCAGGCCCCTTGCCGCGACATCGGTCGCCACCAGGACCTTCATCCTGTTGTTGCGGAAGCCCTTGACGGTCTTCTCCCTTCTCAGCTGGGGCATGTCACCGTGGATGGCACCGATCTTCATGCCCTCCTTGCTGAAACCGTCGTACAGGTCGTCGACCATGGTCTTCGTGGAACAGAAGATGAGCATCTTGGGGTTGCCGTTGGCCATGATGTCCCTGAGGATGTCGACCTTCTTGCTGCGGGGAGTCTCGATGTAGTACTGCTTCACCAGGTCCGTCGCGGGGGTGTCGTGGGATACGGAGATCTCCATCGGGTCCTTCATGGACTTCTTCGCCAGAGAGCGAATGTCGTCGCTGAGGGTGGCGGAGAACATCAGAGTCTGCCTGTCCTCGGGTGTGAGGCCGATGATCTTCTCGATGTCCTCGATGAATCCCATGTCAAGCATCCTGTCCGCCTCGTCGATCACTAATTCTTTGATCGCGCTGAGGTTCAGGATCTCCTTCCCGTGGAGGTCCAGTATCCTCCCCGGAGTACCAATCACCACGTCGCAGCCGTTCTCGAGGGTCTTGATCTGTGTGCCGTAGGATGCACCGCCGTAGATCGCGGTCACCCTGTGACCGGAGTACTTGCAGAGGTCCCTGAATTCGTTGGAGACCTGAAGTGCCAGCTCCCTTGTGGGAGTGAGGACGATAACCGACGGGAGTTGCGATCCGGCCTTGACCCTTCCTAAGGAAATCAGTGCATACGCACCCGTCTTTCCGGTACCGGTCTGAGCCTCTCCGAACAGGTCCCTGCCCAGTAGCCCTTCGGGCACGGATTCCCTCTGGATAGGCGTGGGTTCCTTCCATCCCATGTCCCTGACCGCGGAAATGAGCTTCTTGTTGATCTCGAGGCTGCTGAATCCAGACATCTTTCACTCCGCTGTTACCATAACGGGTCCTGAATAAAAACGTGAGCCATCGTCAGGCCGCGGCATCGGCCTTCGGGCCCATGGCAGCGTACTGCTTCCTAAAGAACCACTGCGCCAGACCCATCATCAGTATCCCTCCGAAGATCTCACCGGCCGCGAGGCTCCAGTAGAACCAGTCCATGTCGTGGTAGCTCGCCACGACGAACATCGCGATGAGTACGATGTTCCTTATCAGCGAGGATGCGAGGGCGTATTGGCTCTTCTTCAGGGCGGAGAGCATGGATGACCCTACGTATATCAGGCCAAAGAACACCATGAAGGAGCAGTAGATCCTGGTGACGCGTATCAGCTCCTCACGGAACTCCATCATGCTGGGATCGTAAGTGAACAGCAGCACGATCAGCGGGGCGGCGATGGCGATGATCACAGACAGTATCGTCCCGTACAGCGTGGCCGACTTCACCGCGAAGTAGTATCCTGTGCGCATCCTCTCCCTGTCGCCCTGACCTATCGAGGATGAGCACACTGGCACCATGGCTGCCGCGAAGGACTGCGCCACGACTATCATCAGCGATGCGATCCTCCACGGGATGCTGTATGTGGTCATCCCGTCCGGACCGCCCGTACCGATCACCAATGCAACGAGCACCAGATTGAGGATCGACATGACGTTGAGCTCTAGCATCTGCGGAAGTCCGACGTTCATGACGTCGCGGACGGATTCCCAATCAATCTTCTTCTCCGAGAGTTTGAGCGGGATGTATGAGTTACCTCTCAGATAGTGCAGGGCGAAGATCGCGGTAGCCATCACCGATGATACCATCGTTGCTATGGATGCACCCAGCAGGCCGAGACCGAGACCGAATATCATTATCGGGTCTAGGATCAGGTTCATCACTGCGGAAAACCCTAGTATGATCGAGGACATCTTCGCCGCACCCTCCCCTCTTAGTGCACCGGCGAACAGCCCGTTCATCACCAGGGATACCAGCAGAACGAAGACCGGCAGCAGGTACTGCCTGCATTCGTCCATGATCTCCCCGCCGCCGATGAGCAGGATGATCGGGTCCATGAAGAGGAGCATTATCGGGGTCAGGGGAACGGATACGATGATCATGAAGATCAGCGTGCTGGACAGCCTTCTTGCAGCTCCCTCGGTGTCGTCGGCGCCGATCATCCTCGAGATGCAAACGTTCAGTCCCACACCGATACCGTTCCCTATGCCGAGGAACACGAAGTAGATAGACATCACAAGACCTATCGCGGACATCACGTTCGGTCCCAGCGAGGAGCACCATATAGAATCCACGAAGAGGTCGAGCTGCCCGATCAGGAACGCTATCATGATGGGTGCGATCATCGAGAGGATGGCCTTCTTCGGGTCACCCAACATGACTTTCACATCCTTATCGGAGCTCATAACACGGATTATGCGGAAGTTGTCGATATACATAACGGAGGAAAGTCCGATACAGGATAGGTTTAAATGGGAGCATATAATCCCTGGCTTGCTGCGATGGTGAGCTAGCGGTTAGACTCCTACCTTGCCAAGGTAGGTACTCGGGTTCGATTCCCGGCCATCGCACCACTCTTCTTTTTCCTGATTCTTCGATCGTCTCTCACATCATCCGAACGCCGTTCCCATCGGTCTTTTCCCGTTAAATCGTTCTAAATCGCTTAAAAAGGGGTCTTTTTAATATCTCTATAAGGGAAGATTAACTAATTTTAACATAATCTTTATAAGATTGTTTTATATGAATCGTTCAAAATCAGTTGCACATGATTATCGGTCATTGGTAAATTATCATTGACCGATTCATTGCGACATTCAAAGAGGAGAGGGGGAAATGGCAGAGGAAACTCAACCGAACGGCTCGGGATCAGGCTATGAATTGGTCCGTAACATTGATTGGAAACAAGGTCTCATCATCGCGATGGGGATACCTATCCTGATTGTACCTTCGCTGTGCGATCTGTCGGTCAGCCTCTGGGCGATGACCATCCTGATCTGGGTGTTCTCGGTTCTGTCCGGATTCCTCATCAACATCCCGCTGGGAGAGCTCTGTGCGACATTCGGAGTCGCCGGTATCGGCGGTTCGATCCAGCATGTCTACAGGGACGACGAAAAGTACAAGGGAAAGAAGCTCAACACCGGACGTCTCATAGGTTCGTTCGGAGCGTGGGCCTACTTCGCCACATGGGTGCCCGTCATCCCCATTTTCACCATTATGACAGGCGACTACCTCTTCGGATACTTCGAGGTCTTCTACGGTCTCGACGGATTCATGAAGACCTTGTTCTACCTGTTCCTCGGCGCGCTGATCTACGGTTTCATCATCCTCTCGGGAAGGAAAGGACTCGAGGGCGGTGCGAAGACCCAGCTCATCCTCGCCATCATCACGATCATCCCCATCTTAATCATCGTCATGTTCCCGATCATCACCGGGGACTTCCATATGGAGTACATCACCGACGAGCTCGTCCCCACCGGATGGCAGTGGACCGGCAACACGATCCTCATGGTCCTCGGATGCTTCACCGTCGCCCAGTGGAGCGCCGTCGGTTGGGAGACCGCCGCGACCTACGGAGCGGAGTACAAGAACCCCGGAAAGGATGTTCCCAAGGCTTTGATCGCCTGCGGACTCATGTGCCTGTTCATGTACTTCGTCATCTCGTTCTTCATGTACGGAACGCTCGGAATCGACGGAATCATCGACGCCGGTGCGGCAACTCTGATCCCCATCGCCAAGGGCGACTTCGGAGAGATCGGAGGCGCCGTCGCCGTTCTCCTGCTCATCGCCGGAATGGTCATGATCATCCAGACCGCGTTCCTCGGATCCGCCAGGACCATCCAGATCATGGCAAAGGACGGGAACCTCCCCCTTATGTTCGCCAAGACCAACAAGTACGGTGTTCCCATGGTCGCCATGTACTTCGAGGTCTTCATCGGATTCGTCATCATCCTCACAGGGATCACCGCATCCCAGATCCTCGCCGTCTCGGCGCTCGGATTCTCCATCGCCATCGGAATGTGCATGATGGCCTTCATCAAGTCCAGGCACGACCCGCGCTTCAAGGACGTCGAGAGGGTCTACAGGGCACCCCGCTGGGCATACCCCGGAGCATGGTTCATGGCCATCTTCGAGTTCTTCTTCATGATCCCCGGTCTCCTGTACTACGTATACGACCTCATGGGCGTGGGATATGTGTTCATCGGAATCGCGGCAAGTCTGCTCTACATCCCCTGCTGGCTGGTACTGCAGTGGTGGAACGCGCAGACCCACCCCGAGCTCATGACCGGTGCGTCCTTCATGAAGGACCAGAACCCCAGGCCCAAGCTCTACGGGGTCCTGGCGATCGTAGGAGCGAGCATCACGTTCCTGGCATTCCTCGGCGAGTGGACCGAGGGCATCATCGGAATCGATATGATGGGTTCCTCCCTCGAGGGATTCCAGAAGATGGTCCCGCTGATCACGTTCGTCGCAGGACTTGCGATCGCGGTGATCGAGTCGATCAACTTCTTCGTTCCAGGCAGGACATCCAAGCCTCTGGCGTTCGTGTCCCTGGCGCTGTCCGTCATCGGACTCGTCATGCTCGTGCTGTTCTCCCTCTGGGCCCCCAGCCTGGGAGGATGCGTCTTCATCGCCGCGTTCGGACTCGCAGTCTCGACGGCACTCACCGTCATGCAGGTCATCGGTGCGATGAGGTTCTCCAGCACTTCGGCCCTCGATGCCAACGCAGAGTGATCTGGCACTAAACTCTACAAGGCCCGGCGGACCTCCCGTCGGGCCATCATTTCTTTTTCACCGTTCTCCTTTCGGTATTTCTTTCAGAATTAAAAGAAATAAAATAAATAAAAGAAATATGATGTCATTTTATGATCGTCGAGGACCTCATCAAGCTGGGTGAATCAGAGACCCTGGAATTCAAGGAGAGGCCCACGGATGATCCGAAGAAGTATCTGAAGACCATCGTGGGATTCCGCAACAGCAGGGGAGGTTCCATAATCTTCGGCGTGAAGGATGACGGTACCGTCGTCGGCGTGGACAACGCACCGAAGATACGCGACCAGATCGTGGACACGATAATCGCGAACGTCTCGCCGTTGATGATGCCCCATGTGTACATCTACACCCTCGACGGGAAGGAACTGGTTATTGTGGAGGTCGGTCCGGTGAACGAATCCGTATCGTTCCTGAGGTCCGAGGGTCCCGAGGACGGGACATACGTCAGGATCGGGGCATCGACCATATCCGCGGAGGAGGGGGAGATCGTAGCCCTCAAATCCGAAAGGGCCTTGGAGTCCATGGACTCCATGATCGTCCCCGGTGTCATCGGGGAGAAGGACAGCAACATAGTTTGGCTGTGCGAGAAGCTCAGCAGGAAGAAGGGCGACGAGGTCACCGTGAAGGACCTTGTGGGCCTGGGATTGCTGATCCCATGCAACGGCGGATACAGGGCGACGATGGCCTTCAGACTGCTCACGGATAACCCGTACGGTCATGCGATATTGCAATGTGCCAGATTCTTCGGGCCTGCGGAAACGGAGTTCGCCGACAGGACCGAATACAGCGGGTCGATACTGACGCAGGCGGACAGGGGTGTCGAGTACGTCCTGTCGATGATAGAGAAGCCCTCTGTGATCGAGGGCGTGTACCGGGAGGATCTCTTCGAGATCCCCGTAAAAGCGATCCGCGAGGTCATCCTGAATGCGGTGATACACAGGAATTACAGGATAGAGGTCAGTCCGATATTCATAGCGGTCTTCGGGGACAGGATCGAGATCACATCGCCGGGAGGGCTTCCCAACGGGCAGACCTACGAGAGGATGCTGGAAGGCTACTCCCTACCCAGGAACAGGATCATCTCCAGGGTGTTCAAGGAATGCAAATCTTCGGAGGGATGGGGGAGGGGCCTGAGAAGGGTGTTCGAACTGTGCAGGGAGGAGGGTCTGAAGGAACCCAAGATAGACATCATCGGTCACTCCGTCCGTGTGACGTTCTACCGCAGACGCTTCAACGCATCATCAGTGACCTCATCCACCTCCAATGAGGTAACGGTGCTGAGAATGTTCGGGGAGAATCCGACGATGACCATAGCGGAGCTGTGTGAATCCACTACGCTCACCAAGCATGACGCGGAGGTGGCGATAAGGAGTCTGAAGGACAAGGGCGTCCTCAGACGCGTGGGTGCCCGTAAGCGCGGCGAATGGTTGATAGAATCGGATGCGTCGTTCGAAGAGAAATGGTGAACCCTCCCCGGAGGGAGGGAAAGGATTTGTTCAGTTCTTCGCCTTGGCGATGGACTCGTCGATGTAGTTCTGCCAGACCTTCTCGATGTCGGGCCTTGCCATGGTGTCGAGAACGTACTGAGCGAACTCGTCACCGGTGGCTCCGGTGTCCCTTCCGGTCATGACAAGCTTCTTCTCGAACTGGGTGGTGATGTCGAGGGCCATGTTGAGTTTCTTGGCCTTCTCGATCTCGCCGATGTGCTCCATCATCATTGCAACAGCTTTGATCATGCTGCAGGGGTCCGCATACTGAGCGCGGCCCTCGGTGACCATCCTGGGAGCGGATCCGTGGATGGCCTCGAACATGGCGTACCTCTTTCCGATGTTGGCGGAACCGGCTGTTCCGACACCGCCCTGGATCTGTGCGGCCTCGTCGGTGATGATGTCACCGTAGAGGTTGGGCAGGACGAACACCTTGAAGTTGCTCCTCCTGGCGGGGTCGATGAGCTTGGCGGTGGTGATGTCTATGAACCAGTCGTCCCACTGCACCTCGGGGTAGTCCTTTGCGACCTTCTCGGCGATGCTCAGGAACTTACCGTCCGTGGTCTTGATGATGTTGGCCTTAGTGACCAGCGACACGTAGTTGACGCCTGTCTTCTTCGCATGCTCGAAACCGGCGCGGATGATCCTCTCTGTTCCCTGCGTGGTTGCGACACAGAAGTCCATGGCGAGGTCGTCGGTGACGTTGATACCGTCGCTTCCCAGCGCGTAGCTTCCCTCGGTGTTCTCCCTGTAGAAGACCCAGTTGATCCCGAGTTCGGGAACGGATACGGGTCTGACGTTAGCGAACAGGTCAAGCTCCTTCCTCATGGCGACGTTGGCGCTCTCGATGTTCGGCCAGGGGTCTCCCTTCTTGGGCGTGGTTGTCGGTCCTTTCAGGATCACGTGGCACTCCTTCAGCGCCGCGAGCGTGTCGTCGGGGATGGCCTTCATGACCTCGACGCGCCTCTCGATGGTGAGTCCGTCGATCTGCCTGATCTCGACCTTTCCGGCCTTGATCTTGTCGGCCAGCAGGGTCTCCATGACCTTCTGTGCGGATGCGCAGATGTAGGGTCCGATCCCGTCCCCTCCGCATACGCCTATGATGAGCTTGTCAAGCTTGGAGTAGTCGGTCCAGTCGGGTTCGTTCTTCAGGACCTCGACTCTCTCGAGCTGTCTCCTGAGCAGGGCACCGAATTTCTCCTGTGCCGCCTGGATTGCTTTCTCGTCTACCATTGTTATCGCGAGGTGATTGCCGACATTTGATAAATAAGGGTTCGGTCGAACGGATTCGTATTTCGGAGTCTTTGACCTTATTAAAATAATACTTTTATACGGTCGCGGATTGCCGAACTCTATGATATTTGACCGTGTAGCGAACGGCATACAGAGGCATGCAAAGGCCATCGTAGTCATCTGGGTAGTCATCCTGTGCATCTCAGGATACTTTGCGATCAGGTCCCCTGAGGTCATGAGCTACGATTTGAACGAGATGGCCTCCGACGATTCGGAGTCCATAAAGGGATTGGTGATCATTAGCACCGAGTTCCCCGCGGCAGTCGTGGACGAGTCGGTAATGCCCATCCTGGTCCTCTATTATGAGGACGAGGAAGGACTGGCGGCGGCGCAGCAGTTCATCACCGACATGAACGAACGGATGCCCGAATACGAGCATCTGGTATCGGCCGTGCCGATGGATCCGATAACCAAGGAGTCCGGAGATGGAATCCTCATGGCGTACATCTTGACGAAGGACCTGGACGTCTTCGAGGCCCCCGCATTCACGCCGGAGATCCGCAACTTCATCGACGAGGTCGCGGAGGCCACCGGGTTCACCGGTGCCCACTACCTCACGGGAAGCAGTGCGATGTCCTATGACATGGAGCACGATGCCCTCGAGGACATATCGAAGATCGATCCGTTTACCGTCCTGATGATCCTGCTCCTGGTAGGACTGTTCTTCAGGTCCTTCGTTTCCTCCGCGACGCCTCCGCTCACCATCGGAGTGGCGTTTGCGGTCACCATGGCCCTCATCTTCGGTCTGGGCCACATACTCAACATTTTCTTCCTCACGAACATGATGATCCTGGTGTCCATGATGGGTGCCGGATGCGACTACTGCATCTTCATCATCGCCCGTTACAGGGAGGAGCTCAGAACGGGTCTCTCCCATGACGAAGCCCTTCACCAGGCCATCGTCTGGGCAGGGGAATCCATCACCATCTCTGGTGCCTCGGTCATCATCGGATTCGGTGCGATCTCCGTCTGCGACTACGCCATGATATCCACCATGGGTATCTGCCTCGCGCTGGGAATCCTGGTCGCGCTCATTGCCGCGCTCACGTTGATCCCGGCGATGCTCCAGCTCATCGGGGACAGGGTCTTCTGGCCTACCAAGATGGATGCCTACAAGGAGGGCGGAAAGGCCACCAAGGGCTGGTACGCCTGGTGCGGAAATGTCGGGAACAGATACTTCCACAGGTCCGCAGACTTCTCGGTGAAGCATGCCAAGGCCATAGCCGTGGTCGCGATCATGATCACCGCTCCCGCGGTCTACGTCATGACATCAGGGGAGGAGTCCTACGACATGATCTCCTCGATGCTCGGAGGCGAGTCCGGGGAGGGAATGGAGTACATAGACGATTATGCAGACCAGGGTCTGGTCATGCCCAACTACACCCTCATCCAATACAAGGAGCCCATCGCAACGGTCGAGAAGATCGACGGTACCTCGGGGCACCTGTACTGGACGGATTACTGGAAGGAAACGGTCTCTCCGACGCTGCCCAGCCTGTACACGTCGATGGAGGAGGACGAGAACATAGCGTATGCGGTGGGACCGTTCGTCTGGGACGACATAATGGAGATGATCGAAGAAGAGGGCATCACGGACACCGACGAGAAGATGGAGTTCGTCAAGGCGCACCTTTCCGCCAAGGGTGTGATCTTCTTCAACCAGTTCGTCAAGACGGTTAGCGGAATGGGAATGGATCCCAAGTACCTGTTCACCGGACCCGGACAGATGATCGACGACATGGTCAAACTGCTGGCCGGAGTGGATTTCGATTGGGATGCCATCGTGGACGCGGTCAAGGCCGCAGGCATCACGGACCCCGACCAGATCGTCCAGGTGGCCCTCCAGCAGATCACGCAGCAGAGCGCAGAGCTGGGAGAGCTCGTCGGCGGTCTCGTGGCGGCACTGAACAAGAGCGGTATCTCCAACGAGGCCCTGGTCGACGGATTCGGAACAACGGCCGATTATCTGCTGAACGTGTCGACTTCCGTCGTCGGAGGCGATTTCGTCGACAACGGCACCGGTTCCGGCGATGCCACATACATCTCGGTCACCACCGCCACGGTCGCCGCCGCGATGTCCCCCACGTCGATGGAATCTATCTCCAAGATAGCAGACGTCGTCTCGAAGTACGCCGCGGACAACTCCGCTATTGTTGTGGAGACATGGGACACCGGTTCCGCGGTCGTCATGTACGACGTGTCGGAGGAGGTCAAGAAGCAGTTCACCTTCATCGAGGTGTTGGTCGTTATTATGATCCTCATCCTGCTGTTCGTGGTCATGAGGTCTTATCTGATCCCGGTGAGGTCCGTGCTGACCATCCTGATGTCCATCACATGGACCCTTGCGATGACGCGTCTGATCTTCGTGGACCTCCTGGGAGGAGAGCTCCTCTGGCTGGTCCCGATCCTGCTGCTGGTTATATGCCTTGGTCTGGGAATGGACTACGACATCCTGCTGACCACCCGTATCAAGGAGAACAGGATGCACCTCGGCATGACCAACGACGAGGCCATCAAGCACGCGGTCACCCACACCGGATCGGTCATCACCATCTGCGGTCTGATCATGGGAGGAGCATTCGGTACCCTCATGATCTCAAGCATGCCGCTGCTGCAGGAGTTCGGATTCGCACTGTGCTTCGCCATCCTGGTCGATGCGCTGATAGTCCGTACTTACATCGTGCCGGCGATCATGCACCTCCTCGGAGATTGGAACTGGAAAGGTCCAGGCTACAAGGAGAAGATGCGGTCCAAGGAATGAAACAGGGGCGGTCGAACCGCCCCCTTTTTCCACCCTTTCTTTTCTACCTGTTTCGTACCATCCTTTTTTATCTTAAAATAAGGATGACAACGCCAGATAAACATGGACTTCATGGTACTTTTGGCGTTCATCGTCTACTTCCTGATAGTTCTGGCCATCGGTTACTACTTCTACCGCAGGTCCGAGAACATGGAGGATTACATCCTCGGCGGACGTAACATGAACCCCTACGTCACAGCGATGTCTGCACAGGCATCGGATATGAGCGGCTGGCTGCTCATGGGTCTTCCCGGATCGGTCGTCGCCTTCGGACTCGGAGAGGCGTGGATCGGAATCGGTCTCGCCCTCGGTTCCTATCTCTCGTGGCTCTTCGTGGCCAAGAAGCTGAGGCACCACTCGGTCGTCGCAGGAAACGCGCTGACCATGCCCGAGTTCTTCTCCAACCGTTACGGGGACAAGAAGGGATACCTCAGGATGATCGCAGCGGTCATCATCCTGTTCTTCTTCGTCATCTACGTCGCATCCGGATTCAAGACATCCGGAATCATCCTCCACACGATCTTCCCCGACATCAGCATCCCCATCGCCATGTCCGTGGGTGCGATCATCATCATCGCATACACGTTCATGGGAGGATTCAAGGCGGTCTGCTGGACCGACTTCTTCCAGGCCATCCTGATGGTCATCGCGGTCGTCGTCGTGCCGCTGGTCGTCATCGGGAACCTCGGAGGAATGGAGCACGTGACCGAGCTTTGGGACGCCACCGGCGTCGAGGAGTTCGCTAACCTGTTCTACGACGGAGGACAGCCCCTCAGCGCCATCGCAATCATCTCGCTCATGGCCTGGGCACTCGGATATTTCGGTATGCCTCACATCGTCGTCAGGTACATGTCGATCAGGCACCCCAAGGAGGTCAAGATCGCAAGGAGGGTCTCACTCATCTGGATCATCCTGGCACTTTCCGCGGCCATCCTCATCGGAATGGTCGGAAGGGCATATCTCCAGGAACTGTACGGAGGCATCCCCGCGGACTTCAACACCGAGGAGATTTTCATCGTCATGGTCGGAGACCTGTTCTATCCCCTGATCGCGGGAATTCTGTTCGCGGCCGTCATGGCCGCCAGTATGTCCACTGCGGATTCGCAGCTCCTCGTTTCCTCATCATCCATCACCAACGATGTGCTGAAGGGAAGCAAGTGGGCTGAGAAGCAGGAGAACGCCGACTACAAGCTCATGTGGATCTCGAGGGCTATCGTCATCGTGATCTCCATAGTCGCACTGATCCTCGCCGCCTTCGGCAGCGATTCCATCATGGGACTCGTCTCGTACGCATGGGCAGGATTCGGAGCGGCCTTCGGACCCCTGATGATCCTCTCGCTGTACTGGAAGAGGATGAACTTCTACGGTGCGATGGCATCCATGGTGGTCGGATTCGTTTCCATCATCCTGTGGAACACCTTCCTCGCCGGACCCACCGGAATCTACGAGCTGCTGCCTGGATTCATCCTCTCGCTCATCGCTGGAGTGATCGTATCACTGGTGACAGCCGAGCCTTCAGAGGAGATCAAGAAGCAGTTCGACGACGCACAGGTCTTCGAAGAGGAATGAAACTCCAAGCCGTCCTACGGGACGGCATCCTTTCTTTTTCACATGAAGCGGATCTCAGACTACGATACCGTATCAGATACGGTCTCGGACGAGATCTCGCTGAAGGGTTCCAGGTTCATCGGGGTCGTGATGAGATGCCCCTTCGAGGAGGACATACCGATCCTGATGGAATCCCTGTCCAGGACGTATCCCGATGCAACCCACTACTGCTACGCGGCGCTGTTCAACGGTTCCGAGAGGAGGGAGAAGTCCAGCGACAACGGGGAGCCGTCCGGAACAGCGGGGAAACCCATACTCTCCAACCTCAAGGGATCCGGTCTCTCCGATGTTCTCTGTGTGGTGATTCGCTACTTCGGAGGCACTTTGTTGGGTACAGGCGGATTGGTCCACGCATACTCGGAAACATCCAAGCTGGCACTTGACAAGGTGAGCATCCGCAGACGCACTGCGTGTGCGGTATACAGCTTCTCCTTGGACTATCCAAATTACAATATCTTCGAGAGCAAATGCCGCGACCTTATGGCCAGGAATCCACAGTGCAATTACACCGACAGGGTCGACGTGAAGGCATGGGTCCGCATGGCCGACGAGGAGGAGTTCGTCAGGAGGATCACCGACCTGACCGAGAGGAAGGTCCTTCTGACACAGTTCACCGACGAGTACATCGAGGATGCGTTCCGTACCTGAACTATTAGTACGACGAGCATCTACCCATTCTCATGCTAATAAAGGCGCAGTCCATAACCAAGGCATTCGGTCCCCTCAAGGTCCTGAAGGACGTCAGTCTTCAGATCAACGAGGGCGACAGCATAGGCCTCATAGGGGTGAACGGTGCCGGTAAGAGCACATTCTTGAAGATCATGCTGGGCGAGCTCAAGCCCGATACCGGTGAGCTCACTCGTAACACGCAGAGGATCGGCTATCTCGAACAGTTCCCGGAATCGTCCTCGGAGTATACCGTGAGGGACGTCCTCGGAAGGCCGTACGGCCACATCGAGAACATCAAGCGCCGTCTCAAGGAGATCGAGGACCTCATGATGGCAGGCGGCGACATCGACTGGAACGCCCTGGCCGAGGAGAACGCCAATCTGGAATCCCAGCTGTCCAAATGCGACATGGACGACGAGGGCAACCAGAAGAGGGCCCTCGAGAGGGTGGGACTGTCCGAGGAGTTCATGGACAGGACCATGGATTCCCTCTCCGGAGGGGAGAGGGCGAAGGTCATGCTCTCCAGGATCGTCGTCCAGGCGGAGGAGTGCGACCTGCTGGTCATGGACGAGCCCACGTCCCATCTGGACATCGACACGGTGGAGTGGCTGGAGGATTACCTTCTGGATTCCCACTGCGCCGTACTCGTGATCAGCCACGACAGGTACTTTCTCGATAAGATCGCCACGAGGATGCTGGAGATCGAGCACGGGAAGTCCAGGGAGTACAAGGGCAACTATTCCGATTTCATAATGAAGAAGATGCTTGACCTGGAGCGCATGAGGAAGGAGTACCAGCGCTATATGGCCGAGAAGAGGCACCAGGAGAGCATCGCCAAGCAGATGTACATCGACAATCCCTTCCTGACGGTTCACAAGACCAGGCAGAAGATGATCGAGAAGATGGAGGAGAAGGAGAAGCCCGACAAGATGGAGGAGATCACCGTCAGGATCCAGGCCGCCCACAAGTCCGGGAAGAACGTCCTCATGGCCAAGGGCCTGTCCGTCGACTATGACGGAAAGGTGATACTGGAACATGTGGACCTGGACGTCCAGAAGGGCGACAAGATCGGTATCTTCGGTGCCAACGGTCAGGGCAAATCCACGCTCCTGAAGGCCATCCTGGAGGAGATCCCCTGCAAGGGGGAACTTTGGATGGCCCCCGGTGCGAAGATCGGTTACTACTCGCAGAACCACGAAGGACTGGACCTCAAGCTGTCGGCAGAGGAGCAGATCCTCACGGTCATCGGAAAGGAGAGGAGGGGAGAGGCCAGGCAGATGCTGGCCAGGTTCCTCCTGTTCGGAGAGGATGTCGAGCGTCCTATGTCCACTCTGTCCGGCGGACAGAGGGCAAGGGTCGCCATGTGCCTGCTGTTGCTGGATGCCACCAACCTGCTGATCCTGGACGAGCCCACGAACTATCTGGACATCCCCGCGAAGCATGCCATCGAGGAGGCGCTGGTCGAATACGATGGTACTGTAATCACGGTCACCCACGACAGGTACTTCCTGGACACCGTATGCACTAGGATGGTGGAGGTCAAGGACCACCGTGCGATCTGCTTCTCCGGAACCTATTCGGAGATGAAGGGCCGCAAGAACACCAAGGAGATCGTCATGGACGCCGACGAGTACCGCGTCCTGGGACCGTTTACCAATTGGGTCACAGGGAAGAAGTACGTCAAGGGCGACCGTGTGCTCATAGCTCCTGCTGACCAGAAGAGCTTTCAGTGGGCCTTGGATCAGGGCAAGCTTAAGAAGACTGGTGGCCGTCAGAGGAAGAAGGTCAACGTTCCCGACGCACCGAAACAGAATTGATGATTACGGGATGCCGCCCTTCCGGAACGGCACCCCTTGAATGGTTTCACTCGTTCGCCATCTTTCTAAGGACGTACTGCAGGATACCGCCGTTGGCGATGTAATCAATCTCTGCTGGCACATCCACTCTGCAGATGGTCTTGAATTCGAGTTTCTTGCCGTCCCTGTAGGCGGTGACGAATACCTCTCCCTTGGGCTCTATATCCGAGAGGTCGATGTCGAACGTCTCCGTACCGTCGAGCTGCAGGACCTCGCAGTTCTGTCCGGGCATGAACTGCAGCGGTACGATCCCCATGCCGACGAGGTTGGACCTGTGGATCCTCTCGAAGGATTCCGCGATGACCGCCCTGACTCCTAGGAGGAGAGGTCCTTTCGCGGCCCAGTCCCTCGAGCTTCCCGTTCCGTACTCCTTTCCGGCGAGGATGATCAGCGGGGTCATGTCCTCGTTGTACTTCTCCGAGGTCTCGAAGATCGTTCCCTCTGAGCCGTCAGGGAAGTAGACAGAGCGGCTTCCCTCCGATCCCGGTACGAGCTGGTTCTTGAGCCTGACGTTGGCGAAGGTTCCCCTCACCATGACCTCGTGGTTGGCCCTTCTGGATCCGTAGGAGTTGAACTCCTCCTTGGGGACACCCTTGGCGAGCAGGTACCTTCCGGCATCGGTCTCAGCAGCGAACGCGCCTGCGGGTGAGATGTGATCCGTTGTGATGGAATCCCCGAGTTTGGCGAGGCATCTCGCCCTCTTGATGTCCTTGATCTCGGGCTCCTCGAAGATGTCGTCGAAGAACGGGGGCCTCCTGATGTATGTGGAGTTCTCGTCCCACTTGAAAAGCGGTGAGTCGCTTCCGGGGATGGCATCCCATCTCTCGGATCCCTTGAAGACATCCTTGTACTTCGAGATGTAGGCCTACCTGGTCACGTACCTGTCGGTGAGCTCCTGGATCTCCGCGTCGCTGGGCCAGATGTCCTTGAGGAAGACCTGCTTCCCGTCGACCGTGGCGAGGGGCTCCTTGTCCAGGTCGATGTCGACACGTCCCGCGATGGCGAACGCCACGACGAGGGGCGGGGATGCGAGATAGTTGGCCCTGACGAGGGGGTGGATACGTCCCTCGAAGTTCCTGTTGCTGGATGCGATGGCCGCAACCGCGAGGTCGTTGGCCTTGATCGTGTTGCTGACCCTGTCCGAGAGGGGTCCGCTGTTCCCGATGCATGTCATGCATCCGTATCCGCAGACCTGGAATCCCAGCTTCTCCAGGTAGGGGAGGAGGCCTGAGTTCTTCAGGTACTCGGTGACGACCCTGGAACCGGGGGCCAGCGATGTCTTGACGTACTCCTTCGGCCTAAGTCCGAGCTCGGCCGCCTTCTTCGCGACGAGTCCGGCCGCGATCATGACCGACGGGTTGGCGGTGTTCGTACATGACGTGATCGAGGCGATGACCAGCGATCCGTCCCCGAGCTGGTCCGAGAAGGGCTTCTTCTGTTCCTCTATGCCGAGGGCCTTCAGGGTCTCGGCGAACTTCTCCTTCATCTCGGAGAGCAGGATCCTGTCCTGCGGTCTCTTGTGCCCAGCAAGGCAAGGCTGCACGGTGGATAAATCCAACTCAAGGGTCTCCGTGTATTCTGGCTCGCCGTCGTACCACATCGTCTGCTCTTTCATGTACTTCTCGATGGTGTCGATATGAGCCTCGTCCCTTCCGGTGAGCCTGAGGTATTCGATCGTCTTCTCATCAACGGGGAAGTATCCCATGGTGGCCCCGTACTCGGGACCCATGTTCGCGATGGTCGCTCTGTCAGCGAGGCAGAGGTTCTTGTAGCCGGGTCCGAAGAACTCGACGAACTTGCCGACGACGCCCTTCTTCCTGAGGATCTGGACGATTGTGAGAACGAGGTCGGTGGCGGTTATCCCCGCTCCGAGCTTGCCGGTGAGCCTGAATCCGATGACGTCAGGGAGCTTCATGTAGCTGGGCTGGCCGACCATGACGGCCTCGGCCTCGATCCCTCCGACACCCCATCCGACGACTCCGAGTCCGTCGATCTGGGTGGTGTGGGAGTCCGTACCGAAGCATGAATCGGGATATGCGATCCTCATGCCGTCCTTCTCCTTGACGTGCACGAGGGGCGAGAGGTATTCGAGGTTGACCTGATGGCAGATTCCGTTCCCCGGAGGCACGGCGCGGAAGTTCCTGAGCGAGCCTTGGGCCCACTTGAACAGCGCGTACCTCTCCTTGTTCTTCTGGAAGTCGATCTGGTTGTTGAGCTCCAGCGCGTTGTCCCTTCCTGCGTAGTCGGTGTTGATGGAATGGTCGATGACCAGGTCCACGGGGATGAGCGGGTTGATGAGCTCGGGGTCCTTGCCCATGTCGTTGACCGCGTCCCTCATGGATGCCAGGTCGGCGATGGCCGCCCCTCCGGTGAGGTCCTGCAGGAGGACCCTCGCGGGGATCCACGGGATGTCGCGGTCTGTGTTCTTCTCGGGGTTCCAGGAAGCCGCGGTGAGGACGTCCTCATCCGTTATGGCATCGTCGTCCCTTTGTCTGAGCATCGATTCGACGATGACCTTGATGGAATAGGGCATCTTCGAGAGATCCTTGATTATCCCCTTGGACTCCAGTTCCCTTAGGCTGTAAATCTCGAGACTGCCCTCTTTCGTCTCTATTGTCTTCCTGCACTCTCCGATGTCGGTCATCTGATACCTCTGGTCTCCCTATTAGCGCGCATTATAATAAATCAACGGAGTCGTGTATGTCGTCAATCGACGTATATAAAATTCGACATCATTATATACGGACCCTGGCTACCGTCATCCATGGTAGAAGAATTCAAGCAGAAGATAGCGGGAGAGATCGCGCTGTCTCCTGACCCGGGAAAGACCATCAGAAAGTGGAGGGAGGAGTTCGGCCTCTCGCAGCACCAGCTCGCGGACACCATGGGCATTTCCCACTCCGTGGTCAGCGATTACGAGTCCGGGAGGAGGAAGTCCCCCGGGGTCGCGGTCATCAAGAAGATGGTGGAGTCCTTCGTCAAGCTCGATGAGGAGAAAGGATCACCGGTCCTTTCCAAATACATCCCCGATTACAAACTCGACTGCATCCTCGCATCGGACGAGTTCCCCGTCGGGATCGACATGAAGACATTCATTTCTGCCATAACGGGAAAGAACCTCAATTCGGATCAGATCCCGTCGAAGATCGTGTACGGATACACGATCGTGGATTCCGTCAAGGCCATCCTGAGCCTCGGATCCGAAGATTACATGAAGATGTACGGATGGAACATCGAGAGGGCGCTGATATTCACGAACGTCCACTACGGCCGTTCGCCCATGATCGCCATCCGCGCACACCCGCTGACACCGGCGGTGGTCGTTTATCAGAGACCGGACGCAGTGGACCCGCTCGCGGTGAAGCTGGCACGTCTGGAACGCATACCTCTGGTCACTACGGAGCTGGAGGTACCTGAAATCGTAGAGAAGCTCACAGCACTGAAGGGAGATGAGAACTGATGGATGTTGGAATCGTAAGCTATGGGGCGTATGTCCCCAGATACAGGATCAAGCCCGAGGAGATCGGGAGGATCTGGGGAGTCGACGGAAAAGGAATGGGAAAGGGTCTGATGATCAATCAGAAGTCCGTTCCCTCTCCGGACGAGGACGTGGTCACCATCGCGACCGAGGCCGCGAGGAACATGATGGCCAGGGTCCCCGAGGTCAACCCCAGGGACATCGGAGCGATATACGTCGGTTCGGAATCGCACCCCTACGCCGTCAAGCCCACATCGACAATCGTCGCTGAGGCCATTGAGGCCACCCCCAACATGACCGCTGCGGACATGGAGTTCGCATGCAAGGCGGGAACCGCAGGCATCCAGGTCTGCATGGGATTGGTGGGTTCGAGAATGGTCAGGTACGGAGTCGCCATCGGAGCGGACACATCCCAGGGAGCACCCGGGGACGCCCTCGAGTATTCGGCATCCGCCGGAGGTGCGGCATACCTGATCGGTTCGGAGAAGATCATCGCCAAGATCAACAAGACCCTCAGCTTCACAACGGATACGCCCGACTTCTGGAGGAGGGAGGGCCAGCCCTACCCCAAGCACGGAGGCAGGTTCACCGGTGAGCCCGCGTACTTCAGGCACATCACATCCGCAGCGAAGATGATGCTGGAGGCCATGGGTACCAAGCCGGAGGACTACACTTACGCCGTCTTCCACCAGCCCAACGGTAAGTTCCCCACAAGGGTCGCAGGCCAACTGGGATTCACGCCCGAGCAGATCCAGTACGGTCTCCTCACACCCGAGATCGGTAACACATACAGCGGAGCGGTCCCACTGGGACTCGCAAACGTCCTGGACCACGCCAAGCCCGGTGACAGGATCTTCGTCACATCGTACGGATCCGGAGCCGGAAGCGACGCGTTCGACATAACAGTCACAGATGAGATCAAGAACTACAAGAGGGACAACGCCCCGGTGCTGGAGAAGGTGCTGGCGGACCCCATCTACCTTGACTACGGAACATATGCCAAGTTCAAGGGCAAGATCGTGATGCCGGAGTGATATCATGAGGGAAGTAGCAATCATAGGAATCGGAGTCACCAAGTTTGGTGAGCTTTGGAACAAGTCCTTCAGGGCCCTCGGTATCGAGGCCGGGATGAAGGCCATCGAGGATGCGCACCTGGCAGGCAACGAGATCGACGCCGTCTTCATCGGAAACCTATCGGCAGGACGTTTCATCAACCAGCAGCACATCGATGCGCTGGTCGCGGACTATTCCGGAATGGCCACCAACCACATCCCCGCAACCAGGGTCGAGGCCGGAGGAGCATCCGGAGGGGTCGCCTTCAGGCAGGGAGTCATGGCCGTCGCGTCCGGCATGCACGACATCGTGATGGTCGGAGGGGCCGAGAAGATGACCGACCTCGACGACGCATCCATCAACGCGGTCATGGACGCAACAGCGGATTCCGAATGGGAGGCCGAGATGGGAGCGACGTTCGCTTCGCTCCACGCAATGATCGCCCAGAGGATGATCTACGAAGGCACCGCGACACGCGAGGAGATCGCATCAGTCGCCGTCAACAGCCACTTCCACGGAGCGTTCAACCCGAACGCCCAGTTCAGGAAGGCGGTCCCGATCGAGACCGTCCTGAAATCGGGACCCGTCGCGACACCCCTTGGAATGTTCGACACCGCACCCATCTCCGATGGTGCGGCATCCGTGATCCTCTGTCCCCTCGAGGACGCGAAGAAGTACACGGATTCCTACGTCAAGGTTTCTGCCTGTACACAGGCAAGCGATACGCTGGCACTGTTCCAGAGACCCGACATCACATCCTACGGTGCGACCGTGGCCGCCGCACAGCGCGCATACGAGCAGGCTGGGATCAAAGCATCGGACATCGACGTAGCGGAGGTGCACGACGTGTACTCCGTCGGAGGAATCATGGCCCTGCAGGACCTCGGCTTCTACAAGAAGGGCGAGGCCGGCAAGGCGATGCTCGAAGGCCAGTGCCACTTCGATTCCGGAAAGGTTGCCATCAACACCTCCGGAGGACTGAAGGCCCGCGGACACCCTATCGGAGCGACCGGAGTCGCCCAGATCGTCGAGATCGCGGCCCAGCTCAGGGGCAACGCCGACGGAAGGCAGGTCAAGGGTGCAAAGTACGGTCTGGCACAGAATGTCGGAGGAACGGGTTCGGCCGTTACCGTCAGCATCATGGAGGCGATCTGATGGCAGGAGTAGCAAGAGAGTGGAGAGAGATCCCCGGAAGGTACAACCTCAAGGGAACGAAGTGCGAGAACTGCGGGAAGCTCTTCTTCCCCGCACGCAGCTTCTGTCCCACATGCCGCAGGGCCAGCATCGGAAAGATGACGGAGCACGACATCAGCAGGACCGGAAAGGTCTTCTCGTTCTCCATCGTCCACGAGGCACCGGTGGCGAACGATCTCCAGAAGCCGTACGTCGTGGCGATGATCCAGACCGACGACGGACCCATGGTCACCGCACAGCTGGTGGATGTGGAGTTCGACAAGGTCGCCATCGGCATGCCCGTCCGCGCCGTACTGAGGAAGCTCAGCACCGACGGCGAGTCGGGAATCATCCGCTACGGATACAAGTTCGTCCCGGCGGACTGAAAACAATTAGCGGGGGAGACCCCGCCTCTTTTCTCAATTCTTCAGAAGTTCGGTCAGCGCCACGTTCTCGACGGCCTGATCCTCGTAGGAGACCTTCCCCTTCACAAGGCCAAGCCTATCCGCCTTCTCATCGGTGGCATCCATCAGGGAATCGTCCCTTTCCATGCCTATGGAATCGAGCTTGGGGTCGTCGATGTCGATGAGGAGCGCAACATATCTCCCGGAACCCTCCACGGGTTTTATCTTGGCGAGCGCCTTGGATATCTGCCTCTCCCATGCGGCGTAGAGGATGATCTCGGTCAGGACGGTCTTGGAGCGGTTCGTGCCTTCCTTGAAGGACCTCTCTGCGTGCATGGCAGCGGCGATGAGATGGTCCCTGCCACAAACCATGTCGGGATTCATGAGGACGACCTCGCCGCCCATCGATGTGAAGTGGGAGACGATCGCATCGAATCCCGCATTTCCGCGCATCCCGATGACCTTGAAATCCATGATACCCCATGGGTCACCCATTCTAAATTATTATTGGCACGCGTGAAAGTAGGACTAAATAGACAATCCTCTATTGGATGGTTATGCCAACAAGGTTCAGGATGGTCTTCATCTCCATCATCGAGAACGACCCAGATCAGCTGCAGAAGGTCCTGGAGGGCCTGGGGGATGAATTCGGGGTGGACGTCGATTTCTACGGCATCTATTCAGAGGATGCCGACGAGGACCTGTTGGTCTACCACGAGCTCGTGCAGCGTACGAAGCAGGCGGATTTCGTCTATGTTCGCTGCATGGGTGATATCAACCGTTTCAAGCGCTGGGAGAAGTACGAGCCCATCCTGAGGGAGATCAAGGGATATCCGGTGGTCTTCTCAGGCAACATGGATCTCAACGTCATACTGAGGGAAATCTTCCGCGGGAACGACAACGAGTACCGCGAGCTGTTCTCCTACTCCCGCGACAGGTGCCCGGAGAACGACAAGGGCCTCATCTGGTGGGTCATGAATAAGCTGGGATTCGTCACGAAGCATCCCGACCCGCCGGTAACGCACCGCCTGTTCGGGGTATATCACAAGGGCATGCCCGACGACATCACCAAGGAGGATTACATCAAGACCCTGGACCCGGAGAAGCTGACCATAGGTGTGGTGTTCACAACGAACAACTGGATCTACGGGACCATGGAGCACATCGATGCGATCATCGACGAGGTCGAACGCCAGGGCATGAACGCATTCCCCATATTCCTCTCGGGATTCTCCAGGGAGATGGAGGGAGGGGTCGGAGGTGTCTTGGAGAGATTCTTCACCCAGGGCGGCAAGCCCCTGGTATCGGCGATAATCTCCACCACCAGGCTGAGCATCGACCATGGGGAGCACGACAGGTGCCTGGACGAGTGGAACTTCTACAGGAACAAACTGAACGTGCCCGTAATCTACGGACTCGGTGTCCAGGGCAAATACCAAGATTTCGAGGACGACAAGATCGGACTCGCCAAGAGGGACATGCAGATGAACGTCATCTATCCTGAGCTGGAAGGATGCATCATAGGCGTGCCGGTCGCATACAAATCGAGGGTCGGGGGCTCGATGCGCTATCTACCGATCCCAGAACGCATAGGGCACATCGTCCGTCTCGCCAACGCATGGGGGCGCCTGTACAGGAAGCCGGTCGGCGAGAGGAAGGTCGCCATCCTTATGTGGCAGTCCCGTCCCAATTCCGGGAACATCGGAGGGGCGGCAGGATTGGACACGCCGGAGAGTGTGGCGGAGATGCTCAAGACGTTCAGCGCAGAGGGGTACAAGGTGGAGAACGTCCCCGAGAACGGAAGGCAGCTGATCGACGAGATCCTCAACGGGGTCACCAACGACCTCGAGAACATGTCCCCGGAGACGGTCCGTGAGAGGGCGGTCGACATGATCCCCGCATCCGACTACAAGGGGCAGTTCGTCCGCATCCCCGCATGGGACCAGGAACAGATGGTCGAACAGTGGGGAGAGCCTCCGGGAACGATATGCGTGGACCGCAACGATGTGATTGTGCCAGGCATCATAAAGGGCAACATATTCATCGGCTATCAGCCGCTGAGGGGATGGGCCGAGAAGATGGAGCAGAACATCCATGACCCCGTCCTCTTCGCACAGCATCAGTACCTCGCTTACTACAGGTGGCTGAAGGAAACCTTCGGCGCCGACATGATATTCCACATGGGTACCCACGGTACCATAGAGTGGCTCCCCGGGAAGAACGTAGGTATGTCACAGAAATGCGACCCGGACGTGGTCCTGGACGGCATACCGAACATCTATCCCTACATCGTGGACGATCCCGGTGAGGGCATCCAGTGCAAGCGCAGGATAGAATCTGTGCTCATAGGGCACATGCCGCCCACCATGGCCAGGGCCGACTCCTACGAGGAGCTGGATGAGGTCAATGTTCTGTTGCAGGACCTGCTGAAGATGGGCAGGGATGCGGATCCCGACAGGAGGAAGGAGGCCATCAGGTGCATCTACGAGGCCGCCAAGAAGAACAACCTCTTGAAGGACCTGGAGATCACGGAGGAGAACGATCCCGGGGCAGAAGGGTTCGAGCCGTATATCATCCCGCTCCACGAGTACATCGAGGAGGTCAAGGACGCTCTGGTCAGGTCTGACATGCATATCCTGGGAAGGGCTCCCAGGGACCACCACTTCGACGAGATGGTCTATTCCATCATGCGTCTCGACAACGGGGACGTGATGTCCCTGCGCGACGCCTATGCGCTCAACCAGGGGTTCGATATCCAAGAGGCGCTGGAAGCGCCGTCGGAGATGTGTTCCACCGGGGAGATCAACTCCGAGGCGATCGCACGCGTCAACCAGGAATTGATGGACTTACTGCTGTGGATGAGGCAGGACGGCTATGATTCCGAGAGGACGATCAAGCACGTCGGCAAGGTCTCCGAGGATCTGGAGAAATCGCTCCGCTTCGTCTGCGACACCCTTGCGCCGAACATCATGCGCATGACGGACGAGATGTCCCACATGGCCGACGGCCTCAGGGGAGAGCACGTTGTGCCAGGCCCCTCGGGTGCACCCACCCGCGGAGGGGCGCAGCTGCTCCCGATGGGAAGGAACTTCTATTCATTGGACCCGGACACCATCCCCACCCATACGGCATGGGAGATCGGAAAGAGGATGGCGGACCAGATGATTCAGCGTTACGTCGACGAGAAGGGCGAGTATCCGAGGGAGATCGGATTCGTCATCTGGGCGACGGACACCATGAAGACGTACGGCGACGACGTCGCATACATCCTGTGGCTCCTGGGAGTGAAACCAGTGTGGGCGCGCACCGGAGGACAGGTCATCGATCTGGAAGTGGTACCGCTGAGCGAACTGGGAAGGCCCCGTGTGGACGTCACCGTGAACATAACGGGATTGTTCAGGGACACGTTCCCCAACCTCATCGACGTGATAGACCAGGCGGTCAATCTCATCGCGGACCTGGACGAATCCGACGAGGACAACGCCCTGGCGGCGAACCTGAGGAAGGACGTGGTCGAGGGGATCATCAGCGGACTGTCACCGGACGAGGCCCGCAGGCGCAACGCCGTCAGGGTGTTCGGTGCCCCTCCGGGAGGATACGGTACCGGCGTCAACAAGGCGATAGGAGCGAGCACATGGGACACCGTGGAGGATCTGGCCAATGTGTATCTCGACTGGTGCAGCAACGGTTATTCCAGGGGACACTTCGGAGAGAAGATGAAGGACGAGTTCGTCAGGCGCTTCAGCAACGTCGAGGTCACCATCAAGAACATGCCCGACAGGGAGGTGGACCTCCTTGACTGCGACGATGTCTACGAGTACCTGGGAGGGATGAACTCCTTCGTCCGCGCGTACGGGAAGCACAAGGACACCTTCGCCACATACATGGGCGACGATTCCGATCCCAAGAAGTCCAAGACCCGCAGCACCCAGCAGGAACTCAGATACGTGTTCCGCAGCAAGGTCCTGAACCCCAAGTTCATCAACGGTCTGAAGGAGCACGGGTACCGCGGCGCCGGGGACATGGCCAACATCACCGAGTACACCATGGCATGGGATGCCACATCGGACATCGGCGAGGATTGGATGTACGAGGGCCTCTCGGACAAGTTCCTGTTCGACCAGGACACCAAGGAGTGGATGCTGGACTGCAACCCCTACGCCATGATGAACATCATCAACCGCCTCGAGGAGGCCATCAACCGCGGACTGTGGGATGCCACCGACGAGTACAAGGAGAAGCTCAAGGACCTCTACATGGAAGTGGAGGAGAGGATAGAGGACCTCACCGACAGGTGATCGGAGGGCTCTCCTCCATCCCACTTTTTATTTATCTTAATCGGATACGCGCGTTCAGTACGTGATTGTATGGACGGCGAATGGGTCAAGATAGCGGCACCGGCAACCTCTGCCAACATTGGAGCGGGATTCGATACCTTCGGTATCGCGTTCGAGGGACCGTGCGACATCATCGAGGGAAGGAGGACTGAGTCCGGAATCAGGATCGTGGAGGTCAGCGGACCCGGGTCCTGCAGCATCCCCCTGGACCCCGACAAGAATTCCGTCAGCATCGCCGCCAAGGAGGTCCTGAAGATGGCTGGGGAGGACTTCGGCATCGACATAAGGATCACCAAGGGGATCAGGCCCTGCAGCGGAATGGGTTCTTCCGGAGCATCCGCGTCCGGAGGTGCGTATCTCGCCCATGTTCTGACCGGTGAGAAGCTCTCCATGAACGACGTCATCATCGCGGCGGCAACCGCTGAGGGAGTGACCTCGGGAGGGTTCCACGCTGACAACGTCGCACCGTGCATTCTGGGAGGATTCACCATCATCAGGTCCAACAAGCCCCTGGACGTCATGTCCGTGAAGCCTCCGGCGAACCTCGGTATCGTGGCGGCATTGCCGGACGTCCTCGTGCCCACGAAGGACGCCAGAGCGGTGCTCCCCAAGGAGGTAGCCCTCAAGGACATGGTGTTCCACATCGGTCACGCGTCATCGTTGGTCTATGCGATGATGGCAGGCGACATCGACCTGATCGGAAGGTCCATCGCGGATGCGGTCATCGAGCCTGCGAGGACCAAGCTCGTCCCCCACATCAGGGAGGCCGAGGAAGCGGCGAAGGCCAACGGTGCGATATCATCGTGCATCGGCGGTTCCGGACCGTGCATTCTATCACTTTTCAACAAGGACAAGACCGACGGAAAGGCGATCGCGGCCGCCGTGGAGAAGGTCTATTCCGAAAGCGGAATGAAATGCGATACCTGGATCACGAACTGCGGTCTCGGATGCAGGAGGATTTGAAATGGCAGCACACAAAGTAATATGCTGGGACTGCGGCGTCGAGGTCGACGACCCCTTCGTCAACACCTGTCCCAAATGCGGCGGTCTCCTGACCGTCAAGATGGATCTGGAGAACCTCAAGGGAATGAAGCCCAAGGACCTTCACAACGTCCCCATCGGAGTCTGGAGGTACGCACCCTTCATGCCCGTCGACCCCGCCCACAAGGTGTCGATCCAGGAGGGAGGAACCCCCCTGTACTCGACCCAGGCGCTCGGAGAGGCCATCGGATGCAAGAACACCTTCGTGAAGTTCGAGGGACTCAACCCCACCGGATCCTTCAAGGACAGGGGAATGACCATCGGAGTCTCCCACGCAAAGGAGCTGGGAGCGAAGGTCGTCGGATGCGCATCCACGGGAAATACATCTGCGGCCCTTGCCGCCTATGCGGCCAAGGCAGGCATGAAGTGCGCTGTGTTCCTCCCCTCGGGAAAGGTCGCGATGGGTAAGCTGGCACAGGCGCTCTTCTTCGGTGCCAAGGTGCTGTCCATCGACGGCAACTTCGACGATGCCCTCGCACTCGCCAGGAAGATGGCGGACGAGAGGAAGCTGTACCTCCTGAACTCGATCAACCCCTACAGGCCCGAGGGTCAGAAGTCTGTCCTCTTCGAGATTATGGACCAGCTCTGCTACGAGGTCCCTGACAGGGTCATCCTGCCTGTCGGGAACGCGGCCAACATCTGGGCCGTCTACAAGGCATGCATGGAGCTGAAGGAGGTCGGATGGATCGATAAGGTCCCCAAGCTCACAGGAATCCAGGCGGCCGGATCGGCACCCGTCGCAAGGGCGTTCGCGGCGAAGAACGACAACTTCGAGCCCGAACTGAACCCCGAGACCGTCGCCACCGCGATCAGGATCGGAAACCCTGTCAGCGGAAGGAAGGCACTGAAGGCCATCTACTCCACCGGCGGTTACTGCACCACCGTCACCGACGAGGAGATCATCGCAGCACAGCAGCTCCTCGGAAGGAAGGAGGGTGTCTGCGTGGAGCCCGCATCCGCAGCATCCGTCGCAGGACTCAAGAAGCTCATCGAGCTCGGAGTCGCCGACAAGGACGAGCGCGTGGTCTGCATCTGTACCGGTAACGGACTCAAGGACCCCGACACGATCATCAACAACTGTGCGCCCCCCATAAAGTGCGGTAACTCGGTGGCGGACGTAGAGAAGATCCTGTCCCAGTGATCAGAAATCGAAGAGGTTGGTCTGCTTAGGACCATCCTCTTCCACCTTTTCCTCTTTCTTACCTTTCTTAGGCTCTTCGGTATCTGGCACTGCGCCGTATTCGGCCGCCATCTCCTCGAACATCGCTTCTTCCTCAGAGGGTGCGTACTCCCTTGTGGGCTGAGATGTCCTTCCGGCCTGTTCCTTCATCTTCGATGCGAGGACGGAACCGATCTTGGGGATGTTGGCGAGCTCGTTGACATCCGCCGCGGCGACGTCGGCTTTGGTGCGGATGCCCTTGTCGAAGAGGATCCTGGCCCTGTTGCGTCCCACGCCCCTGAACGATACGAGCTCCATGAGCTCCTCCTTGACACCGTACCTTACACGGGTCATCAGGGGCCTGATCTTCCTTATGGCGTCCGGGTTGAACATGTATGCGATCTCGCTCATGGCGTAGATTATCCAATCCATCATGTCGATCCTGGAACGGATGTCGCCGGGTCCGATGCCCATGACATCGGTGAGGGTGTCCTCATCGGTCTCCTCGATCCAGTCATATATCAGCAGCGCCACCTTCAGGTCGCTGTTGACGTATTCCAGATCGTAATCCTCAATGTCGTCGGGGTCGACCAGCATGTGCTCCCAGATCTCGTCCGAAACCCTGTCCAGCCTCTCCTTGTCGGACTTCTTGGGATACATCCCCAGCACATCGGGGGTCATCGCAGCCGCCAGCAGTATCGGAAGCACTTCGGTGTCATCGTCGATCTTCGTGACGGCCTCCTTCAGGATCGAGGCGGAGGCCGGATCGATGTACAGGTCGGATACGCGCTTCCCGAAAGTGGTGGCCCTGATGGAATCGCCGTCGGATTTGGCCATGTCCTCGGCTATCAGCGAATTTACTATGTTCTCCACAACGCTCTCGATTCCGAACATCTGCGAGACCGTCCCGAAGAACGTCTCCTTGAGGAAATCTATGATGCCCTCCTCGGAGTCGGCATCGCCCGTGGCCAAAAGACCCAGCACATGGCTTCTGAGCACCTTCTCGTTGAAGAGCTTGGATGTGAGGCGTTCGGTCTCGTGGTCCACGTAATCCTCCATGAGGTGCTCGAAGTCCAACTGATTCTTCGCTATCAGGACGGCCTCCCCGTACGGGTCGTAGCCCGGTCTTCCGGCACGTCCGCACATCTGCTTGATCTCCATGACGGAGATCGGCGAGTTCCCGTAATTGGTCTCGAAACGGGAAGTGTCCCTGACGATGACCCTCCTCGCTGGGAGGTTGATTCCCGCCGCCAGCGTGGGGGTGGCGACTATGCATTTAATCTGGCCGTTCCTGAAGTTGTTCTCGACATACTTCCTCTGCCTGTACGTGAGTCCGGCGTTGTGGAAGGCTATGCCGCACTTGACGCAGGATGAGAGCTTCCTTCCCGTGGCAGTGGATTCGGAGTCACCCTCGAGCAGATCCATCTCTTGTTTGGAAAGTGTTCTCCCGGCCAGCTCGCTCATCTTCTTGGAGTATTTGACGGCAAGCGATTCCGTGGAACGTCTTGAGTTGACGAACACCAGGCTCTGTCCTCCGTCCTCGACTGCTTGTTTAACAAGGCTCCAGACATCCTCGCCGTCCGACTGGACGGGCCTGGTGGTGCAGTCGTCGAACTCGATCTCGCCGTTGTAGTAGACGCCCTCCTTCAGGGGGATCGGGCGCCAATCGCTCTCTATAAGTTTGGCATGGAGCCATTCGGCCAGGTCGAACGCGTTGGACATCGTTGCGGACAGGGCTATGATCTGGATGTCCCTGTTCCTGCGCATGAGTTTGGTCAGGGTCACTTCCAGCGTGGGCCCCCTGCCGGGGTCGTGGATCATATGGACCTCGTCCGCGATGACCAGACCCACATCCTCGATCCATCTGCTACCGTGGCGGATCATCGAATCCGCCTTCTCCGATGTCGCTACGACTACGTCGGCATCCTCAAGTCCCCTGTCGTCCGAGTCAAGGTCCCCGGTGCTCATGTGGGTCCTGATACCGAGGCTCGAGAATCTGTCGAAATCCTCCTTCTTCTCCGATGCCAGGGCTTTCAGGGGGACTATGTAGAGCACCCTCTTGTGCCTCTCCGTCATCATCTGGAGGGCAGGGATGTAACCTATCAGCGACTTACCGCTGGCGGTGGGGATGGCCGCGACGATGTTGTGACCTTGCAAAGCCACCGGTATGGCCTCGGCCTGGGGCGGGTGCAGGTTGACGAAGCCGGCTCCCATCAGGGCCTCTGCCACCCTGTCGGAAATCTCCAGTTCGTCGACCCTCATCTGGATCACTGTTCGCAGAGTTCCCTTATGAGCTCCTCGATCCTGTCGGCGTTCTCGTTGCCGACACGCGCACCGTTCCTCTCGAGATAGACCCAGTTCCTGCGTTCGCACTCCTCCTTGAACTCGGGATTCGTGACCGCGATGAGCTTCCCGTCGGCGATGCCATTGTATTCGAGGAAGAGCCTGAACATCTCCTTGGGGATGCAGAAGATGACCTTGTCGAAGGGCCTGGTCAGATACGAGACCTGCTCCACGTAATTCTTCTCCTTGTCCACGGCGATGTAGTCCTCCTTGGACTCCATGACCTTGTCGTAGCCGGTGACCATGTAGTTGCCGGGTGTGAACCCGTAGTGCGTCGTGATCACTCCGTATGATACGTCGCAGAGCTTGTTGCCCTTGCTGTCCTTGGCGGTGTCCAGGCGGGCGACCAATTTCTTGACTTCGGTGGCGCGTCCCTCGAACATCTCGAACGCGGAGAGGAGCCTGTTCTTGTCCTTGAATACGGTCGAGTCGTTGGTGACGATCAGGATGCGCTTGCTCATGTGGAGATCTGTCATTAACTTGGTCATGTTCACAGCCTCTTGTTTCCTAGTCTGAATGCGATGCTGCAGTTGCCTTCCGCGGATACCATGCAGGGGCCCATCGGGTTGCTGGGCTTGCAGACCTTTCCGAACATCGGGCACTGCTCCGATCTTATGATTCCCCTCAGGACGTCCCCGCACTTGCATCCGTTGGCCTCGGCGGCGACCTCGGGAGTGTTCTTCAGGATGTCCTCGTGGACCTTCGTCGCGTCGTGGTCGGCAAACTCGGGTTTGAGGGCTAGGGCGGACTTCGGGACCAGGGGGAATCCCCTCCAGTGGCGGTCCACCGGTACGAACGTGTCCTCGATGAGCTGCATCGCCTTGGGGTTGCCTTCCGGCCTTACGAGCCTGGTGTATTCGTTCTCGACCTCGTGCCTGCCGTCCCTGATCTGCTTGCAGAGCATGTAGACCGACATGAGGAGGTCCAGCGGTTCGAATCCCGATACCACCTGGGGCATGTTGTAGGGCCCCTGGGAGAAGGGTTCGAACATCTTGGTCCCGGTGACCACGGCCACATGGCCGGGTTCGATGAGCCCCTGGATGCGGTTCTCCCCGAGGTCGAAGATGGTCTTGAGCACAGGGGGGCAGATCCTGTGGCAGCTGTATATGCTGAAGTTCTCGGGGCAGTTGTCCTTGTGGAGGGGGACGCATGTGGAGGGCGCTGTGGTCTCGAAACCGACGCCGACGAACACCAGGGGTTTGTCCGGCTGGTCCCTTGCCATGGCAACGGCGTCGTCGATGGAGTAGACGATCCTTACGTCCGCGCCGTCGGCCTTCGCCTGGAAGAGGGATCCGATGGTGGTGGGGACCCTCATCAGATCTCCGAACGCGGTCACGGTGACCCCGTTCCTGGCGAGGGTGATTGCATCCGCGATCTCTTGGCTGGTCGTCACGCAGACCGGGCATCCCGGTCCCTGCGCGATCTCGATACCGACATCGTTGAGCATCTGCTCCAGTCCGAACCTCACGATGGTGTCCTGGTGCGTTCCGCAGATGTGCATGAACTTAGCATGCACGCCCATGTCCTTGATCCCCTGGAGGATCTTCTTCGCCGTCTCCTCGTCCCTGTACTTGAACATCATTCTGCCTCCTCGATGTCCATGCATTTGACAACGCATGACTGCCCTTTGGTGACCTTCACCGACCCGCCGCACTTTGGGCAGGCCAGGATGGGTATGGAATGTGTGTCGAAGTCCGGATCCGATATGACATTGGCCGGACCTTCGTAGCCGCACGAATCGCAGACCAGTTCGATGGGTTCCTTCTCGATTATGAACTCGGAACCCTCTAGGATGGTGCCGCGGGTCACTATCTCGTATGCGAAGGACATCTGCTCCTCGCCGAGATTGGTGAGGTCCCCGATCCTAACGGTGATGCTGTTGACCTTGGTGACGTTGTATTTCTGCAATTCCCTGATGGTCGCATCGACAAGAGTGGATACTACTGAGACTTCGTGCACGGATGCAGGATGGGTACTGGGCATTTAATGGTACGTGCGCGCGAGGGCCCTGGCAGGAACGAATAGAAGGATCACTCCAGCGATCTGCCGTGGTCGCAGTATTGGCGCACCTTGCATTTCCCGCAGCGGGGATGGTTGGGGATGCATATGACCTGGCCGTGCCTGACCAAGTACCTGTTGATGTCCGACCATCTCTCCTCCGGTGTGATGTCCATGAGGGCGAACTCGGTCTCGGTAGGATCCTTGGTGTGGACGAGCCCCATGAGGTTCGAGATCCTGTGGACATGTGTGTCGACGCATACCGAGGGGATGTCCATCGCGTAGGATCTGACGCAGGCGGCGGTCTTCCTTCCTACCATCGGGAGCTTCATCATCTCGTCGGTGTCCGAAGGGACCACTCCGCCGTATTCGTCGCGGAGCATCTTGCAGCACTCGACGATGGCCGTTCCTTTCTGTCTAGGGAATCCCGCGGAATGCACCAGGGATATGACGTCCTCCACATCCGCATCGGCGATCGCGTCGACGGAATCGTACTTGTGGAAGAGGCTGTCCGAGGCCTTCCTGGTGTTGTCATCCTTGGTACGCTGGGACAGTATGGTGGCGATGAGCACGTGGAACGGGTCGCAGGGCCATTCGGGATTGAGTCCCTCCGAGTTCCTTCCGGGGTAGCAGCCCTTGTTGTACTCGGCGGACAGTATGTCGAGTATCCTTGTCACTCTGTTCTCTTCAGCCATCTCAGGCAGTCCTCCACCGTTCTGAATGATCCGGTCACCAATATGTATCCTTCCTCCCTGACCGCCGCCTCCATGGCGTCGGCCACGGTGGGGAAGACGGTGACGTCGTCTATATGTTTCCTGTAATGTGAGGCCAGCTCCTCCGCGTCCGCCGCCCTGGGCGAGTTCGGTGCGGATATCAGGACCTTCCTCGCGATCGGCGACAGGATCTCCGCCACGCCGTCCAGGTCCTTGTCCGATAGCATCGCCGTGACGAGCACGACCTTGCCGTAGATCTCCTCGATATCGGATCTGAGGCATAGTGCACCGGCCTTGGTGTGCGTGACATCGAGGATTATGTTGGAGCCCTTTAGCTTCTCCATCCTGGCCGGCCAGTAAGCGTTGCTCAGGCCCGCGTCGACGGATTCCATGATCCTCTGGTTGTTTTTCAGCAGCGATACGGCCTCGATGGCGATTGCGGCGTTGCGGCCCTGGAACCTTCCGGGGAGACCGACCGTGTACTCCCTTCCGCCGAACTCCATTATGATGTGGTCGCTGTGGTTCTCCCTGACCCTCACGGAATCCGATATGACGACCGTGAACGGGCATCCCAGCTCGGATGCCCTGGCCTTTATGATCTCCAGCGCATCGCCGGTGGTGACGGTCACGCAAGGGACATTGGGTTTCATGATCCCTGCCTTCTCGGTCGCGATCTCCTTCAGCGTCGAGCCGAGATACTGGGTGTGCTCCAGGCTGATGTTGTTGATGACCGTGACCTCAGGGGTTATAACGTTGGTGGAATCCAGCCTTCCGCCCATCCCTACCTCGATGACCGCGATGTCGCAGCCCATCTTCCTGAACGTCAGGAGGGCGCATGCGGTCAGAGCCTCGAAGTTTGTGCACGGGCAGCCGATCCTCTCGGCGGCCTCCCTGACCTTGCCAAGCATCCTTTCGAATGTATCATTGTCGATGGGCTGCTTCGAGATCCTGATGCATTCGTTGATATCGATGATCTGCGGGGAGGTGAACATTCCCGTCCTCATGCCGGACTCGAACAGTATGGACTCTATCATGCAGCAGACGGAACCCTTCCCGTCACTCCCTGCCACGTGTATCATCCTGAGGCCTTCCTGGGGGTTCCCGAGGGCGTCCAGCAGCTCGGTTATGCTCTCGAGCCCCGGTCTGATCCCGCGGACGTTCAGCCCGTTCAGCCATTCGATGTTCGATCCGTTCATCGCAGTGGGATAATAGATACAATTTAAAATCGTTGATGGGGTTAGTCGGTGCATGCAGGGCGCCATCGTGATCAACGGATTCTTGGATTCCCGGAAGTTCAGGGAACCCGCTGAGATGATGACGGACGCCTGCAGCAGGCACGGCATCGGGATGAGGACATTCCGCAACACGGACCTCACTGTGCCAGTAGGTGATTACGATGCATTGTCCGAGCGTCTCGGGGACGTGGATTTCGTCGTCTTCTGGGACAAGGACATAGGTCTCGCGAAGAACCTCGAGGTCTGCGGATACAACGTGTTCAACTGCTCCGAATGCATCAGGCTCTGCGACGACAAATCGCTGACGCACCTGACCCTGGCGGATTACGGTATACCGTCGATCAGGACCATCGTCTCGCCGATGTCGTTCGGCGAGCCCTACAAGGGATGGATATCCACACTGGAGGACCAGCTGGGATTCCCCATGGTCGTCAAGGATTGCTTCGGGTCATTCGGAGAGCAGGTCAGGATGGTAAGGGATGAGCAGGAGCTCCGCAGGGAGGTCTCCGGCGGCAAGCCCACGATATTCCAGCCCTACGTGGAGTGCGGTAGGGAGGACATCCGCATAGAGGTCGTCGGCGACCGTGCGGTGGCGGCCGTCAGGCGCACCGCCAAGGAAGGGGACTTCAGGGCCAATGCGACCAACGGGGGTACCATGCACCGTTATGAGCCGACGCCTGAGGAGGAGGCCCTGGCCGTGGATGCGGCATCTGCCCTCCAGGCGGATTTCGCAGGTGTGGACATCCTCCGCACGGCGGACGGACCGGTGGTCTGCGAGGTCAACTCGAACGCACACATCAAGAACCTGAAGGACTGTACGGGTATCGACGTGTCCGATGCCATAACGGAGCACATCATCGCGCTCATAGGGTGATCGCTTGAAATGCTGGATCTTGTACGAGAGAAAGGACCTGGAACAGAACCGCTTCTTCGCGGAGCATCTCAGGGATGCGGGCAACGAGCTCGGTCTTGAGTGCTCCATCGTAACCATAGAGGATGCGGACTATGACAATGTGCCAGAGATCATAGTCTCACGTATCAGGGACCCGGACATCCTCGTGGATCTCGAGGACCGCGGGGCGACCGTATTCAACAGTTCTTCGGTGTGCAGGATCTGCAACGATAAGGCCCTGACCTATTCGATGGTCAGGGAGCTCGGCGTGCCGGTACTCAAGTACGCCTTCCCGGAGGAACCCCTGCCTGAGGGGCCCCCATGGGTGGTGAAGTCATGCTACGGCCACGGCGGGACCGAGGTCTTCAAGGCCGAGACGGAGGAGGAGGTCTCCAAATACGTCGCGGATCTGAGCGGCCGCAAGCCGATAATCCAGAGCTTCGCGAACAACCCCGGGAAGGATTTGAGGGTCTACGTACTGGGCGGAAGGATAATCGCATCCGTCATGAGGACTTCGGAGATCGATTTCAGGGCGAATTACAAGTTGGGCGGGAGCGCCGAGGTGGTGGAGCCCGATGAGATGGTCGTGGAATTCGTGAACAAGATCATCCCCGAACTGAAGGCCGACTTCGTCGGCATAGATTTCGTGTTCGGGGACGGTTGGGTTTATCTCAACGAGATCGAGGATGTCGTCGGAACGAGGATGCTGTACGCCCTGACCAGGTTGGACCCGGCCAAGATGTACATGGGTTACATCGCTCACTCGAAGATTTCCTTGTAAATGCTGTCCACGAGTTCCGTGTAGGTCATTCCCTTGTCGGATGCGACCTTGCGGACGAGGTCCATGGTACCGGAACCGTACTGGGCGGCCTTCTTCTTCTTTTCGGCGATGAAGGGGTAACCGAGGTTGCGGGCGATCTGCCTGAGCATCATCTTCCTGGAATCCTGGTCCTTGGGCTTCAGCTCCGACAGGTCCATGGCGTTGACCTGCATGGTGACGATGGGGTCCAGATAGGGGTACAGGATCTTCTTTCCGAAGTGGTCGGCCACCTTCGTCTCGTGGGGGACGGTGGATGTAATCAGCTTTCCGAGATCCGCTTTCATGGCCCTCCTGAGCTCGTCGTCGGGCATGCCGATATACTTTGAATAACCGGCGAAAAGCTCGTCCGATCCCTGTCCGCCGAGGATGTACTTCTCACGGACGGTCCTGCAGACGAAGAACAGGGGCAGCTCGAAGGACAGCGTGAGGGGGCTGGAGGTCCCGGTGATGGAGATCATCTCCCTGAGCCTCTGCTCGATGTTGTCCTCGGTGAGCGGGATGTGTAGCCAAGGGAGTCCGAGCATCTCGGACATCTCCTGAGCCATGACGACATCGTACGACTTGTCCTTACCGGATGTGTACAGAGTGACCGATCTTGCGTAATCCTTTGCTATAGCGGCAACGAGTCCAGAGTCGAGACCGCCTGAGAACGCCACGGCGATGTCCTCGCCTTCGACCTCGTTCTTGATCGCGGACACGAGTGCCTTCTCCAGATTGTCGGATTCGATTGACATGAGTTCTGAATGTCATCCAGGACTTATAAAGTGGTCGAAGAGGGGACGCGTGAGGGGTCGGTCATAAGTAACACTTATTATGCTTCATTTTAATACCACCCTCATGACTGGTGTTACTCGTATCGGGGTCTCACTGGAGCCCGATCTTTTGGAAGCCTTCGACGAGGATATCGCCAAGAAAGGATACGGAAGCAGGTCCGAGGCCCTCCGCGACCTCGTACGCGATTCCCTGGCGGAGAAGGAATGGAAGAACGACGACGAATGGATGGTCGGCATCATAGTCCTGGTCTACGACCACACGTCCACCGCGGTGGGTGACAGGCTCACCGACATGCAGCACCACCATCACCATCTTGTGAAGACATCGGTCCACGTGCACCTGGACGAGACCAAATGCCTCGAGATCCTGATCTGCGAGGAGAAGCTCTCGGAGCTCAAGGAGTTCGCATCCGAGGTCACATCGCTCAAGGGCGTCCTCAGGGGACGTCTCACCATGGTGGCCCCGTCGTCAGGAAATCTGCATAATATTGGCCATAGGAACTGAGCGGTCGACATCCAACGTTAAGAATCGTTAAATAACATCGGGCCAGTTTCTCAACCGTTATGAGAAAGCTGATAATCACTGAGAAAGCGAACGCAGCGAGGAGGATATCCACTATCCTCTCGGACGGCAAGACGCAATCCTCCACCAACGGAGGGGTGACCGTTATTTCCTTCACCGCCGGCGGGGACGATTACAGTGTTATCAGCCTTAGAGGCCACATCATAGAGCTCGACTATCCCAAGGAGTACAACGATTGGAGCGCGGTCGCGCCCGCGGAGCTCGTCTACGCCCCGCAGGTCAAGACCGTGCGCGTGAAGTCGATCCTGAACAGCATCAAGGAGCTGGCGGCCGTATCGGACGAGGTCATAATCGCGACCGACTACGACAGGGAAGGAGAGCTGATCGGTATCGAGACCGTCAAGGCGATCGGTCTCGATCTCTCCAAGGTCAAGAGGGCGAAGTTCAGCGCACTCACCAAGGGAGAGGTGGAGAACGCCTTCAACAATCTCACGGATCCCGACGAGAGGCTTGCCGACGCCGCAGAGGCCAGGCAGATAGTCGATCTGTCATGGGGTGCCGTGCTCACAAGATTGATCTCATTATCATCAGGGCAGGTCGGCAACAACTTCATGTCCGTCGGCAGGGTCCAGAGCCCCACGCTCAAACTGCTGGTCGACAGGCACGAGGAGATCGAGAAGTTCGTCCCTGTCCCCTATTGGAACCTAGTGGGAAAGTTCGGTATGCTCGCCTTCAGGGGGGAGCACGACAAGAACCCCTTCTGGAAGAAGGAGGAGGCCGAGTCGGTACTCAACAGGATCAGCGGATGCAAGACCGGAACGGTCGCCAGCTACAAGTCCGAGATCAAGGAGGAGTACAGGCCCACACCGTTCGACACCACGATGATGCAGGTGGAGGCCAACAAGATCGGGATACCTCCGACCACGGCCATGAAGCTGGCCGAGGACCTGTACACCGGAGGATACATCTCATACCCCCGTACCGAGAACACCGAGTACCCAAAGAGCCTGAGTCTCAGGTCGGTGCTCGAGAAGCTCAAGGATTCGGATTTCAAGGCAGAGGCCACGGAGATTCTGGCGCAGGAGAAGATCTATCCCTCCAAGGGAAAGAGGAGCACCACGGACCATCCGCCTATCTACCCCACGGCCGGAGCGACTTCGGCCAAGATCAAGGGGGACAAGTGGAAGCTCTACGAGCTCATCGTCAGGAGGTTCCTCGCCACCCTCGCGCCCAACGCCAAGGCGGAGGTCACGGAGTGCGTGGTGGAGGTCGACGGCGAGAGGTTCGTCTCCGAAGGATACGTCCTGAAGGAGCCGGGCTGGAAGAAGTACTACAAGAAGTATCAGCAGACCACGGACAGCAGGCTACCGGAGCTCAAGGAGGGCGACGAGGTCGACGTGAGGTCGCTCTCGATCGTCGAGTCCGAGACCAAGCCCCCGTACAGATACAACCAGGGGTCGCTGATCCAGGAGATGGACAGGCTCCAGCTGGGTACCAAGAGTACCAGGCACGACATCATCGGGAAGCTGTTCTCCAGGAACTACGTCCAGGGCAACTACATGATCCCGACCCCGAGCGGAATCGCTCTCACCAAGTCGCTGGAGAAGCACGGCGGTGGCATCACGGAGCCCGACATGACCGCCAAGTTGGAGTCCGACATGCTGTCGATCTCCGGAGGCGAGCGCACGCTGGATTCCGTCGTTCAGGAATCCCAGGACATGCTCCACGAGGTCGCGGTCAAGATCAGTAAGGATTCGGAGCTCATCGGACAGGAGATCAAGGACGCGTTGCACTCGCAGCAGCACATCGGTATCTGCCCCACATGCGGGAACAACATGTCCGTGAAGAGGTCCAAGAACGGCAACTTCATCGGATGCGACGGATATCCTGACTGCAAGCGCGCATACCCTCTCCCGAGGGGAGCGCTTATACAGACCGTTGACACCACGTGTCCTGTCTGCGGACTCCCGCAGCTGAAGATCATCAGGAAGGGCAACCCGCCTTCCGTTCAGTGCATAGACCCGAAGTGCACCAGCAATATCGCCAAGAGCGATCTCGGGCTCTGCCCCACCTGTAACAACGGTCACATCAGGATCATGTTCTCGAAGGCCGGAAGGAGGTTCGCAGGCTGCTCCTCATGGCCCAACTGTACGCAGACGTATCCGCTCAGGCCCAGGGGAGCCATAGTTCCCGCGGGCAAGGCATGCGCAATCTGCAACGCACCGATGATCAAGGTCGGCAACATCGAGGAATGCATCAACCCCGACTGTCCGGGAAAGAAGAAGTCCCTGAAGACGTCGAAGACATCCTCGAAGACCAAGTCGGACGTCTCTCAGTGATACACATCCGGGGTCGGGTAACAACTTTTCCCGTACCCGATTTAAAGGTATGAGAATAGTTTTATAAAGATAACTATCAGTAACACTAAATCAAAATTCGTGTTAATATTTAACAATCTTAAAACCTTAGTTTTCTTCGGTTATAAGGCCGTTATAAAGGTCATTGAAATAGTCGATCTCACGGGAGATGCGTTCGTTCCTGCAGACCGTGCACTGAAGCTCTTTTCCCAACGCGAGCTTGAGCTGCATCTCGGAACGATCGAGACCGACGATGCGTCCGCACGCGCAGTACACGCACATCGTGTCGCAAGCACGCAAAACATCCAATCCATGACTGGATTGTGTGTGCGGAATGTAGCTTGCGCTCTCGTAACCGGTATCTTCGTTCGTAGTCTAATCCCCCAGACCTGCAGCAGATTTCGCCATTTTCAGTCAGTTTCCCCTTGGCTATCGGCTGCAGTATGTGCTACGTTAATCGCCGATATAAACCCTTAGACTAAGGTCCTTAGAATCACCAAAATAGTAAGTATTTCTATCCTAAAAATGGATATTTTTGATTAGAAACATTTATATATAACAAATAAGCCGATTTTCGGGGAAAATTAGTATAAAAAACTTACTGTATTTTCAATTTTCGTAATTCTGAGACGCTTTTCGTCACGGGCGGGATTGGTTGATCATATCGCGGCGGGTCTCCCACAGTTTCTTTGAGAGGTCGACGTAGAACTGATGGGGGTTAGCGAAACGTTTCACCTCATCCCAAAGGGTGTCGAGTTCCTCTGCACAGTGGGCGCGAATCTCCTCGAGCGAGGGCATCTTGGTCGCGAGTTTCCCGTCCTCGATGACCTTGACCATGAGCTCCTTCGCGGTGTAGTCGGTGAGGACCTTCTTCTTCCACGTCGCATTGGGGTCGAACAGCTCGAGCGGTTTGGTCTGGTCGATGACCTCGTCGTGCACGCAGATGAGGTCCGCCATCGCCATGCCCATCCTGTCGTAGATCCTGTAGATCTTCTTGAAGTGCGGCGTGGTGATCTTGTCCACGTTCTCTGAGATCTTGATGCGGGGGATGATCTCCCCATCCTCCTCGCTGGCGACGAGCTTGTACACCCCGTTGAGGACAGGGTCGTTGTGCGATGTGATCAGTTTGTCGCCGACACCGAACGCGTCTATAGAAGCGCCCTGGTCGAGCAGGTCGTGGATTAGGATCTCGTCCAAAGCGTTCGAGACCACTATCTTGCAATCGGTTAGGCCGGCGTCGTCGAGCATTCTCCTGGCCTTCTTCGTCAAGAACGAGAAGTCCCCGGAATCCAGGCGTATGGCGCATTTGGTTATGCCCTTCGGTATGAGGACGTCCTTGAACGCGCGGATGGCGTTCGGGATGCCGCTGTTGAGCGTGTCGTAGGTGTCCACCAGGAGTGTGGCGTTGTTCGGATATAACTCGCAGAACGCCTTGAAGGCGTTGTATTCGGTATCGAACATCATGACCCACGAATGGGCCATGGTACCGCTTGCCGGGACCCCGTACAGCTTATCGGTCACCGTGCACGCCGTGCCGCCGCATCCGGCGATGTAGGCCGCTCTGGCGCCCAGTATGGCCGCGTCGGTCCCCTGGGCCCTTCTGGAGCCGAATTCCAGCACGGTCCTTCCAGCGGCCGCCCTGACGATACGGTTGGCCTTGGTGGCGATCAGCGTCTGGTGGTTGAGTGTCAGAAGCGAGAACGTCTCCAGGATCTGCGCCTGGGCTATCGGCGCCCTGATCGTGACCAGGGGCTCTCCGGGGAACACAGGGGTGCCTTCGGGCACCGCCCACACGTCACCCGTGAATCTGAAGTCCTTCAGGAACCTCAGGAACTTCTCGCCGAAGGTGTTCTTAGATCTCAGGAACTCTATGTCCTCGTCCGTGAAGCGGAGGTTGAGGATGTAATCCACCAGCTGCTCCAGTCCCGCGAATATGGCGAATCCGCCCTTGTCCGGGACCGTCCTGAAGTAGATATCGAAATAGACCACCTTGTCGGCCATGCCGCGCTCGACGTAGCCGTTCGACATCGTGTACTCGTAGTAGTCGCACAGCAGGGGGATGTTCCTGGGATTGTCCATGTGATTCCTCAGATGTGGAACTTCTTGATGCCTGGGAAGACTGCCTTGGAGCCCAGCTCCTCCTCGATCCTGAGGAGGCGGTTGTACTTGGCGGTCCTCTCTCCCCTTGCGGGCGCACCGGTCTTGATCTCCCCGGATCCCCATCCGACGGAGAGGTCGGCGATGGTGGTGTCCTCGGACTCCCCGGACCTGTGGGACACGACGACGTTGTATCCGTGGTCGAAGCTCATCTGTGCGGCCCTTCCGGATTCGGTGATCGTACCGATCTGGTTGACCTTCAGCAGGAGGGCGTTGGCGGCTCCCGCCTCGATACCCCTGGCGAGACGCTTGGAGTTGGTAACGAAGAGGTCGTCACCTACGATCTGGACGCGGTTGCCGACCTTCTTGGTGAGCTCGGCGGTGGTCTCGAAGTCGTCCTCGAAGAACGGGTCCTCGATGCTTATGAGCGGGTGGTCCTTGGTGAGCTGGACGTAGTGGTCGGCGAGCTCTCCGGCGGACAGCTTCATACCGTCCACGTCGTACACCCCGTTGTCGTAGAACTCGGAGGATGCGGCGTCGATGGCCAGGAACACATCTTTTCCGGGTGCGTATCCTGCATCGGAGACCGCGGAGACGATGATGGACAGCGCCTCGTCGACGGTGTCGAGAGGGGGTGCGAATCCTCCCTCGTCGCCGATGTTGATCGCCCCGACCCCGTATTTGGACTTGAGCAGGGACTTGAGATGCATGTAGACCTCCGAGGACATTCTCAGACAGTCCGAGAAGGATTTGGCGCCTGCAGGGATGATCATGCATTCCTGGATCTTCAGGTTGCCTCCGGCGTGCTTTCCGCCGTTGATGATGTTCAGCATGGGGACGGGAAGGGTCACGTGGTCCTTACCGATGTGCCGGTATACCGGGACGCCCTCGCACATGGCACCTGCCCTGGCGACGGCCAGAGATACGGCCACGGTGGCGTTGCCTCCGAGAGAGGTCTTGTTCTCGGTGCCGTCCAGCTCGATCATGGCCTCGTCGATGCCCTCCTGGTCGGTGGGATCCATACCGGTGATCCTCTTGGCGATGGGTCCGCGGACGTTCTCCACCGCCTTCAGCACACCCTTTCCTCCGTACCTGCTGCCGCCGTCGCGGAGCTCGTGGGCCTCCCACGATCCCGTGGACGCCCCGGAGGGAGCGATGGCCGTGATGCTGTGGCCGTTGACTGTGATTTCTGCTTCGACGGTAGGGTTGCCCCTGGAGTCCAGCACTTCCCTTGCCCAAACCTTCTCTATCTGCATCTTATCTCCTCAGTTAGAATACTCGGACATATCCCCGAGCAGGATGTTGCGGTCCTTGGTCGTGAGTATCGACGGGTTGACCGAAACGACGTAAGTGACGATCTTGTTGTCGGACTTGGCCGACACGAGCTGGTGCACGAACACCAGACTGTGGTTGAGTCCGTTGCTGTCTATGATGTTTGTGAGGTCCTCGATCATGACTACGGGTTTCTCATGCTCGCGGACGAAGTCCTTGATGAAAACCGTGAGCGTCCCGAGGGCGTTGATGTTCATCGACCTCCCCCTTCCGGTTGCGGAGAGGGTGGCGATCTCGATGTCGTCGTTGCCGAAGTTCTTCCTGGCGGCCTTCGCGTTCTCGGTGGTGATGACCAGGATGGAGTAGTCCTTGGGACTGAAGATGTCGATGAAATCGTAGATCTTGTTGGGTTCCTTCTCGAAGAAGACGTACGACCTTCCGTAGAGCGGCGCATCCGATGCGATGTATTCCGCCACCATCGCAGTCTCGTCGACGGTTATGTGCTGCGACTCCTCCTCGGATTCTTCCTTGCGCTTCTTGCCGAAGAATCCCTTCTTCTTCTTGGAGCCCTTGGCCTTCTCGACCTGCTCCTGCTCCTTCTTGGCGACGAGCTCCTTGAGCGCGGCGGAGATGTCGGAGGACTTGAAGGGCTTGTTGACGGACGCCATGATGAACGGGTTGTCCTTGGGGCTCTCGTCGTTGATACCCTTGACCAGGATCGTGTTCAGCTCGATCATGGGCTCCTTCTCGTGGACGCGGTCGAGGATCTTCAGACCGTCCTCGTCGTTGACCAGCGTGTCCAGGAGGATGGCGTTGGGCTCGAAGTCCATTATCGCTTCGACGGCATCGTCTATGGTGCCTGCGATCCTCACAATGTGGCCCTCATCGATGAGGATGTCCTTGAGGATCTCCTGGATGGCTATGTTGTCGTCGACGACCAGAACTTTCATTTTGGTATCTCCGTGAGGGCTACGGTTTCGGAGTATTTGGAATTGGCTATCGTACGGCGATGGTCGGACATCTAGAGCCTCAGCTGAAGGGGTAGTATCCGGCCGTCGGGCCGTAAAAATAAACGAAGCAGCAATCACTGCTTCCTGCTCTCTTTGGCTTTGGGCCTGAGGTTGCTGTATCCGCACTTCCTGCACTTGGACGCCCTAACGGGGTTGGTGGCGTAGCAGTTCATGCATACAGTCTTATCAAGGAGCCTGTGCTCAGCCTCTTTGAAACGTGCCATTCGAAATACCTCTGATTTTCCCCATTAAGGATGTCATATAAAAATAAATGGTTCGGCCCGGGGATATGCTGGGTAGTGTAGCGGGATTCAGTCGAAGAGGGACCTCTGCTGGACGTAATCCTCTATGGGCGAGGTCTTGCGGCCGGGCAGCTCGTGTATGAGGTTCTCCGGTCTTATCCTGTCCACGATCTCCCTGCAGCGGGGGTCCGTGAACGGGAGGTGTTGGTCCAGCGTGTTTATGTGATGATAGCAGCTGCGGATGAAGCCCATGACGTCGTCCGTGTCGCATCTGACCTCCTCGAAGTTCGCCCTGTAGTCGCCGGAGGCGCTGTAGTGGAAGTGCATCGCTGAGATGGTGTCGATCACATCGGTGCTGTAGCTGTCGATGATCCTGTTCACCACGTCGATGCAGTCGGATTCGCTGTTCAGCCCGGGGATGGTGTTCATCAGATGTCCGGTGTCCAGGCAGATGCCCCAGTTCTCGAACTCCAGCTTCCTGGACATCAGGTGGTAGTCGGAGCTGTCCTTCATCCTGAGTCCTGGCCACCATAGGTTCTCGAACACCAGTTTGAATGGCGGTTCGCCGCCCGGGAATCCCGATGCGACGGTGTTGATCATGTCGCAGAACTTTTCCAGCACATACTTGGAATCCTTCGAGTAGCTGCGTAGGCGGAGCTCCGGGATGTCGATGTTGCAGGCATGGATCACGCCGTGGGCCGGATGCAGCGGCTCGGCGCACCATATCATGTTCCTCACGGTGTCGGCGATCTCCTCCCTGTCCCTGCCGTACATGTAGTACTTGACATACTCCTCGGGCATGTCGTAGGGCCTGCTCTCCCATGCACAGAGCCAGTCGGTCGTATAAGGGAGATGGACGGTCTTGGTGTACGGTGCGAAGGACGGGTCTACCGGAGTGTGCGAGGTCAGCAGTTCCAGGCCGTCGCAGCGTATCCTGCCGAAAAGTCCTTCCAGGTCCGGGCTGAGATCGGACAGTTCCTGGTATACGCTGTAGCTGAAGAGGTTCCTCATCAGAACAGCTCTAGCGCAGCCGAGACGGCAGCGACGATGGCGGACTGCTTGGTGATTCCGCCGCCGATGATCATCACGTCGCCTTCCTTCATTCCGAACTCCTCGCGGATCTTCTTGGCGATCTGGGGGTTCTCCTTGTCGAGGTTCCAGTCAGGCGGGATGCAGAGGTTGGAATCCCTGTACACGATGGTGGTGCAGCCTTCCGCGCCGACCTTGATCCCGGCATCCCTCTGCTCCATTCCGTTGTTGACCTTGTTGGCGACGCCTTTGACGATGACTCCCTGCTGCTCGGTACCGATGACGGAACCATCGAGGAAGATATCGACGGGCTGGATGGGTATCTGTTCCAGGAACGACTGTCCAGCCTTGGTGATGATGATACCGGTTTGCTTGATGGAGATGTAGTCCCAATCCAGAAGTGTCTCGAGGATCCTGCGCATGCTCCCCTCTCCGACACCGACCTCGTCAGCCAGTCTCTTGCGGCCGATACGTTTCCCGCTCGAGAGGATGTACATTGTCCAATAGACGTTCGCGTCATTGAATCTGAACATGGGTCCGAACTGTGGTGCATCAATAATCTTCAAGCTTTCACCAGCTAGAGTTGGATGGGTTCGTAACTATTTAAATTAAGTAGGAAAATTTAACCGTCTGGCAATAAGGATGTTAGAGCCATTCCCGATGCTGGGATTATGCAGCGGTGCTTCCATTTGGATGCTATGTCTATCTTCAGGGAAGAAGTGATAAAAAAGGGAGGTGCCCCGGAGGGCACCGTTGAGTTTCAGGGATCGATCTCAGAAGGTCTTGACCTTTCCGTTGATGATCATCTCGGAGACCTTGTCGACGTTGTCGAGCCACTCGAACGCGATGGACTCGGCATCCTTCGTCCAGGCCTTGAGCTTGGGGCACTTCTCGGGTTCGGGCAGGACGATCTGCACCGAGCAGTTGAGAGGCTGAGAGACAGGCTTTCCGATCTGCGAGAGGATCCTGACCCTGATCTCGGCATCGTTGGTGACCTTCTTGGCGACGTCCTCGGCGATGAGCTTGGACATGACGTTGTAGATCTTTCCGATGTGGGTGATGGGGTTCTTTCCGGAGGTGGCCTCCATGGACATGGGCCTGTAGGGTGTGATCAGACCGTTGCACCTGTTGCCCCTTCCGACGGATCCGTCGTCTCCCATCTCCTGGGAGAGTCCGGTACAGGTCAGGTAGTAGACTCCCTTCTTGTAGTTGTCACCGGTGTTGATCTCGAGCTTGAAGTCGATGTCTTCCTTTCCGATGATCTTCAGGGCGTTGTCGGTGACCAGGTCGTACATCTGCTCGATGGCGGACTGGTAGTGATTCGCGTCGGGGATGTACTTGTCGACCATTGCGCATGCGATGGTCATGGTGACCTTGTTGTCGATCCTGGAGCACATGACCTTGACGTCCTGTCCGGTCTCGGGGAGCTTCTTCTTCATGGCCCCGTTGATGTAGTGCTCGGTCTCGAGGGTGAGCCTGTCTGTGATGGAGTAGGGTGCGTATCCGACTCCGAAGGATGTGTCGTTGGCGAGGACTCCGGATGTCTTGTACACTCCGGTGAGGTCGTCGGATCCCATTCCGATCTTGGCGTCGAGGATGACTTCGGAGTCGACATCGAGGTTGGGGAATGTCTTCTTCAGGTACTTGCGTGCGGCCGCGAGCGCTGTGGGCTTGCAGGGCAGGTCCTTGATGAGCTTGCCGTCGTCGATGTATGTGGTTGCACGTCCGACCAGGAGCATGTAGACGGGGTCGATGATGTGACCGCCGCCGAACTTGGGCTTCGCGGAACCAGCGGCCAGCTGGGTCTCGTCGGTGTTGTGGTGGAGAACGTGTCCTACCTCCTTGATGTACATCTTGCACAGGGCCCTTGAGACCTCCTCTCCGAGAGCGTCGGCAACGGAATCAGGGTGTCCGATACCTTTCCTCTCTACGATCTCGACCTTCTTCATGGGGGTGGGGATCTCGTTGAGACCTTCCACATAAATGTTCTTTGCTTTTTTAGGCATAATTTCGGCATAAATTCCTAATTTATATATGTTCCTCATAAAAATATTCTTATAGGAATAATTCTGTAAGAAAAGCATGAGCTTCCCCCCGGCCACGGACATACGTAAGATCAGAGTGGGCATGGACATCACCCAAGCAGAACTTGCTGCCAGGTCCGGGGTGGGTCAGAGCACCATCGCTAAGATCGAGCGCGGAAAGATATCCGCCAGCTATGATACGGTGGTGAGGCTCTTCGAGACTCTTGAGGACATGAGGAACGACATCGGCAAGGGGCAGGTGGCCTCCGACGTGTGCTCCAGGGAGCTCCTCGTCGTGCAGGTCAACGATACCGTCAGCACCGCATCCGAACTGATGAGGACCACCGGTTTCTCGCAGCTCCCGGTATTCAATCACGATAAGCCGGTGGGCAGTATCTCGGAGAAGGACATCCTCCAGCTCATAAGGGGCGGGGTGCCGCTGGAGACCGTGAACAACACTCTGGTCAGCGAGATCATGGGCAGTTCGTTCCCCGTGGTACCGTCCACCACGCCCGTCTCGACGATAGCCGGGATGATGGGCAGTTACAACGCGGTCCTCGTATCGGAGAGGGGGACCATAATCGGATTGGTGTCGAACGCGGACATGCTCAAGCTGATCTGATCGCTTCAGCGTGACCGAGTCCGTGCGAATCTCGTAGAGCTGCATGTCCGAGACCACGGAGGTGTTCTCGAATACGCTTTTGGCTTCCGCTTCGACGGCCGACAGATTATCGTAACGGTTGCTGATGTGCGTGAGCAGAAGCTTCTTCACGCACGCCTCCTTCGCGGTCTCAGCCGCTTGAAGGGCGGTCGAGTGGAAATGCTCTTGTGCCAGATCGGATTCTGTGGACATGTAGGTGGCCTCGTGGATCAGTATCGTAGCGTCCTTGGAACCGTCGATGGCGGAACGGCATTTCCTGGTGTCTCCGGTATAGGATACGGACGCACCCTTTATGGCGGGTCCGAGGACCTGTTCAGGTGCCACGCCGCGGATGGTCTCCCCGTTCTTTATGCGGGACATCTCCGGGCCTTCCTGGATCCCCAGCGACAGTGCTTTCTCCTTGTCCAGTTTCCCAGGGCGATCCTTCTCCCTCACGGTGAATCCCACTGATGCGATGCCGTGGTCCGTGGGATACACGGACACTGTCATGCCGCAGCATTGGAAGACCTCCTCTCCTGACACCTCCACGATGTCCAGCGGATACGAGGTCTCCCCTTCGGTCACCGACATGAAGGTGTCCACGCACCTTCTGATTCCCTCGGGCCCGTAGACCGTCAGCGGCTCGGTCCTCCCGGAGAGGCTCATAGTCTGCAGCAATCCCGGCAGTCCGAAGACGTGGTCGCCGTGCAGATGGGTTATCAGTATGGCTCTGATCTTCATGAACGAGAATGGGGAGATCATCAGCTGTCTCTGCGATCCCTCCCCGCAGTCCATGAGGATTATGTCGGAACCGTTCCTTACGGCGATGCAGGATGTCGCACGGTCCCGGGAAGGGACGCTGGCACCTGTGCCGAGGAAGAGCAGTTCCAACATGTTATCGTTTCAGTCGTAGATGGCGTTGAGTTCCCTGTCCGTCTTGGTCTGCTTCTTGAACTCCTTGTAGTGTTCCTTGCACAGATGGACGTTGCGCAGGTCGTTGCTCTTGAGCTTGAGCTCGGATTTGGAGACCTGCTTGATGTTGAAGGACCTCTCCGCATCGTTATCGCATCCCGCCACATCGCACTTGGCGGCGACGGTGTTGTGCTTTGCTAAAGACATAGTTACCGTATCGACGGCCTGGGCTATATATTCGACGTTTCTGCTGGGTCTTTGCTAATGTTCTATAATACAGACGGCTCGGGGCTTAATTTATATCGAATGAGAGCAATGGAAATTATAAGAGGTGTGAATAACGGCTCCGAGAGGAGCCGGATCCTTGAGGCGGATCGGACCTCGATATCTTTACCAGATATCGATGACGATCACAACCTCATCGGTCATGATCGTCAGACGGAAACCACGTTCCCGACATTCAATAAGAATGTCCAAATTCTCACCTCTTGCCGGGTTGGTTCCGTGCATGCCGTACGTAGGTTGTTCGGCATGCACGAACTGCCCATTTCCGGCGAATCTTATTCACTCGGCTTCTATGATATTAAAGTATGTTCCTACGTTTGACGGAAGGATGTAGTTTTCTTATACAGGGTCGGTCTTGTCGCTGAGATCCGAAGAAGCTCTAAGCAGATCAGTCCGGTGTCGTAATCAGAGGTTCTCGCTACAAGTCCTTATACCCGTCAGGCATATCGTTGAAGCATGACCATCGTATCCCCGTCGATGCTTTCGGCGGATTTTTCGAGGCTCGGAGAAGAGCTGGTCCGCGTGGAGAAGGCAGGCGCCGATTGGGCGCACCTCGACGTTATGGACGGAGCGTTCGTCCCGAACATAACCTTCGGTCCTCCCGTGATAAAGGCAGTCAGGAAGTGTTCGAAGATAACTTTCGACGCCCACCTTATGATCCAGGACCCCATCCGCTACATCGATGCATTCGCGGATGCGGGATGCGACCTGATCACGGTCCACTGCGAGGCCGACGGGGACATCCACGGTGCGATAGCCAAGATCAAGTCGAAGGGCCTCAAGGCGGGGATATCGCTGAACCCGGAGACCGACGTGACCGCGCTGGAGGAGTTCCTGCCGGAGGTCGACCTGGTCCTGGTCATGACCGTGCACCCGGGATTCGGCGGACAGTCGTTCATAGCCGATTGCGTGCCCAAGATCTCCTGGGTCAAGGAGTGGGCGGTCAAGAACGGGAAGGAGATCCTCGTATCCGTAGACGGAGGGGTCAACGGGGCGACCGCCGTCACATGTGTGGATGCCGGAGTGGACATCCTGGTCGCCGGATCGTATCTTTTCAGGATGGCCGACATGTCGCCGACCATCGAGAAATGGCACAGGATGGGGTGAACCGATGGGAGTAAACCTATCCCCAATAGTCACGGCAAAGGAGATCGAGCTGGAGGACCTCCGCGGAAGGACCGTGGCGGTCGATGCTTACAATACGATTTTCCAGTTCCTATCCATAATCAGACAGCCCGACGGCAAGCCCCTCATGGATGCCGAGGGCCGCGTAACATCCCATCTCTCAGGCATACTCTACCGTACGGCCAATCTTATCGAGGCAGGTATCGAGCCGTCCTTCGTCTTCGACGGCAAGCCCAACGAGCTGAAGGCCGGCACCATCGAGGAGAGGATCGCCAGGAGGGAGAAGGCCAAGAGGGAGTACGAGGAGGCACTGGCCGAGGGCGATCTCAAGAAGGCGTTCTCCAAGGCGCAGCAGACCGCGAGGATGACCCCCGAGATTTTAGAGACATCGAAGAAGCTGATCGATCTGATGGGGTTGCCCGTGGTCCAGGCCCCCAGCGACGGAGAGGCCCAGGCCGCGTACATGTGCGGCAAGGGCGACGTTTACGCAGCAGCTTCGCAGGATTTCGATTCCATACTATTCGGGGCACCGCTGCTGGTCAGGAACCTCACGATCTCCGGAAGGAGGAAGGTCCCCGGGAAGCAGCTGTACAGGGATGTGAAGACGGAGATCATCGACTCCAAGGAGATGCTGTCGTCCCTGGGCGTGACCAGGGAGCAGCTGGTCGATGTGTGCATGATGATAGGCACCGACTTCAACACCGGTATCAACGGCATCGGGCCCAAGAAGGGACTGAAGCTGATCCAGAAGTACGGCAGCCTGGAGAAGGTCATGGAGGACACGGACATCGACATCCCTGAGTACGAAGAGGTCAGGGAGATATTCCTGAACGGTCCGAAGTCCGATGATTACGACGTCAAGCTTAGGCCGCTGGACAGGGAAGGAATCCTGGACCTCATGAACGAGTACGGTTTCTCGGAGGACAGGGTCAACAACGTTCTCAACAAGATCGAGGCCGCCAGGAAGGCCGAGTCCGACAGGAAGAAGCAGAGGTCCCTGGACGCGTGGTTCTGAACATGATAGACGCACATCTCCACGGAATCGAGGTCGTTCTGGAGGGTTACTCCGATTACGATGAATTGGACCGCATGGTCTCATGCGTGGCGAAGGCCGACGAGTGGGACAGGCAGGAGTCCATCGGAGATCCAAGGATGGTCAAGTGCTACGGCATCCATCCGTGGTACGCGGAGGACTGGACGGTGGAGACCAAGAAGAGGCTCTTCGACATGCTCCAAGCAGATCCTGGAATTCACGTTGGGGAGATCGGGCTGGATTCCAAGCGCGGCAAGATCCTGGGTCAGACCATGGTGTTCATACAGCAGCTGGAGATCGCCGAATACTTCAAGAGGGTCGTTTCCGTGCATGACGTCGGATGCGAGAAGATGGTTCTGGATGCCCTGAAGGAGAGGAGGCTCGGAGGTGTCATTTTGCATTCGTACGGTTCCGACAGCTATGTCAAACCCTATTCGGAACTGGGCTGCTACATGTCCATATCCCCGAGGATACTGTCCAGGTCGGACATCAGGGTCAAGAGGCTGCTGGATGCGATCCCGGAGGATCTGCTGCTTCTGGAGACGGATTCGCCGGCATGCGGTAAGGATTTCACGGGAATGAGGGACTTCGCCGAGAGACTGGGAGCAATCATCGATAGGTCCCCGGAGCAGCTGCTGGACAGGGCGGAGGAGAACCTCAGGAGGCTGTTCCCATGAAGGGGATGACCGAGAGGACGAGCATCCTGATAGGGCCTGAGGGTATCGAGAAGCTCAGGAACGCATCTGTCGTCCTTGCAGGATGCGGAGCGGTCGGAGGATATGCTCTGGAAGGTCTGGTCCGCGCCGGCGTCGGGAGGATCAGGGTCGTGGATCACGATGTGTTCTCGGAGAGCAATCTCAATCGTCAGATACTGTCGACGACGGCCACTGTCGGTAGGCCGAAGGTCGAGGTGGCATGCGAAAGAGCCAGATCGATAAATCCTGACATCGAGATCGAAGGCATCGACACCTTGGTCAACGAGGATACAGTTCCGAAGATCTTGGACGGAGACTTCGATCTCCTGGTGGATGCGATAGATACATTGCGCTGCAAGACAGCACTGCTGAGATACGCCTCAGAGAAGGGAATCCCGACGTTCTCGTCGATGGGTGCCGCGCTCCATATGGACACGCAGGCGGTGAGGGTCGCACCTCTGATGAAGACGAGCGTATGCCCTCTTGCGGCATCTCTCAGGAAGTCCCTGAGGGACTGCGACACATCGAGGATCACAGCAGTTTATTCAGTGGAACCTCCGGTTGCCACCCCCACTGACAGGGACGAGCATGGTAAGAGCGTACTCGGATCCCTGCCGACAGTTCCGGCGGTATTCGGCATGACGCTGGCCAACGAAGCTATCAAGTATATCCTGCTTTGAAGCTCAAACGTGCCTGTGACGGCGTGACAGGATGTATATATAGGAAACAAAAGGATTGCTTATCAGGAGGTATCCATCGTGGCTAAAAGCAGTAATCCGTCAGAGAGTTCCAGTCAGATTGCGAGTGCAGATATTACCTCCAATCATGATCCCCCAGTTTCAGAGTACGGGGAGTTGAGTCTTGAAGAGATCAAGTCGATACTTATGCCGATTGCAGCTAAATGTAATGTTCATCACGTATCGTTATTCGGTTCCCGGGCCAGAGGCGATCACAACCCTGATAGTGATTACGATTTTCTGATTGATGTGGGGGAGAATTTCTCATATGGCGACTATGGATTGTTCATCGACCAAACCACAGAGGCATTGGGGAAACCCGTAGATGTAATAACCCGTTCCAGTCTGAAAGAAAACGAGTTCGATTTGCGTATTCTCAGAGAGGAATTGAATGTATTCTAACCAAGAGAAAGTCGAATTCGCTCTAGAGAAAATTCGTCAGTTCTCTGAAGATGTTGTGGATGCTCAGACAACCTTCGGAGGGTATGATAATCTCTGTCTGAACAGGGTCTATCAGAACTCTGTCCTCTACTGTTTCAGTCAGATAGGCGAATTCGCATCTTGGATCGATGCCTGGTTGAAGAGGGAGATACCATCCGTTCCATGGGAAAGGATAATCGCTTTCAGAAACGTCAGCGTTCATCAGTACCATCACATCGAACCCATATCTCTTTGGAACACAATGAATGAAGACATCCCAAAGCTGATAGAAGTACTCGATGACATTTCGAATGTTCATGTTGGGGATAATGAGACGATTCAGACACCCACCCGCATGACCAGGAGACGACAGAAGGGCCAGTAGCAATACGCACCATTGGGGCCATCTATTTTTATTCGATGCGCATACGCGCACCTAATACGGGCAAGATAGACCCGCAAACGAGGACTAGCAATGATAACGCCGATCCGCCCCAATTATGATGCCAAGAACATCGAGAAGGACATCCAGGAGTATTGGAGGTCCGAGCACGCTTATGAGAAGACCAGGGAGTCCAGGAAGGACGGGAAGAAGTTCTATTTCGTCGACGGGCCGCCCTACACCACCGGTTCCATCCATCTTGGTACCGCGATGAACAAGACCGTCAAGGACATCCTGATCAGGTACTGGAGCATGAACGGGTACAACGTCCGCGACCAGCCCGGTTTCGACATGCACGGTCTCCCGATCGAGGTCAAGGTCGAGAAGAACATCGGTGTCCACTCCAAGAAGGACATCGAGGAAATGGGTATCGACAAGTTCGTCAACACCTGCAAGGAATTCGCGCAGGGACTGCGTGCCGATATGACCGAGCAGTTCAAGCAGCTCGGTGTTTGGATGGACTGGGACAACCCCTATCAGACCATCAAGCTGGATTACATCGAGTCCGCATGGTGGACGCTCCAGAGGGCGTACGAGAAGGGGCTCCTCAGGGATTCCAGCAGGGTCGTCACCTGGTGCCCCAGGTGCGAGACCGCACTGGCAGAGGCGGAGATCGAGTACTGGGACGAGACGGATCCCTCCATCATGGTCAGGTTCCCGATCAAGGGCGACACCGCGTCGCTGCTGATCTGGACCACTACGCCTTGGACGCTCGCCGCCAACATGGCCGTTGCGGTCCATCCCGATTTCGACTACGCCAGGGTGAGGATGTCCGGTGCGAAGGGAGAGGAGGAGCTCATCATCCTCGAGTCCCAGGCCGACTACGTGATGCAGAAGGGCGGATACGACAGGTTCGAGGTCCTCAAGAGGATGAAGGGACAGGAGCTGGAGGGCATCGAGTACGAGCCCGTCTTCGACCTGGACGTCCCCAAGTCCGACTGGAACTACAAGGTCGTCACGGCAACGTACGTGGAGCAGGACAACACAGGGCTGGTCCACACCGCGCCCGGACACGGTCCGGACGATTACGAGACGGGAAAGAGGTACGGCATCCAGCCGTTCTGTCCCGTGGCCGAGAACGGAAGGTACACCGACGAATTCCCCATGATGGTGGGCAAGAAGGTCAAGACCGTCCACGACGACGTCATCAAGTATCTGGACGAGACAGGCAAGCTGTACAACTCCAGCAAGATCAAGCACAGGTACGGGCACTGCTGGAGATGCAAGTCCCCTATCATCTACAGGAACACCCGCCAGTGGTTCGTCGATGTCCCCAAGGTCAAGGACGAGATGCTGGCCGAGATCGACCGCGCCAAGTGGGTCCCCGACTGGGCCGGGAGCACCAGGGAGAAGAACTGGGTCGAGGGCGCCAGGGAATGGTGCATCTCACGCCAGAGGTACTGGGGAATCCCCATGCCGGTCTGGGAGTGTGAGTGCGGTGAGAAGAAGGTCGTCGGACAGTACGAGGAGCTGAAGGCCGGCGAGGGTTACACCGACGGAATGGACACCCACAGGCCCTGGATCGACAACGTCACATTCAAATGCCCCAAGTGCGGCAAGACCATGCACAGGGTGCCGGACGTCCTGGACGTCTGGTTTGACTCCGGAGTGGCTGCATGGGCATCCCTCGGATACCCCCACCACAAGGAGGAGTTCGAGGAGTGGTGGCCCGGCGACTTCATCGTCGAGGCCCACGACCAGACCAGGGGATGGTTCTACTCTCAGCTGGGAGCCGGGGTCATATCCTTCGACCGTGCGCCCTACGACGAGGTCATGATGCACGGATGGGTGCTCGACCCCAAGGGACAGAAGATGTCCAAATCCCTGGGCAATGTCATCGAGCCCCTGGAGCTCATCGACCAGGTCGGTGCCGATTCCCTTAGGTACTACATGATCAAGTCCAACGCACCCTGGGAGGACACTGCCTTCCAGAAGGACGGACCCAGGAACGCCAGAAAGGTGCTGAACACCTATTGGAACGTGGTCAACTTCGCTTCCACCTACATGATCCTGGACAAGTTCGACCCGGAGAAGTTCACCATCGATTCCATCAAGGGATCCCTGAGGGACGAGGACCGCTGGATGATCTCCAGGACCGAGAAGATCGTGGAGACAGTCACCCACTATCTCGAGACCAGGGAGCTCCATCTGGTAGCACGCGAGCTCGAGGAGTACATCCTCGAGGACCTCTCCAGATGGTACGTGTGCCTCGTGAGGGACAGGTCCTGGTCCGAGGGAGCGGACATGGAGGCCGACAAGAATGCCACCTACTTCACGCTCTACTACGCGATCATGAAGACCGCGCTCATACTGGCACCCATCGCCCCGCACATCGCGGAGGAGGTCTACCAGCACATGGGCGGGAAGAAGCTCACGGTCCACATGGAGGACTGGCCGGTTTGCGACAAGTCGCTGATCGACGACGACATCGAGCACAGTATGTCCCTCGTGAGGAACATCGTGGACATCATCGCGGCCGAGAGGGCCAAGATGGGGTCCAAGCTCAGATGGCCCCTCCTGCAGGTGTTTGTCCGCGGCAACGACGCGGATGTGAACAAGGCCGTCAAGATGTTCGACCACGTCCTCGCTGAACAGGGCAACATCAAGAAGGTCCAGTATCTCGGAAAGGACGAGATCCCGTCCGTCGAGAAGGACATCGAGCCGGTGGAGTTCGATGAGGGAACGATATTCATCGACTTCAACGTCACGCCGGAGATCGAGGCCGAGGGTTACGCCAGGGAGCTCATCAGACGTATCCAGCAGATGCGTAAGGACATGAAGCTCAAGGTCGAGCAGTACGTCGACGTCGAGGTCTCAGCGGAAGACCGTCTGGTCGGTCTGTTCGGCACCTGGAAGGACCACATCTCCAACGAGGTCAGGGCGAAGACCCTGACGTTCACCTCCGAGCCCAAGGGAACAGAGGTCAAGGAGTGGGACGTCACCGGAAAGATGATCACCATCGGAATCACTCCCAAGGAGTGATCTCGAAGAGGGGGCGACCCCTCTTCACAAACCCCGTTTTTACTGCTGTTTTATCGCTGAAAAATAGTAAGAAAAATTGTCATCTTAGATGTCTGGCTAGGCTTTTTGAAGTCTAGAATGCGGGTACAGCCCCGATGCACCGGAGAAAGAGGTGTTTTCTTACCAGGATGAAGTCCGACTGCAGAGGACTTCTCTTAGTGGTCGGACCGTCGTCCTGGACTTTTTGGAGGTGATCCAAGAATGGATGACGGAGAAAAGGACCAGGGTCGGTGGCTCCAACTACTTACCCTGGTCCTCGAGAGCATAGCTCTCCTCGTTCAGATCATCAGATTGTTCTGGTGATCCGGCGATCAGAGCACAAACCACTTACCTCTCCGAAAGGGGAGGGTCTCGAGGTTATGTTTGATTATCGTTCATAATGGTATATAAATCTAAAACCGACACGTCGGTGAATAGAAGGGCCAACGAGAGCTTCCAACGGTCACATAATGGGAGCTCCACTTTCGGCCACTTTCGGTGACAGCCAGACATTCAAAACACGCTCTCTACTTTCGGTCTCCCCCCAATTGGAGCTTTAAATACTCAAGGGTGGATGAGAGTATCAGAGGAGAAGAAGTGCATCCCCAAAAGCACAAGTCCTCCAGATGGCGGCCGTAAAATCCATCCATCCTATCCTATCCCATCGGCTGCCATCGGATTTTTTTTCTTAGCCCCCGCCCAGGGGGCGAATCCCCTTTGTGCAAAGTTATCTTTATGCGTAATGCCATACGAGAATCGATGTCCGACATAATGATTAGGAAAAGGAAGAGAATGAGAGAGAAGGAGATCAAGGCACTGTCCAAGAATCTCCAGGACCTTTTCGGCATACCTGTGTTCGACGAGCGCGATGCCGTCGACATGGCCGAGAGCTCGGATTTCAACGTCATATTCGTGGGCCAGGACATCCTGGGCATAGTCTACGACGGGAAACCCTTCCTGACCATCAGGGGAATTCTCAAGTACAGGCCCACAGCAAGGTCCGTCACCGTCGACATGGGCGCGGTCCCGTTCGTCACCAACGGCGCGGACGTCATGGGCCCCGGCATCACCGATGCCGACGAGGCGGTCGCCGAAGGCGATCTCGTATGGATCAAGGACATCAAGAACGGCGCTCCGTTGGCCATCGGTGTAGCGCTCAGGTCCGGAGCGGACCTGAAGACCAAGGCCGGCGGCAAGGCCATCAAGACGATACACTATGTGGGCGACAAGCTCTGGAAGTCCGGAGAGTGAGATGGATCGCATCAAGGTGATACAGGACCCGGTCCACGGGAACATCATCGTGGACGGCATCTTCAAGGACGTCATGGACCGTCCGGAGATGCAGAGGCTCCGCTCGGTCAAGCAGCTGGGTCTCGGTTATCTTGTGTTCCCCGGTGCGAACCATACGCGTTTCGAGCATTGCCTCGGGACATACCATCTGGCAGGGAGGATGGCGTACGCCATCGGCCTGGACAAGGAGGATTCCGACACAGTCCGCATGGCAGGTATGCTCCATGACATCTGCCATCCGCCCTACTCCCACAGTCTGGAATCACTGATGGAGAGGTCCGTGGGCATGGACCACATGGAGCTGGCCCGTGCACTGATCACGGGGAAGGTCCCGAACCACAAATCCATCGACGATGACCTGTTCGACGGCATACCGCCGATTGGCGAGGTCATCTCCAGGGAGGGGATCGATCCGGAGGAGGTCTGCAACCTCATCGCGTACCCCGATTCGCAATCGGACAATCTAGACTCCTATCTGGAGAACCACGAGTACTTCCCTTCCAAAGATTACGCCCATCAGATCATCCACGGTCCGGTCGATGCGGACCAGATGGACTATCTGATGAGGGACGCCCATTACACCGGACTGTCGCACGGGGATATCGACTGCGACAGGCTGATCAACACAATGCAGGTCCACAACGACAGGATAGTCATCCTCAGGGGAGGGACCACCGCCGCGGAGGGCCTGATGGTATCGCGCTCGCTCATGTACACGTCGGTGTACTTCCACGAGACCACGAGGATAGCCCAGAAGATGCTGTCGAAGGCCGTGGAGGCCTCAGGAGTGGATCTCTCGGACATCTACCTGTGGACCGACCCAGACATCATCCAGAGGGTCATAGAGGCCGGAGGGAAGGGATCCAACTGCATCCGCAGGGTCCTGAACCGCGACATCAACAAGAAGGCTTTCGCGGTCTACAGCGCGGACATGAACGAGGACATGGCGTCCAAGCTCATCGGCTACGCGGACGAGGCCGGCATGGCAAGGCTGGAGCAGGAGATCGCAGATCAGGCCGGCATCGACGTGTTCAACGTAGGCGTCGAGATCACTTCAAAGTCAAATCTGCAGAGCAACATGAACATCGGCAAGACCGACGTGTCGATAATGGATGACGAGGGGAAGGTGAAGTCCCTGACCCGCTTCTCGCCCATCGCCAGGGCGCTGCAGTCCAGGAACCCGTACGGATGGGCCATACTGGTATCATGTCCTGCACAGTTCAGGGAATCCGTGGAGAGATCCGCGAAGAAGGTATTGGGATTCAGCCTTTGATCACGCCGATCGGTGTGAGCTTTGCGACCTTCTCGGTGAGTCCCGCGTTGCACACCACTTCGATGACCTGATCCACGTCCTTGTACGCTCCGGGGGCCTCCTCCAGGACGCCCTCCTCGGAACCGTTCCTCAGATAGATGTTGCTGGACTCCATCTCCTTGAAGACGTTGTCTATCGACAGGCTGCTGATGGCCGCCTTCCTGGACATCTGCCTTCCAGCCCCGTGGCAGGTGGATCCGAACGTCTGCTCCATGGAGCCCTTCCTTCCGGCCAGGACGTACGTCCCGACCTTCATGTTGCCGGGGATGATGACGGGTTGCCCGACATCCCTGTAGCGCAATGTAATTTCAGACCTTCCGGGGGCGAACGCGCGGGTGGCACCCTTCCTGTGCACAAGTACATCCTCGTGGTGCCTGTCGATGTCGTGCCTCTCCTTCTTGGCGATATTGTGCGCCACGTCGTAGACGACGTCCATCCCCATGTCCTCTGCGGACCTGCCGAGCACCTTCTCGAAGGATTCCCTGGCCCAGTGGGTGATCATCTGCCTGTTGGCCCAGGCGTAGTTGGCGCCGCAGCACATGGCCTTGTAGTAATCGTCACCCAGCTTGGAGTCCAGCGGGGCGCATGCCAGCTGCCTGTCGGGGAGGTCCACGGAGTTCTTCTTCACGTAGCGCTCCATCTCCTGCAGATAATCGGTGGCGATCTGGTGGCCGCATCCCCTGGAACCGCAGTGGACGGTTATCGCGAGTGTCCCCTCCTTGAGCCCGTAGACCTTCGCTGTGCGCTCGTCGAAGATGTTCTCGACGAGGTCCACCTCCAGGAAGTGGTTGCCCGATCCGAGCGAACCGAGCTGGGGGAGTCCCCTCTTCCTCGACTTGTCGCTTACAACGGAAGGATCGGCATCCTGCATGCAGCCGTACTCCTCGGTGACCTCCAGGTCCCTCTCCCATCCGTAGCCGTTCTCCACGGCCCATACGGATCCGTTCCTGAGGATCTCGTCCAGATCCTCGTATCCGACCTTCGTCAGACCTTTGGATCCCAATCCGGACGGGACGTTCCTGTACAGTTCGTCGATGAGCTCGTTCTTCCTGTCGCCGATGTCCTCCATCGTCAGGTCGGTCTTTATCAGACGGACACCGCAGTTGATGTCGAAACCTATCCCTCCGGGGGAGATGGAACCTTCGAACCCATCGACGGCCGCCACTCCTCCGATGGGGAAACCGTATCCCCAGTGGATGTCGGGCATGGCCATGGAGCTTCCGACGATTCCGGGGAGGCAGGCGACGTTGGCGGCCTGCATCGGGGCGTTGTCGGAGCGTATCTGGGAGAGCATGGCCTCGTTGGCGTAGATGACGGCATTGGTGCGCATGCCCAGGGACTCGTCCATGGGGATCTCCCACCGGTTGTCGTCGATCCTGTTCAACTTGCCTTCCCAGGACATGTCACTATCACCTTTCTGAAAACACAATAGGGGCCGGGACCGAGATTTGAACCCGAGTCAAGGGATCCACAGTCCCCTAGGATAACCAAGCTACCCTATCCCGGCCATGTTGGTGAATTCGGCTATTGGATTCCCTTAAATAAACATATCGTCAGTCGAAGGGAAATCCAGTCCGAGGTCACTGCGGCAGGATCAGTTCCTCCGTGTCGGTCAGGATGTCCCCGATTTCGTCCACGTCCTCCCTGTGGAAGAAGCGCTTCTTCCTGACGGTACCCTCGGAGATGAGCAGTCTGATGAATATTCCGCCGTCGCCGTATATGCGTAGGTACTCCTTCCCGTCGCATTCCTCGATTGAGCTCCCGACGAGCATGAAGCCTCTTCCGAAGTACTGGGATTTCAGGTTCTGACGGATGCTGATCCTTATCCTGTCCTCATCCCTCCATTTGGTGGAGGTGAATATGAACTCCCTGGGTCCGTCGTAGACTATCGACACGTGCTCCTTCTCTATCGGTCCGTCGTCGTACGTCTGCCAGGATGACATATCCTTCCCGACGACGGCATCCACGTCCTTCCTCAGGATGAAAGCGTTCGGTGTGGTCGACATGATGGATTCCACCACGACCATGCCCTTCTTCAGCCTCCTCTTGGTGAAGTCGTCGCGGACCCCTGGCCTGATCAGGAAGGTCATGAAGACGATGATGTACGCGATCGATGCCACCACGCAGGGGACCGTTGGATCGAGACCCTTTTCCTCCGTATTCAGGAAGACCAGGATCACCGCCATGGCCAGCAGCATCATGAGGTCGATACTGCAGAGGACGAACACGCGTATCGAGCAGTGGCGGTCCCCCAGCATGCAATGGATGGAACTGAACACGATGGTCAGGTCTGCGAACATCTTCATGAACGTCAGGCCGTCAAAGTCCTCCACCAGGGACGGGATGTTGGTAACCAGGTCCACGGCTCCGTAGGTCACTCCGGCGACGAAGATGATGAATATGTGCGTCTTGTGGGTCGATCTCAGGAGAACGATTCCGGTCACGACGAACACCATGTATGTCACATAGCTGATGTCCCCGTATTCCGTATCCGCCACTGCGGCGTAGGTCCCGGTTATACCGACGATGATGGCTATCACTCCGAGCAGGATGACCAGCGCCCTGTTTATCATGGACATGTGGGAGGCGTCCTTCAGCCAGGACATCGGGTTCATTGTACCCCTCCGTCTATGGCCAGATAGAATCTGGCGCCGTCCTTTCCGTAGAAGCAGAGTCTGTCATCCTTCCTTACGATATCGTCCACCTTGACCCTGTTCGCATGGATCACCGAACCGTTGTCCTTGGTTATGGTCAGGAACAGCTGCTCCTGCCCTTTCCAGATCTGGGCGGTCACGGTTGAGTTCAGGAACCTTCCTTTGATGTTGAACACCATCTCCGATTGGATGACGTCGTCGTTCACATCCCTCCACATGGGTCCGGAACGGCTGAGCAGCTGTTCTGAGACCTCCGGGGTGATGGAGGAATCGGTGTCCAGCATGTAACTGCAGCGGATCCTGTCGAGATGGGTCGCGTGTTTGCCGTCCGACGTGTTCATGCGGATGTCCTCCATGTCCAGCATTCCGACCAGGATCATGTACATGAAGAAGTTCAGGAGATATTCGATCAGCCCGCTCGGGTCTTCCTCGAAGGCCCCCAGCACGGAAAGTATCGTCATCAGTACGATGTTGGCCGTGGCCAGGAGTCCTGCCGTGATGATCATCGATGTGCGCCTTATGACGTTCCCGAACGAGAACGAGATACCGGTGTAGACCAGGTTGGCCGCCAGAAGCATCGTTCCCGCTGACATCACGATCGTCATCGTGCCGACGTCGTCGCCCGTAAGTGCCAGATAGCGTGTTATGAGGCGCGAGGATCCCAGCGTGATCGCATAGATTCCGGTCAGACGGACCAGGTCCGTCTTGCAGAGCAGGATGATGAGCGAGCCGCCGACGGCCAGGATCACGTTCGAGACGTAGTACAGGATGACCTGGCTATCTCTGATACCGGTGTACACGCCGTAAATCCCCTGGGCGACCAGCACGATCCCCAGCGATAAGCTCACAATGGTCGGTGCCAGTTCGAACAGGCGGCGCATCCTCTCGGCCAGTCCTTCCCAGTTCATAGGGCGTCTGCCTCCATGGAAGCGGGTCTGGGTTGCCCTGTTGCGGTCGGGGTCGGCGGCTGGATAGCCGATCCGTGGATGCGTCCGATACTGTTCATGATAACTCCGAGGACCGTTGCCTTGTATGGCGTCATTCATGGGTCTCAATGCTTTTATTGTTTTAGATACGAGTCTAATTTCCTGTGTGTACAATTCTTGGCCTTAACGGTGCCGATCACATTTCCTATCGAATCAGGAATCCACTCCTATGATTTCATGGGAATGAATCCTATGATTTCATCAGCGATGCAGATTCGAACGATACGATATCGGTTATAATTCGATAGAACTAAGCATCCGGAGGTCGCGTTTCTAACCCATCATCCTTTTAAGTACTGTCTCGATGACGTATGTCATGGGAAAAAAGAATCTGATATCGGTTATCGACATGAAGGACGAGTGGCCGGATCTCGTGGACCTTGCTCTCAAGCTCAAAGCGGAGCGCGGACATCACGGTGACCCCCTCAAGGGCAAGTCGCTGGGAATGATCTTCGAGAAGCCCAGCACGAGGACCAGGATCTCCTTCGATGTGGCAATCACCGAGCTGGGAGGACACGCGGTCTATCTCGACGAGTCCAAGATGCAGATCGGCGTCCACAGCGAGACCATGGAGGATACAGCGCGTGTCATGAGCCGTTTCGTCCACGGGATCATGTACCGTGCGTTCGACTACAAGATGATGGACAAGCTGGGAGACTGGTCGTCCGTCCCCGTCATCAGCGGACTGGACAACCTCGAGCATCCCTGTCAGGCCCTCGCCGACATGGTCACCATCAAGGAGAAGCTCGGAGGATTCAGAGGGAAGAAACTGGTGTATCTGGGAGACGGTAACAACGTCTGCAACTCCCTCCTGTACGCCAGCGCCATCATGGGGATCGACATGGTCGCATGCTGTCCCGCGATCAGGATGCCCAACGCGGAGATCATGTGGAACGCCACGAAGATCGCCGAGGCCAACGGATCGAAGATCATCGCATCCCACGAGCCCGAGAAGGCCTGCGTGGACGCCGACGTCCTGTACACGGATACATGGATCTCCATGGGAGACAGCACCCCCGAGGAGGAGGCCATCAGGATCTTCAGCCCGTACCAGGTCAACGACGAGCTGGTCGCACTGGCCAAGCCCACATGCATCGTCATGCACTGCCTTCCCGCGCACCGCGGACAGGAGATCACCAACGAGGTCATGGAAGGCCCGCACAGCGTGGTCTTCGACCAGGCAGAGAACAGGCTGCACGCACAGAAGGCTGTCCTGTACACACTGATGAAGGACTGATTCAGTCCACCTGGGAGGAAACGATGTCCTCGACTATGTCGAGGAAGTCCTCCTTCTCTTCTTTCGGGATGGTGGCGCCGGCGGCCACGCTGTGGCCTCCGCCGTAACCTCCCACGAGTTCCGCCGCGGTCTTCATCACGGCGGCGAGATCCAATCCGCGGTCGACCAGGTCTCTGTTGGCCCTGGCCGAGACCTTGACCCCGTCATCGGAGTCCACGAAAGCGATTATCGGGAGATTGTGCCTGCATTCCGGTGAATTAAGCAGCATTCCCGCGACTATGCCGACGACCGTATCCTTGATCTGGTCGCCGGCGTCGAAGAACTGTATGAACCTGCGCTCCCTGATCAGGTGGTTGTCCTTCACATATGAAAGCGCAGTGGAGATGTGGCGCCTGTGGTCAGCACGGTTCTGCTCCGCATCCTTCAGCGCATCCTTGTCGCCGCAGCAGATCCTCATGCCGGTCTCCGCATCCTCGTACCTTCCGCAGGAATTCAGGACCGTGGCGTACTCCTTGGCGTCCCTGAGGCCGGTGCCCTTCTCGAACTTGGGTAGGGTGTACACCTCGCCGTAGATGCGGGACTGTTCGTTAATCGGGACGAGCTCCAGCACGTTGTCGGTGACCTTCTCCTTCTCCTCGCCGGAGAGGTCGTTCCAGGACCTCCACTGGTTGTCGCGCTTGAGCGGTATGTTGAGGAACTCCAGCATGTCCATGCACCCGTTGGGGTTGTCCGTGAGGCCCTCCAGCCTTGGCTCGGTGCAGTACTGGAAGAACTGTATGATCGGACGTGTCTCCCTCCCGAAGAGGCGGAGGTCGTTCTCCACGATCACATCGCCGTTGGAGACGGCATCCTCCAGGATGTCGCGGTTGATGCTGACCAGTCTGGAATGGCTAGAATCCTGGAAGTCCCCGACCGCGCCTATGACGGCGAGGAACGCCATGTCGATGTTCCTCGGGTCGATGGCCTTCGCCAGGAGATATGTCATCCCGGCACCGCAGACCTCGTAGGACCCGTCGTAACCGTACGTGTGGGGATTGAGATGGTCTATGGACATGAAACTATCCAGGACTGTCTGCTTCCTCCTCCAGCGGGGATCCGGCGCGTGATGGTCCGTGATGACCAGGTTCTGTTTGGTGAACTCCGAGAGATAACCGCTGCCGAGGTCGCATATCCAGACGAAATCGTCCGGCGTGTTGTTCACGTAATCGATGACCTCGGGCGTGATCTTGGAGACGAACATGATGCGGTGCTCTATGCCCAGGCGCTCCGCCGTCATTTTGGCTATGGAGCCGGCTGTGATGCCGTCAGCGTCGATGTGCGATACGATGAGTATGCTCTTGGCCTTCGAGAGGTTCGCCGCGGCGGACGATATGTCCCTGTCCATGCGGCCCCTGTCACCATCTGTAACCGGCATGCTCCCTCACCAGCCTGTCGTAGATCACACCTGCGATGTATTCCAGGTTGACCGTATCGGCCCTGTTGTATTCCTGAAGTATGTTCAGGGCATCCTCGTCGGAATGCCTCGTCCACTGATGCCACAGATGCACGGCCATGGCCCCGTCGACGCCCTCTATGTCCTCGTCCCTGTGGATGCCGAGCTCGATCTCCAGGGGCTTGAGCCCTCCCCTGAACCCGACCTTCCTGGATGCGAAGCGCAGGTCGTACTGAGGGATGTCGAGGTCCACGGTCGGGAAGCTGTTTTTGAGGACAGGGATATCGAAGCAGCTGCCGTTGAACGTCACCAGCATCTTCGCCCCTTCCAGCGCTTCCGACAGTGTCTCCGGGCCGAGGTCGAACCCTTCCGTAAGGGTGTATGTCCTGTCCTTCCTGTGGACGGTGACAACAGTCACCAGGGCGTCCCTGCTCAGGCCGTCGGTCTCGATGTCGAGATACGCCGCATCGTCCCTGAAGCGGTCGTACATCCTCCAGTGCTCCTTCTTGGGGATGACGTCTGAGAGACCTTTCGCGTCCCCTTCCTTCAGGAGCTCCTCGGCCTGCATGATGATCGGATCCGCCTGCTCCTTCGCCGCCGGTCTGACGCATCCTATGCTGTCGGCGGAGAGGAAATCGTCCCAGTCCAGTATGCCTGATTCCCATAGGACCATCTCCTTCTTGGCCCCGACGGAAGGCAGAATCTGGAACGTGTGCTCGATCATCCCTGGGGAATAAGAACAGACCCTTTTAAGGATATCATCAGATGCGGGTAGCATGAGGACCAAGGAGATACTGCCCGGAGTTACCATCACCAGCGACAGGTGTCTCATCCTCTCCGAAGGCCCCACCGTCGTCATCGGCGACCTGCATCTGGGTTACGAGCGCGCACTGGAGCAGGAGGGGATGTACCTCCCGAGGATCAACACCGACTCCATCCGCGAGGACCTCAACAACATCATCTCCAGATACGAGCCGGAGAGGTTCGTCCTCCTGGGGGACATCAAGCACGATTTCAGGCATGCCGGGTTCGAGGAGAAGAGGGAGGTCCGCAGGATATTCACCCTTCTGACCGAGGCCGCCCAGGTGGTGGCGATCAAGGGGAACCACGACAACTACCTTCAGAACATCATCTCCGACCTCGGACTGATCGCGGTGGACCACATCGACATCATGGGATTCCGCCTGGAGCACGGCCACGAGGATTCCGGGAAGAGGCCGGTGATCATCGGTCACGAGCACCCGTCCGTCAGGATCCCGGGGAGCGTGGGAGGCGGGCTGAAGATCCAGTGCTTCGTCCATGCGGAGAAGGAGGGAGTGATAGTGCTGCCCCCGTTCAGCCCCTTCGCGTCGGGGAACGACCTGGTCCTGGACAAGGAGTGCATAATGGCCCCCGCGCTGAAATCGTCTGACTACGCCAACGCCCGCCTGTACGGCGTCACCGACATGGGCCTGATGGACCTGGGAACGCTGTCGGGGATATCCGACGTGTCGATATGACCGAGTTGGCGGATACGTACAACTCAATCATCATCCAACATTGTCGGGGGCATCGTTGATTAACCTATATTTGGTGCATATCTTCCCCTTTTAGTTAAATACGAGGATGCATATGCGAATCTCAGAGGTTTTCACTATGGCAATGTCACCTAGAGAAAGAGTTCTTGCTGCATTGAAAAAGGAGTCCCTCGACAGGCCTCCAGTTGCAGTATTCACACAGTCAGCTACAGTCGCACAGATGGATGCAGTCGGAGCCGCATGGCCCGAAGCCCACAAAAACGCCGACCTCATGGCAAAGCTGGCAGCCGCTCAGGCGGACTACAACGGAAGCGAGGGTGTCAGGGCAGGATTCTGTCTGACAGCCGAGGCAGAGGCTCTCGGAGCAACCGTCGCCGTCGACAAGAAGGACGCAGCACCCATGATCAAGGGACACAACCTCCACTTCGACTGCATGGGCGGAGAGTACAGCGATCTGTCCACCCTCATCGCACCCGAGGACTTCATCAAGACCGGAAGGCCCGCAGTCGTCATCGAGGCCGTCAAGAAGCTCGTCAAGAGCCACGGAGAGAACTACCCCGTAGTCGCAGGAAACACCGGAGTCATCACACTCGCCGGACAGCTTGTCAGCGCAGAGAACGTCATCTTCGGAATCCTCATGGCCCCCGACAAGGTCCACGAGTGGCTGAACTTCTTCACACCCTACGTCAAGGCATACACCGAGGCCCTGTGGGAGGCTGGAGCGGACGCAGTCCAGTGTTCCGAGCCTACCGGATCCACCGACATGCTCGCACCCGACATGTTCAACGACTTCGTCGGACAGTACATCAACAGGGCACTGGCACCCAAGGCGGACAAGTACTCAATCCTGCACATCTGCGGAAACACCGAGCCCATCCTCGAGATGATGGTCGGTACCGGTGTCACCGGAATCTCCATCGAGGAGAAGGTCGACCCCAAGGTCGCATGCAGCAGGGTCGGAGGAAAGACCGTCCTCGTCGGAAACGTCGGATCGGTTATGCCTCTGTTCCAGGGAACACCCGAGCAGGTCAGGGAGGGAGCGCTCGCATCCGCCAACGCAGGATTCAACATCATCTCCTCTGGATGCGGTATCGCACCCGGAACCCCCAACGAGAACTTCAACGCGATGGTCCAGGCCATCAAGTCCCTCTGAAGAAATCAAACTCATTCCCCCCGAAAGGGGGGTCCTACTTTTCATTACCATTATTAACATACTGGGGCATCCATGTCCCATGTCCGAGATCCTTGAGAAGAACAAGGAATTTGCAAGCGTTATGAAAGACGTCATGAAGCTCCGCTACGAGCCCGTGGCCATCAAGCTGATCAAGGAGGGCGAGGCGTTCCCCGAGGGATACCAGGAGCCCGAAGGCCAGCAGAGCCACTGCCAGGCGATCTTCAGGGCGAAGAACGGAGCATCGTTCGCGATGCCCCTGGCATGCCAAAACTGCATGGTCGGGGCCTCCGCCCTGGGGATGACACCCACATCCGACAAGATCGCCTCCGGGGAGTTCCACGCCGGCATCGGCATGCATGACAGCCCCGCCGCCGCAGCGAAGATGATCGGCGACAGGAAGATCGTACCGTACAAGACCGTCGGCGAAGTGGTCTGCCCGCTGAAGGATGCGGACTTCGTCCCGGACGTCGTCGCGATCGACGACATACCCGAGAGGATATACTGGGTCGTCCCGCTGTCCACCGCGGAGGAGGGAGGACGCGCGGAGTTCAGCACATCCCCGTTCCAGTGTGCTTGCGAAGATGTCACCGCGATGCCGATCTGCACCGGAAAGCCCAACATCTCGTTGGGATGTTTCGGCTGCAGGAAGAAGACCGATATGAAGGCAGATGAGCTCGCCTGCGGTATCCCGTACGCGATGATCCCGGGCTTCGTCGAGCACCTCAGGAAGTACGGCGAAGGCGTCATGCAGAAGGCGAAGAGGGACTGATCAGTCCGTCTCCGGACGGTGAAGACCGTCCGGGCGCCCCCTTTATAAACAAATCCCGCAAAAGCAACTCATTTTCCTTTTGTGTGCAAAGTTATTTATTCTACCCTCGAAACCGATTCTTGTTAACGGCGTTGAATTTTCAAATTGGAGGTATGGTACAACTGCTCCCCAGAGGCCCGAGGGGGCGGTCAACCTTGCTCCTTTATATTTCTAAAAAATATACGCGAAAGTGCAAGGGGTATGCGGAATCGCGAGATTTCGCAGACAATTATTGAACAAGGAGGTATGAAATGCCAAAATACGAGGACGTAATCGACTTGTATGACGACAACGGAAAGCGCCTTGCAAAAGACGTACCGTTGGAAGCAATCAGTCCATTGCGCAACGCAGCGATCAAGAAGATCGTGTCTCTGACAAAGAGGACAATCGCAGTCGACCTCGCTGGAATTGAGAAAGTTCTCAAGACCGGTGCAGTAGCAGGCGCGATGATCAAAGGAAAAGAGATCGACATCCCGCTCGTCAAGAACGCAGCGAAGATCGCTAAAATCGTAAAAGAGAAGATCCAGGTCTATGACGGCGATGGCACAGAGGTCATCGTCAAGGGCAACAGGCTCGTCGCCATTGTACCTGAGGCAAGGATGGAGGCTGGAATCGAGTACACAACAGGATTCACAGCCGTCGCGGCAGCCACCACAGAGGCCATCATCGATGAGTTCAAGATTCCGATGTACGAGGCCAACATGGTCAAGGCAGCCGTTTGGGGAAGATACCCCCAGACAATCACATTCCAGGGCGCAAACGTCAAGTCGATCCTCGAGGTTCCCCAGAACAACGAGGGTGCTGGATTCGCACTCAGGAACATCATGGCAAACCACGTCGTAGCTCTCGTCAACAGGAACGCAATGCAGGGAACAGCCCTGTCTGCAATCTTCGAGCAGTGCGGATCCTACGAGATGGGTGACCTGATCGGAAACTTCGAGAGGGGCGGACTCCTGGCTCTGGCATACGAGGGTCTCAACGCCAACAACATGCTCTACACACTGGTCAAGAAGAACGGAAAGACCGGAACAGTCGGAACCGTTATCGAGTCCCTTATGGACAGGGCCATTGCAGACGGCGTCATCAAAGTGAAGGAGACACTCCCCAGCGGATACAAAGTCTACACAACCAAGGACCTCCCCCTGTGGAACGCATACGCAGCCACCGGAATGGTCGCAGCAGTCATGGTGAACATCGGAGCAGCAAGGGCAGCACAGGGAGTTCCCGGAACCGTCCTGTACTACAACGACCTGCTCGAGCACGAGTCCGGACTCCCCGGTGTCGACTACGGTCGTGCAGAAGGAGTCGGAGTCGGTATGTCATTCTTCTCTCACTCCATCTACGGAGGAGGAGGACCTGGTCTGTTCCACGGTAACCACGTCGTAACCAGGCACGCAAAGGGAGTTCTCATCCCTGCAGTCACAGCAGCCAACTGTCTCGATGGAGGAACCCAGACTTTCTCCGCAGAGGCCACATCCGGTCTCTTCAAGGAAGTCTTCGGAGACGTCGAGGAGTTCGCCAGGCCCATGCAGTGCGTCGCTGCAGAGGCAAAGAAGGTGAAGAAGAAACTGTGAGGACCTTGTATGGTATCTAACCCACCAGCAGATTACGCAGGCGTTCCGCTTCCGGAAGTAGCCGTCGTCACGAACCGCTTACTCAGCGCGGATAACACCGAGGTCATCCTGAACAAGCTCGAGGACATCAAGGGTATCAGGCAGATCAACATGACCGGGGAGAGTATCCCGAAGACCATCAACAGCGGTCCCGCGAAAGGACTTCCCAACAACCATTCGGAACGCAAGGTCATCCACGTCAAGGGACGTGAGGTCGAGCTCCGCTACATCGTAGGCGGATTCTACATCGAGCTCGAGGTCTACACGGAGGAGGAGCTGGATGCGAAGCTGGAGGAGATCAAGGCCGTCTTCGACGAATGTGTCGAGTACGGATACGTTCTCAACGTAGGTAGATACTCGAAATACAAGCCCACACTTCATGATTATAGGAGTGAATAAAATGGCATACAAGAGACAGTTCTATCCCGGTAGCTCAACACCTGCCAAGAACAGGCGCAGATACATGGATCCGAAAGTCAAACTCAAGAAGCTCCGTGACGTTCCTATGGACGATGTCATCAGGATCATGGGACACAGGAACCCCGGAGAGGACTACAAGTCCATCCACCCCCCAATAGAGGAGGGCAAGGAGCCGGAGTGCCCGATCAGGAAGCTCGTCGTCCCCATCGAGGGAGCAAAGAAGGGTGACCGTATCAGGTACATCCAGTTCACAGATTCAGTCTACTTCGCACCCATCTCCCCCTACCAGAGGGCATGGATGTACCTCTCCAGGTACAGAGGAGTCGACACCGGAACACTTTCCGGAAGGCAGATTATCGAGGTCCGTGAGAGGAACCTCGAGGTAATGGCAAAAGAAATGATCGACAACGAGACCTTTGACCCCGCCCTTACAGGAATCAGGGGAGCAACCGTCCACGGACACGCATGCCGTCTCGACGAGAACGGACTGATGTTCGACGGATGGCAGAGGTACATCTGGGACGCAAAGAAGAAGGAAGTCGTCTACGTCAAGGACCAGGTCGCACTGCCCCTCGACAGGAAGATCTCCGTCGGAAAGCCCGCAACCCAGGCCGATCTCAAGAAGAGGACAACAATCTTCAGAGCAGACGGCGTCGACATGAGAGACGACAAGGAAGTAACAATGTACGGTCTCAGGATCCACAAGCTGAGGACACTCGGCGGTTACCAGCCTTGGGCATTTAAGGAGTGATTTACATGGCAACAAAACAGAAGTTATTCATGGATGCATGTAAGAAGAAGTTCAAAGAGGACCCCACTGACATCTCCACCAAATACTACTGCTTTGGCGGATGGAAACAGTCCAAGTCCAAAGTCGAGTTCCAGAAGACAGCAGAGGCAATCGCCAAGAAGCGTGGAATCCCCATGCTCAATGAGGACATCGGAGTTCCCCTCGGACAGAGGTCCTGGATGCCCTACCAGCTGAGCCACACCGACATCTACGCAGAGGCCGATGACCTGCACTGTGTCAACAACACAGCCATCCAGCAGGCATGGGACGACATCAGGAGGACAGTCCTCGTCGGACTCGACTCCCCTCACCAGACCATCGAGAGAAGGCTTGGAAAGGAGGTCACCCCTGAGACGATCAACGCCTACCTCGAGACAGTCAACCACACCATGCCTGGAGGAGCAGTCGTTCAGGAGCACATGGCCGAGATCAACCCCGCACTCGCATACGACTCGTACGTCAAGGTCTTCTCCGGAGACGACGAGCTCATCGACGAGATCGACAAGAGGTTCGTCATCGATATCAACAAGCTCTTCCCCAAGGACCAGGCAAAGCAGCTGAAGGCAGCCATCGGAAAGACCCTGATGCAGGCCGTCCGTGTCCCCACAATCGTCGGAAGGATCATGGATGGAGCAACCACATCCAGGCACGCAGCAATGCAGATCTCCATGGCTTTCATCTCCTCCTACAAACTCGCAGCAGGAGAGGCAGCCATCGCTGACTTCGCATACTCCGCAAAGCACCTGTCGATCAACATGGGAACCATGATGCCCGCAAGGCGTGCAAGGGGACCCAACGAGCCCGGAGGAATCCCCTTCGGATTCATGGCAGATATGGTCCAGTCCGACCGTGTCAACCCTGACGACCCCGGACGCGCAGCACTCGAGGCAGTCGCCCTCGGAGCAGCAGTGTTCGACCAGGTCTACCTTGGTGGATACATGTCCGGAGGAGTCGGATTCACACAGTACGCTACCGCAGCATACACCGACAACATCCTCGAGGACTACGTCTACTACGCCATCGACCAGATCAAGTCCAAGTACGGCGGCCTGTGCAAACTCGACCCCAAGGACCTTGACAAGCTCATGAAGCTCGGTGACGACATCAACTCGTACGCTCTCGAGATGTACGAGAGGTACCCCGCAATCATGGAGGTCCACTTCGGTGGATCCCAGAGGGCAACCGTCGCCGCAGCATCCACCGGTATCGCTGGATCCATGGCAACCGGAGTAGCTGACTGCGGACTGAACTGCTGGTACCTGTCCATGCTCCAGCACAAGGAGAGGACCGGAAGGCTCGGATTCTACGGATTCGACCTGCAGGACCAGTGTGGTTCAGCCAACTCCTTCGCATACAGGTCCGATGAGGGTCTGCCTGCAGAGGTACGTGGACCTAACTACCCCAACTACGCAATGAACGTCGGACACCTTTCCGGATACACCGGTATCCCCAAGGCCGCACACGCAGCCCGCGGAGATGCCTGGACCGCCAACCCCTACATCCGTGTCGCATTCGCAGACCCCTCACTGGTCTTCGACTTCGCCAACGTGACCAAGGAGATCGGCCGTGGAGCCCTCAGGGAGTTCCAGCCTGCCGGAGAGAGATCCGCAGTCATCAAGGGATGATCAGGCTTGGATAACGGGGACCTCGTGAAGTACCTCCCGACGTCGACGGTCGGCAAGGTTACGGACATCAGGGAGAGGGATGGAGTGACCTGGGTAAGACTGGATTATACCGACCTCTACTACGATGCCACCACCCTTGTCCCGGCGGACCCGTCGGAGTACATCGAGGTCTCCTTCAAGGAGCGTTCGTCCTTCGAGAGGGGAATGAAGTCGATAGAGGACATCAAAAGGGAGACCCAAGAGGTGGACATATCGGAGTTCATGCCCTCCGGAGGAGGATGATCCGTCCCTAAACAATTTCACAGGCTTCGAGGAGGCTCGCCTCCTCGGGGCCTTAACCTTTTATTTACAGTTTTTATCGCAGTTTCATGAACAAAATGATGGAGTACCCCTCGGAGGGATAATCTTCGTCATTCTAGGTCTGGTAGATCTGGCATTCCTCGCGAACTGGAACTTCCAGAAGTTCGACGGGATCCTCGGGATTATCATGATCATCGCCGGCATCGTCTTCATGATCATCGGATTCACGAAGAAGGAAGCCTGAACGGAATTCCGGATGTCTGGCACATTCGGAATAAAAGATGAGAAGAAAGTTTTTTGATAAGGTGTTTCGACAGGATCGGGGTCATTTGATCCTGTTGAACGCCACCAGTACGGAAGCGTATCTCGAATCGTCCTCGAGACCGTAATCTAGCCTCATGTTCCTGTCCGTCGTCGGAGCGGGACTGCACGATATGACGTCCTTGCAGCCGTTGCTCTCGTTCAGCTCGGGGAAAGACACGGGGGGCATGACGAACTGTTCGGACCCTCCCGCATCCACACCGAGGAAGCATACGAATCCGTCGCCCATCCACACGACGTCCTTGCGGCCGTCGTACTTGTGCATGGTGAACGGGAACACCTCCTCCCCCAGTAGGTTGCCGTTCGCACCCTCGAGGATGACGGTGGGTTCCGGCGGAGGCCTGAACCTCGGGTCCTTGACGATACAGATCACCGCTTCCCTCTTCAGGGCCTGGTTGAATCCCTGATTGTCCACGGTGATGTTACCCATGGCCCTGACGGTATCCTCCTCGGCCTTCATCTTGTTCAGGGTGTCCCTGTCGAGATAGAATGCATACTTCACGCCTTTGAGGCCGCGGACAATCTCCAGAGGTTTGTCCAGGCCGGCGTCCAGATCTTTTCCCAAAATCATTCCTCCTTTCTTATGCTGGCTCATATGACGCCTGTGTCGTCGTCCTCTCTGAGCCTTATGAGATTGTCGACCCCTGCCATCGAGCGTATGTCCACCACGCCGATCACGGCGATGGTGCGGTTGTCCAGTTCGATGGGGGTGACGATGACCCTTATGCCCTTGTACGGGCCAGATGTAGCGATCCTCCTGATAGTGGTACCGCTGCGGATGACCTCCTCCAGGACCTCTCCGGTGTAGGCATTGTCGATGACCGCGCCGTTCTCGATCCTGACCCCGAGGTTGTCCCTGTTCTTCGCGCATACCGGGAGGCCTCCCACAAGGTCGTGGATGGCGAAAGCCAGGGAGAGGAGCTCGGAATTGTCGCTTCTCGTGGAGATGATATCCTTGATTCCGCGGGAGAGCTTCAGTCCTCCGAGGATGTTGATTCCCGCGACGACCGCTCCCACCTCCGCCATCTTGATGGTCTTACCGGTACCTATGACGACGACATCCTCGTTCTTCAGGTTGAAGATGCTCTTGATCTCGGTCTCGATGGTAGGGTCCACATGGTATTCGGATCCGGGGAACATCAGTTTCCCGTTTATGTAGACCAGGGTGGTGGCTCCTGTGGCACCGGCCTCGATGGCCGCATCCCTCTCCTCGCATCCGAACGTGACCATGTGGGCCACCCTGGGTATGCGGACGGCGAAGTTGTACTCGCCGATGGTGAGTTCCTTGATGTTCATGGGTGCCAGGTCCATCCTGGTCTTCTTCTTCAGATCCACACCGTTGTTGGTCAGGATGATACCGCTCTTGTTGATGCTGATGATCCCGTGGTTCTGAAGGAGTGAGATGATGGTCCTGGTGCTGCCCTCTCCTATATCCAACAGGGATGCGAGCTTCTTCCTTCCGATGGCATCCTCCTCGTCCAGGTAGTAAAGCGCCTTCCAGAGGTGATAATCGTTGAATTTCGGGATTGGCCCGCCTATCCTTGCGTTGTTGGACAGCATGCTGGATATTATGTATATCCATTATTTAAACTTTTAACGAAAAACATCCATCCATAGGCGCACATACGCACACTTACGCGCGTATACTGAGATAGGCTTTATATGGGCGAAGATTGTAGACCCAGTATGGCTCAAGAAACGATGGAACTGCTGGTTATCGAGAACGTGACCAAGTCCTTCGAGGGACGCGTGGTTCTCAACAACGTCAGTGCGAAGCTGACGACCGGTAAGATTCTGGGACTGATCGGAAAGAGCGCGGCAGGAAAGAGCGTCCTTATCCACATACTGAGGGGTAACGACGACTACAAGCCCGACTCCGGACGCGTCATCTACAATCTGAACAAGTGCAAGAAATGCAACAACCTGGACCTCCCCAGAAAGGGCGAGAAGTGCACCAGGTGCGGCGGAGCGACGGACACGCTCTCGGTCGACTTCTGGTCCCTGAAGCAGGACGACCCGCTCAGGCAGAACATCAAGGGCCGCATCTCCATCATGCTGCAGAGGACATTCGCGCTTTTCGGAGACATGACCGTCATCGAGAACGTCATGGAGGCGATCCCCGAGGACATCAAGGGCGACGACCGTATCACCCGTGCCATCGACATGCTCAAGCTCGTGGACATGACCCACAGGACGACCCACATCGCAAGGGACCTCTCCGGAGGAGAGAAGCAGCGTGTGGTCATGGCCAGGCAGCTCGCCAAAGAGCCCCTTTTCTTCCTGGCGGACGAACCGACGGGAACATTGGACCCCACAACCGCGGAGACGGTGCACAAGGGTCTCATCGATTACGTCAAGAACAACGGTATCGCGATGGTGTTCGCATCCCACTGGCCCGAGGCCATCGAGAGGATGGCGGACGAGGCCATGCTCGTGGATGCCGGAGAGGTCAAGATGCAGGGATCCCCCAAGGAGATCGCCGAGGCGTTCATGAAGGACTACCACTTCGAGAAGTCCGCCCACGGCCAGCTCGGAGAGCCGCTCATCACGCTCAAGGACGCCGAGAAGCACTTCTTCTCCGTCGTCAGGGGAGTCGTGAAGGCGGTCGACGGGGTCACATTCGACATCAAGGAGAGGGAGATCTTCGCACTGGTGGGCTATTCAGGAGCCGGAAAGACCACCACATCCCGTATGATCGCAGGAATGTCCCCCGCCACCGGCGGAGAGGTCAAGGTCAGAATCGGAGAGGACTGGGTCAACATGTCCGAGGAAGGATTCATGGGCAAGGGAAGGGCGACCCCGTACATCGGGTTCCTCCACCAGGAGTACACCCTGTATCCCTTCGACACCGTCCTGCAGAACCTGAGCACATGCATTGGTATGAAGATGCCCGCCGAACTTGCCAAGGTCAAGGCCATCCAGGTGCTCATCAGCGTCGGATTCCCCAAGCAGGACATCGAGAAGATCCTGTACTCGTATCCGGATTCCCTTTCGGTGGGAGAGTGTCAGAGGATCGCCTTCGCGCAGGTCCTCATCAAGGAGCCCCGCATCATCATACTGGACGAGCCTACCGGTACGATGGACCCAATCACGAAGACCATCATCGCCAAATCGGTGATCAGGGCCAGGGACACGCTGGGAGAGACGTTCGTCGTCGTGAGCCACGACATGGACTTCGTCCTCAACTGCTGCGACCGCGCCGCCTTCATGAAGAACGGCAAGGTCTTGGCCATCGGCGACCCCAAGGAGATCCTGGAATCATTCGAGAAGGAGCCAGTACCAGAAGGTGAATGACAGTGAAGCAGAAGATGGGAAGACATCTCAGCTTCGTGGAATGCAGGGAGTCCATGGGTCTCGGCGCGGGCGGAGGCCTGGCTGCCAGGGCGACCCTCTCCGAGTCGGGGAGGGACGTGATCGCGATAGCGATGGGACCCAGCAGGAGGCACATCACCAAGCCGGTGTGCGAGATCACATACGCCCTCCGCGAGGAAGGCATAGACACCAGCGTCATGGTCGTCAACGCCGGTTCGGGGGTACCCGCCGACGCTCCGGACATGACCACAGGGAGCTATTTCGGACTGGACCCCATCGAGGTCGAGAGGATCCAGCAGTTCAAGGTCGCCCTGATCCATTTGGGGAACGTAAGGATGCACATCGTCTACAAGGCGAGGCTGATCCTCAGGAACGTGGACATCCCGGCGATCATCGTCGCCCAGTGCCCCGTGGATTACGAGGATTTCGCCGCGGTGGGCATCAAGACAAAGCACGTCATGCCCCCGGACGACAAGATCGACACCAAGGGTACGATCGTGGAGATCGTGAACGGGGTCGTGAGGGGAGTAACATGTTCACAGGACAAGCTGGACGAGATCGTCTCCAAGGTGCAGTCCATGCTGCCGGAGCGTGATTGAATGAAGGTCATCGTCAACGGCAGGGAGAAGACGCTGAAGAGCGGTGCGACGCTGAAGACAGCGATCTCCGGGGAGCCTTACATCAAGGACACGCTCATCGCGGTGCATCTCTCGCAGGAGAAGCTGGTCAAGGAGACCAGCGATTTCGAGATCGTCACCAGCAAGGGCACCATCGTGATGCATCTCAACGATTCGCCCGAGGCTTCCGAATGGAAGTCCAATTACATTTCCCAAATGAACGGGATCACGGCCAGATGGGTCACCCACAACATCGCGGCGTTCGGTTCCTTCCCTACCGACCTGAAGGTGGACAGGAGCGAGAACGGCTACAGGATGTACGACTGCTTCCTGTCGCTGGGAGGATTCGACAACTCCACCACGTACCTCATGGTCGCCAGGGACAACCACAGGGGCTCCTACGGCGCCGGCAGGGCCGTGATCGGAAGGATCACGGTCGGAAGGCACCTGATCCCGCTATTCAAGGAAGGCGACACCATCCAGGAGGTGCGTCCGATGATGTCGGAGATCAGCACCGAGAACGTCATAGTCACAAAGGACCTGTCCTACCCGCTGGAGGACGGTTACGTCATCGAGACGGCGGTATCCATAGATCTGGATCACAAGTCCCCCAAGTCCGCCGAGCACATACTGGTGCTCTCGTCGGACGGATACATGAGGGCCACGGACGTCACCGGCAGCTACATCGCATGCTCCGAGGACCTGGATGTGGAGATCCCCCAGGAGGACAACGGCGTCAGGGACAGGGGAATCGTCGCCATAAGGAACACAGGCGTCGGTACCGGAAGGCTGTACATCCTCAGGGACCGCAGGCAGCAGTCCGTGTCGCACAACATCGCCGGTAACGTCACCAACGGCCAGGCGATCGTCGAGTACGCGAAGAAGGACGACATCTTCACCATAAGGACCAATCCTCCCAGGATGCTCGCCGTCGGAATGACGCAGAAGGCCGGGGAGGAGTTCCTCAGGGCCGCAGGCATAGAGAGCACCAGGACGGGGGACACCTCCGACGATGCGATCATCGTGGAGCAGACCCCAGAGGAGACACTCATCGCCCTCCAGGAGAAGAAGGTGGAGCTGAAGGGGGCCCCGAAGGACAAGGTGTTCAAGATCAAGCTCCTGAATCACGAGGATCCCAGGAGCGTCCACTACTTCAGGAAGGTCACCGGACTCAGCCACAAGCCCATCGGTTCCCTCACAGTGCAGTTCACGTTCGAGGGCCTTCCGATGGTCACATTCTACGGCGACGAGATGAGGGGCAAGGACATCGTCCCGCTGGACCCGTTCAAGAAGGTCAAGCGCGGCGATATAGGGATAACAAACCAGGCCAGACCGCAGCACGGTCTGATCGGTATCAGGCTGCAGGACAGCAAGGAGTACGGGCCCACCGGAGAGGAGCCGTACGGTACAAACATCATAGGCAGGTTCGAGGACGACCTCGACGTGCTGATGAAGGATCTCAACGACGACGATGTCGTCTATGTAAGGGAGGTCGAGCTATGAGCGAGGAGAGGGAGACGAGGCTGTTCATGATTTCACCGAGGTCCATGCTCACGCCGGACCAGCTGGTCCGCATGGTGCATTCCTTCGGGGAGGGACCGCTCGTCAAGGAGACATGCTACGGATGCCTCGTGGAGGCGCCCAGGGAGCAGGTGCTTGAGATACTGGCCAAGGTCAGGGAGCAATATCCCAACGAGGTTTTCTCGAAGATCAGGGCATACAGGTGCAGCGACCCCAGGAGATGCCGTGCGCAGCACGGAACGAGACCCGGATACGCCCAGCTGGAGGAGGAGTGGGAGCTCCTCTCGAAGATCCAGTACGGACTGGAGCAGGTGGAGAAGGGAGCAAGGTACAGTCCCAAGGAGGACAAGAAACGTCTTGACGTAAACGAATTCAAGAAGATATGCGAGGTGCAGTGATGAAGATCTTCATAGATCCCCCAAACAGCCTGGTCCTGTTCGACCTGGTCGAGAGGTTCGGGCACGAGCCGCTGAGCACGATGGCGGCCATACAGGAGAGAGTGGACAACTTGGAGGTCGACATGCCTCCCATGAACGTGACATTGGACGATGTCGTTAAAGGATTGAAATATGCAGGTATCGAGGTCCCCTCCGGAGTGAGGGGAAGGCTGGCGCTCTGGGGTCCGCTCATAGAGCAGGCCGAGGCAGCCATCGTCATGGAGGACTGCCCCTACAGCTTCGGATGCGTCGGATGCGAGAGGTCCAACCTCATGATCAAGTACCTGATCCACAGGAAAGGCATACCAGTTCTCAACGTGAAGTATCCCGAGACTGACGAGGATGCGGTCAACTTCGTCGCCCAGGCGAAGGAATGGATGGAGGGATTGAATTGACCATCAAGATCGCGCAGCTCTCATGCGGAACGGAATATAGCAGCGTGCAGTACGAGATCGAGAAGGCCGCGAGGTCCGTCGGGGCGACCATCGTCTATCCGGATGTTTCCGCCGCGGACATCGACAAGGCCGTGGAGGAGTTCGGATTCAAGCCCAGGTCCCCCCAGCTCAAGCTGATGATCGCAAGGGCTGAGTCCCTGGCATCCGGAAGGTACGAGGCGGATGCGGTGTTCATCACCACATGCTTCAGGTGCGCCGAGGCGGCACTGGTCAGGAACGAGCTCAGGAGATACATCCAGGAGCACACCAAGCTGCCCGTCGTCACATACTCGTTCACGGAGAGGCTCAAGGCTTCACAGCTCCTGACGAGGATGGAGGCTCTCGTGACCATAGTCACGAGGAAGGAGCTCCTGGCAAGGGAGAGGCAGACCGGAATCACGGTCGGACTGGACTCCGGATCGTCCACCACGAAGGCGGTCGTCATGGAGAACAACAAGATCATCGGAAAGGACTGGACGCCCTCGGGAGCTGTCGTCGTGGAATCCGCTACGCAGGTGCTGAACAACGCACTGGAGCAGGCAGGGATCACGATGGACCAGGTCGAGGCCATCGGTACCACCGGCTACGGACGTTTCACCCTCGGGAAGCACTTCAACGCCAAGCTGGTGCAGGAGGAGCTTACAGTCAACTCCAAGGGTGCGGTCTGGCTCGCTAACAGGCAGAAAGGTGAAGCTACGATCATCGATATCGGAGGAATGGACAACAAGGCCATCACGGTCAGGGACGGTATCCCCGACAACTTCACCATGGGAGGTATCTGCGCCGGAGCGTCCGGAAGGTTCCTCCAGATGACCGCGAACAGGCTCAAGATCGAGATCACGGAGCTCGGAAGGCTAGCCGACAAGGGAGACTGGCGCAACGCCAAGATGAACTCCTACTGCTCTGTCTTCGGTATCCAGGACCTGGTCACCACCCTCGGAGAGGGAAAGAAGTTCGAGGATGTCGCTTGCGCAGCATGCCACTCCGTGGCCGAGCAGGTCTACGAGCAGCAGCTCCAGGAGATCGATGTCAGGCACCCGATCATCCAGGTCGGAGGGACATCGCTGATCTCCGGTCTAGTCACCCAGGTCGGTGAGGTCCTGGGCGAGCACCCCATAGTGCCGCCGGACTCCCAGTACATCGGGGCGGTCGGCGGGGCGCTGCTGAGCTCCGGATTCCTGTGAGGTATCCATATGGACATAGAAGTGATCGGAGAGGACAAGTTCGGGGAGCCCGCGTACAGGAAGCTGTTCGAGGACACCATGAGCGATCTCAACAAGGCCGTCCTCATCGAGAAGGCGAAGCTCGTCCTGAAACCGAGCGTCCCGCTGTTCATCTTCTCCATCGTTCTGAAGGCGGATCCCGGCGACAAGACCGTCGTGGACGCCGCCAACGTCAGGGAGGAGAACACCACCACGTACATCACCATCACCCAGGAGCGTTACGCTCCGGATATACTGAGGGCGCTCTGGACCAAGTACGGCAGGAACAGGGTCGTCCAGCAGACGAGGTTCGACATCGAGGTCGCCAACGCGAAGATGTCCGAGCTCCAGGAGATGGTCATATCATCGGGCGAGCAGGACCTCAGGGAGATCATGGGTGCAATCTGGCGCTCCATGCCGGAAGGCATCAAGAACCGCCGTACGCTGATCAGCGGAGGCGTCATCACCGTGATCGCCACGGAGGAGCTCATGGCACCGGAGATGCTGGCCGAAGGCGCGGAGGTCCACGTTTCAATGGGAGGTTCAGCAGATGTTTGAGGTCATGATGTACGACGGAGGTATCTACCGTTCCGACGAGCTCTTCGAGATGATCGAGGACGTGGGCGGGGTGGTCCTGCAGAAGAACAGGAGCTCCCAGATGCTCACCGTCATCATGTCGGTCCCGGGAGAGGACAGGGAGGAGATCTCCAGGCTGTGCACCGAGATAGGGGGCACAGTTAAGGAGGTCCCGCTGGCCGGTACGGAGATAGCGGTCGTCGGACCCACGCTGGGAAGGCATCACATGCCCCACCCGATATGCGATATCGCGGAGGTCCTTAGGAGGGCCGGTGCGATCACCGTCGTCATGGGACTGGCCAGGGGAAGGGGGAAGAACACCTCCCAGATCTCCGCTGTGGAGAAGGGCATAATCGACGAGTACGACGCATGCGTCTTCGTGCTCGGTAACTTCAAGGCTTGCGTCGAGAAGAAGACCGAGCTGATCAAGGACCTGCACGTGCCTGTGGTGCTTGTCTCCGGTCCGATGCCGGAGGGCGTCGAGGGCACATATGACGCGATAGTCACTGGTGTCGGAAGGAAGGCGTCCAGGATGAAGGATGCCGACGACAGGGCCAAGCTCGACGAGATCTCGGACACACTGGAGAACGTCCTGAAGGACAAGAAGCTGTCCATCGAGGAGGATCCCCTGTTCGTCCACCCTGCCGAGATCAAGCAGATCCTGCAGGAGTACGAGCCCATCGACATGTGCCTGAGACCGGCTCCGATGGTCCTCCATCTCGACGGGCTCAGGATCAAGATCCCGTACGCGGAGCACCGCGAGTATCTGGAGAATGTCATGGTCTACGGAAGGAAGCTGGGCGAGGTCGCCTACATCGAGCCGTCGAGGATCGACGACAGCAGCGTCATCATCCGCATCAAGACCCGTTCCCAGGTGGAGTACGAGGACTCGCTGAAAGGATGATCCGCAAGGGGACGTACATTCTCATAATAACCTTGGGCTCCGATGCCGACATCGGCGTCGGTGCCCTCGGCACCTTACATTTCGACAAGGGGAGATACTGCTACGTGGGCAGCGCCATGGGCGGTCTCGACCAGAGACTCAACAGGCACATCTCCAAAACGAAAAAGATGCGCTGGCACATCGATTATCTTACCATGGCGGCGGATTCAGTGGAAGCGTACGAGTCGTATCCCGATTTCATCGGCGAATGCGAGTTGGCTACGATCGCCGAGAGGTCGGGGATGGCCCCGGTCCACAAGGGGTTCGGATGTTCCGATTGCGATTGTCCCACCCACCTCTTCCGTGTTACGGAAGGGTCGTTGGAACGCTTCCTGGATTTCACCGGGATGCATACCTTCAATTGACGTTAGGTTCTGTTTTTGACGGAATAAGACAACACTTATCTAATCCTGGTACGATGAAAAAGAAGACCAGGATATGTCATTCGCATCTCCCAAATCAACCGCCCCAAAGGTTACAGTCTGTATCGAACACACCTTATTCGAACGGCTGAACGTATATTGTGAAAAGTACGGGATTACGGTAGAGGAAGCTGCCAACAACATACTCCAGAACTTCTTTTCCGAAGAGTCATCAATCAACGAGGAACCTGGCAAGACGGAGGTTCTGAATGATGAAGTCTACAACTACCTGAGATCAGAGTTCATGGCAGGGCTGGCCTCTGCATCGGATGAATCAGATTGAATCACCGAAGAGGAGATGATGGAATTCGTCAACAGTCTGAAGTCAAGCTGATTTATTCGATGTAAGGGGGTACTCGTTTCGATTGTTTTGGATTGCTGAGAAGAGGTCGCACTTTTTTCTGGAAAAGTAAATGGATACGACAACCGTTGATAACTAGATGCCAAACGTAAGACGAAGACTTAATCTCATTCAATCTCATTTTTGAAGTCGTACCGGGGATTCTCCTTTAAATCATATGAACAGGGTGCGAGCAATCATAACATACACGCGCAAGCGGAGGCTATGTAATGAGAGCACTGAACTACAACGGAAACCCGGTGTCCTGCGATGTAATCGACCGCATCGCATCGGTCATCGGAGCGGAGAAGATCTCCAAGGAGCACGAATCCACGATCATCACACCCAAATCCCAGGCGGATGTCATCGCCGCCGTCAAGGCGGTCATGGCCGCGGACGGAGTGATCACCACCAAGGCGGCCAAATGCCACAGGGACGGAGAGGTCTGCCTCGACTTCAGCGACATGAAGGACATCGAGTTCATCGACACCGTCAACATGACCGCGAAGGTCCAGGTCGGATGCAAATTCAGCGACCTCGTCAAGGCAGTTGAGGAGAAGGGATTCACCCTCGCCGTCCGCCCCGCAGGAAAGGATGTCACAGTCGAGGACTGGGTCTACAGGGAGCTGCCCTGCGTCGGATCCTACAAGTACGGTACGGTCAAGGACAACGTCTTCAACGTCTTCGCGGTCGACTACACCGGCGGAGCCGTCGAGACGGGTTACGACAACATCGGATACTACATGTCCGGTTACAACCTCACCCAGACCTACCTAGCGTCGTACTTCACCATCGGAATCATCACCGCTGTGACCGTCAAGATCATCCCCAAGGGAGTCACCAAGGCCGTATCCTATGAGTTCGCCGGCCCCGTTGACATCCAGGAAGCACTGATGAAGATGGCCCAGGAGCCCTCTGTCAAGCCCCTGCACATCTCCTACAACGAGAACAAGGTCGTCGTGGCATACCAGGGTGACGAGGCGTTCGTCGACCTGGACGTCTCCGCTACGGACGCCATCTTCGAGGGAGCCACCAAGATCGAGGACGATCTCTGGAACGGCATCGAGGAGGCCAAGTGCATGGATCCCAAGGCACCCACGTTCTACCTCCCCCTGAAGAACATGGCAGCGTTCATCGCTTCCGCAAAGGATGCGGGATTCAACGTCGCGGGAAACATCCCCGACTGCTCCACTGCAGTAGTGAAGCTCAGGGACCAGGATGTGGATCTCGAGGACATCATCGCCAAGGCCGAGGAGCTGGGAGGAAGGTACGGAGGCAAGTGTCCCAAAGACTACCGCACCAACGGCACCAACAGGTTCATCCAGAAGGTCGTCGGCGCATTCCTGGGAGAGAAGCCCAAGGAGCCCCGCCTCACCAGGAGGGTCACCCCCGAGATCATCGAGGAGCTGCAGGCAGCGGTCGGAGCCAAGAATGTCAACACCAACGGAATGGACAGGACGATCTACTGCCACGACCTGGCACCCCTCCCGAAGGAGGCAGGTCTCGCATTCAACTGCATCCCCGACGTCATCGTCAGGCCAGAGAACGTCTGCCACATCGCAGCCGTCATGAAGATCGCATACAAGCACGGTATCGCCGTCACCCCCAGGGGCAACGCCACATGGGGACTCGGAGGATGTATGCCCACCAACGCGGGTATCATCATCGACATGACCTCCAAGATGAACAAGGTCCTGGAGATCAACACCGAGGAGAGGTACGTCAAGGTCCAGGCCGGATGCACATGGAAGAGACTGCTGGAAGCATGTATGAAGAAGGGCTACATCATCGGATCGTACCCCTCCAGTTTCCCCGCGGGAACCATCGGCGCATGGATCTCCACCAACGGTATGGGAATCGGATCCTACAAGTACGGATCCGCCAAGGACAACGTCCTGAACTCCTGCGTCGTCGTAGACGACGGTACCGTCGTGAGGACCGGATTCGACAACATGGGATCCTACGGCATGAACTTCAACCTCAACCAGTTCTTCTCCGGAGCGGAGGGAACACTGGGTATTCTGGGAACAGTCACGTTCAGGATCTACCCCATGGGAGAGGTCAGGTGCACCGGATACGAGTACGACGGACTGAGCATGGCCGACCCCCAGCTCCAGGAGATCATCCAGAACCCCTCTGTCGTCCCATTGCACATCGCATGGTCCGACTACATGCACTTCGAGAACCAGCGCAGGGCCGGCCTCCACGCACCCGACGTGACCAACGTGTTCCTGGTGACGTTCCAGGGAGACGCGGCCCACAACGACCTGGGCGAGCAGTTCGCCGACGCCTCCGCGGAGAAGAACGGCGGAAGGAAGATCGCCTCCGAGGTCGCAGAGCACGAGTGGGAGGAGAGGTGCTACGAGTTCCGCGCAAGGAAGGTCGGAGTCGGTGAGATCCCCGCTGAGGTCATCGTACCGGCCCACAACTGGGGAGAGTATGTCGACATCTGCTATGACGGATTCAAGGCCATGAGGATGGAGCCCGGAGGGGTCATCGGAGTCATGGTCGACAGGTCCACCACCCTGTTCATGCCCTACTACTTCAAGGACGACGAGCTCATGACCGGAATGCTCCCGTTCGGATTCAACTTCTACATGGGAGATCGTGCGGCTGAGTTCGGCGGAAGGTCCACCGGACTCGGAGTGTTCTTCGCATGGCAGCTGGACGTGATCCACAACGCGCCCACCGTCAGGACCATGAGGGAGCTCAAGACCGTCCTCGACCACCACGACGTGGTCAACCCCGGACACGTGGTCTGCGGAATGACCAGGTTCGGAATCAACATGGGCAAGCCCATCATGTCCCTCGGAAGCACCGTCCTCCAGACGGTGAAGAAGATGTTCCCCAAGGACACCACCTTCTCCGACAACCTCGGAAGGTTCAGGTACAACGACATGGAGCACCTGAAGGTCCTGGACAGGCACCACAAGCTCGGTGACGGAACCCAGTGAAACTTTAACCCCCGGCTTCGGCCGGGGTCTTCTATCCTATACACATTCTTCGCACATTCCCCGAGTCGGGACAGGATACTATTTTATGTGCACACATTTTGTGCATCATCATGATTCCTTTGTCCGGCCAACGGGAGGTACGTCCATGAGGGACAGGGCCACCTCCATACCGATAGACGGCAGGCTGGATGATAGGAAGACAGTCAAGAACAACCCGATCCCCTACGAGGACCTGCCAGATGACGTGAAGGAGTTCATCGCCCGCAGGGGGAAGGACAAGGGCAGGGAGGCCACCATACTGGATACCCTGTCATCGAAGCACATGCTGACCATCCTGATGTACGTGGGCAAGATGTCTCCCGTGGTGAAATCGGACATATACAACGACGTGTCCAGATGCTCCAACATGGGGGAGAAGATCGAGGCCCTGAGCGATCTCGGTCTCATCAAGATTTACAGGCCGGCGAGGACGAAGACCAATGTCGTGGTGATAACCGACAAAGGTAAGGAGGTCGTTGCGAGGATCCAGGGCATATTGGACGTCATCGATGACAGAGTGCCAGCAGGGAAGGAATGACGGTTTCATTTTCTGAAAATAGTTTTATGAAAATCATTTATTGAGACTTTTTGCCCCCTTATAATACGCACACGCGCTCTCGTTGTCTGACCAATCTTGCCGTTCTGGATGGAATTAGGGGCCGGAAGGAGCGACATGTAAGAGAGGTCATACGGTAAAAGGCCCGCAGGACCCTTGTTAGGGAGAAGGTCCTGTAGGAGCTGACCGAGGATTTTCGACATCGACCGCGCAAGCGATCAACCCGATTCAGTGGCTGAGTAGCCGTGAAAAGGAGAATTGAAATATGAATACAAAAGGAACAAAATTCCTTGCAGTCTTGGCTGTTCTGGCTATGGCGTTCGCGGGATTTGCTGTCATCTCTGAGGTTCAGACCAGTGATGCAACGAGTGCCATCGAACTCGCCGGAGAAAACAAATCTGGAACAGGCTATGACTATGTTGGAGCAACAAAAACTCTGACACTGACTGCAGACATCGCAGCAGACACAATATTCACTGGAGCCGAGATTTTCGCCGGTGAGGGAACAACTGCCGCAATGATGGCAGCACACGGCCTCGTTGTCAAGAAGACAATCGGGGAGGATGTTACCTACTCCAGTACGCTCGGAGGAGCAGTCAATGCAATTGATGTTTCCGAAGAGGGAAAGGATACTGCAGCGGCTGCCAAGGCAGACCCTGTCAGGATCGTCGTAATGGGTAACACCAATGAGCCTGTTGGAATCAAAGGATACAACCCAGATATCGAGGGTGCACTTACCGGAGGAGCGGCGTACAAGTACATCGCATACGACATCGATCTCGGTGGATTCACAGTAACACATGTATCTGCTGATCTTGTCGGAACCTCGGCACAGAACAAGATGTTCGATCTCGAATCCAATGAGATCCTCACCATCTACAACGGAACGCTCAAGGCATACACAGGCGGATACGCAGACAAGGGCTCTAAGGATGTTGCATTCGCAATGATCCAGACAAACGGTCCTGCAACGCTTGGTAAGTCTGGATCTGAATTGACTCTGGATCTCACTGGAGCCACTACCGCAGCAGCAGGAGGACCCGCCACTCACAACTACATGGTAGGATTCCTCACCGCTTCCGGTATCACAACCATCAACCCTGGCGTAACTGTAATTGCCAATGAGAAGGACCAGTTTGCAGTCCTTGCAGCATATGGAACTACTGACACCGTATACGCAGACTACGCTGGAATCAACGGGTCCGGTACAACAACCACTGGCAACTACTACACCCAGTCCATCAACGCAGGAACTGGAATCGTTGGTAAGCCTGTTTCCATGTCGAAGATCATCATCAACGGCGGAACATTCAATGGAACCGTCGGAGCCATCTACTATGGTGCCGATGTTGCCAAGGAATACGGATACACTGTAGGAACCGAGATGGCCATCAACGCAGGAACATTCAGCGGAAAAGTCATCGACGACGTCATGTTCTACAACAACGGAACAGGAGAGTACGAGTTTGAGAAACCCGCGGTCGTTACGAAAGTCTCGATTGCCGGCGGGTCATTCACCGACTTCAACGCTCTGAACTTCTTCACTGCCAACTCTACCGCGAAGATCGTTTCCGGTGACAAGGAGATCCCCAAGCCGACGACCGATCCCGTGGATATCGTTGACGGAGATGCATCTGAGACAGTCATTCCCGTATCCGGTACCGTCATCTATAATGTGGATGACGCTATCACCGCACTTCCGACAGCCGCCATCACAGCCGATGTCGTCTTCCAGGCAGGTGCAGCGGATGAGGTCGAATTCGACACCCTCACCGTCAAGGATAACGGATCCGTCACATTCACCAACATGGCATCCATCTCTGGAGTCGTCAAGACAACGGATGGAACCACCACACAGACATTCGAGCTTCAGGACTTCTGTGGAACACTGACTGTTACCAAGGGATCAATCATCATCAATGCTCAGGAGTGGATTGCCGGAGACATCATTCTCGACAAGGACGCGGTCGCAAAGATCAGCGGAACGGTCGAGGGAGATGTAAGCATCACATACGGAGCAGCAACAGGTTCCGCTAAGGTCATCATCGAGGCGGGAGACGCAAAGTCACTCACCATTGCTGACGGATGTTCACTCACCATCGGAGCAAACATCGATGTTGAGATCAACGGGACGGTCACTGGACTCGGAACCTTCGATGTTCACTCTGCCAAGTCTGTTACTATTAATGACGGTGCAGTCGTTGATGTTGCCAATGTGAACAATACCGGAAAGGCAGTTACCGTCTACAGCGGAGCGGATATCAACGGCACGACATTCAGTGCTTTCGATAGGATTGCAGGAAAGGACTCCTCTACCGGAACATGGTCCTACAAAGAGGGCAAACTCACCTTGAATAATTACAGCGGAACGTACAATTTCGGTCAGATTGCTGACGAACTCGTGACTATCGCGGCAGACGGAGCGAATGTCATCTCATACGCACCCACTGCCGATTTCAGGCTGTTTGGCAACATCAGCACAATCGGTTCGGACGAGGGATCACTTACGATCAACGTCGATGCATCCGCAATCCCCGCAGACCTTATGAATGATGGATCTTTTGTGTTCTACAACGATGGCGATCTCAACATCAACCAGATTGAGTTGGCCATCAACATCACCGGATCCAGCACTGCATGGACGGAGGACGTTCTTGCAGGGGCAAAGATTGCAGGAATTGGAATCGAAGGCAACCTCACTGTTTATAACTCAGCCATTTCTGCGGTCGTCCTCCCCACGCTTGGATACGATGCAGAAGATGTAATCGCCATCGGAGCTGTCAGTATCAGTATGGTATCGTCGGAGCTTTATGCAGATGCTAAAGGAGTTGGTGTGGACGCAGTGAATTTCAGTATCATGAGTTCAACTGGATCTGCTATCATCAAGGCAGGATACAAGGCTATTTTGACTGGCTTGACGAACGTCCAAAAGACCGATATGTTCGTCACTGGAGATGTTAACTCAGAACTTTCTATCAGCAATGAGTCTGACGTCTTGATAGATGGTAAGCTCAGAACTGACGAAATTACCATCGATAAGCAGTCTACTCTCGAATTGAAGGATCTTATTCTGTATGAAGACGGAGATGGATTCTGTGTCGACAAGGCAGCAGAGGTTACCGTAACTGGAACATCGAAGATCTATGGAGAGATTATCAACTCCGGTACATTCACCAATTCGGGAACAATGTATGTGTATGGAGTCGAGGGCGAAGATTACGGCGGTGCAATAATCAACTCGAATGGAACATTTACGAACAACGGGACCATAACTGTTCTGGCAAAGGAGAACGACGAACTCGTTGCGGATGATAACGACAGACTTGTAATTACCGCTGATGGTGACGTGACCGCTTCCAAACTCAGGGTTGCTACCGTGATCATCACTGACGATCCTGTATTCAAGCTGGACGGCACATCTACCGTCAAAGCTACAGTCACGTTCACTATGAATGCGACCGATGCAGAAACATACTCTGTTGCAGACGCATCCGGAGTGTTCGAGGGAACCATCACGCCTTCTCAGGTCGATGACAAGTACACGATGTCTCTGAGGAACGGAAATGCCACTATCACCGTCAGTTATGATGGGACGAAGACCACGACAGCCGTTTCCGGAGGTCTTACCGTTTGGGAAACACTCGATCACACAAAGACCAAGATCTATGATCTTGAGAACAACAAGGCCGATGCTACATACACGGATAAGATCAAGGAACTGTTCATCGAATCCGGAGCGGCAATGTACGTTGAGGGCGGAGAGTTCGTCAACACCGGAACCGTCACAGTCTACAGCGGAACATACGACGGCGAATACCCGTTCGTTGCTACTGGTGCGACCTATTCCGGACCTCTTGCAGTCGGTTCTGAGGACATGTACATCGCAGGAACTGTCACTGGAGACATCACCGCAAAGGGAGCCGTTGAGATCAAGGGAACGCTCTCTGGAAACCTCGATGCCAACACCGTGGTTGTATCCGGAACCACCAAGGACGGCAACATCACTGCAAAGGGAGCCGTCAACGTGACCGGAACAGTGAACGGAAACATTACCACCGATGCCGGTGTGGATGCATCTGGAGCTTCCGCAAAAGTCGTTGGAAACATCAGCGCCAAGGCAACTGTAAGTGTCAACAACCTTGAAGGAAACATCGAGGTCACATCCAAGACTGCCGATGTCAATGTAATCTTCAAGAAGATGAAGGGAACCATCACTCACAACTCAATCTACAACACAGATGAGCCTGAGCCGCCCGCGACTCCCACCACCGCCACAGTCACCTCGACAATGGCGATCGATGCCGAGTCCAAGGGAACCACCATCATCCTCAAGGGAGCCACCAACAAGGCAGGCGCTACTGAGGGTGCACCCGGATACTTCGTAATCGACAAGGCCTCCGATACGGCTAAGACCGATAAGGTTGTCAACATCACCCTTACCACAGGTAAGCTCGTCGTCGCTGAGACCACCAACCTCATGAAGGGATACGCACTCACCATCGAGTCCGGAACCACCTTCGAGATTTCCGACAAGAACGCCAACTTCGATGTCACCGGAGCCGCCCTCAAGGTCTCCAGCGGTGCAACAAAGAACTACGAAGAGGGAGCAGCCGCACCCGTTACATACGGAAAGGTTGTCTACATCATGAAGTTCGATGTCGCCGG